>NZ_JBIVOP010000007.1:0-216719 GCF_044754175.1 Neobacillus sp. NPDC093127
ACACTGTAATATAAATTGAACCGCCGTATACGGAACCGTACGTACGGTGGTGTGAGAGGGGCGAAAATAATTAATTATTTTCCCTCTACTCGATTAAAAATAAAAGCTGTGTCAAGATAGGAAAAGTTTGAATTATCGTATAAAATAAAAATTATTACTACGTTGTTAAGGGGAATAAATAAAAATGGTGCAAACAGCCAATCAGAATGAAACGATAAAAACACTAAAACATAAAATCGTTTCAATATATGACTATTTAATCGAGAATCAAAATACAGAGCAGGCCGAAAAGGTCAAACAGCTCGCAAGAAAGTTAGACAATAAAGAATTCCTGATTGCCTTCTGCGGTCATTTTTCCGCGGGAAAATCAACAATGATTAATCAAGTAGTTGGTGAAAATTTACTGCCATCAAGCCCGATTCCGACTAGTGCAAATCTAGTGAAAGTAAAATCCGGTGAGGATTACGCCAAAGTGTTTTTTAAACATGAAAAACCGAGGCTATATTTAGCACCCTATGATTATGAATTAGTTAAAAATTATTGCAAAGACGGTGACCAAATTGAAGAAGTAGAGATTAGCCATAGCGATTCACATTTACCGGCTAATACAGTGATTATGGATACACCGGGTATTGATTCTGCTGATGATGCCCACCGGGTCGCAACGGAATCTGCCATCCATCTTGCTGATTTGATTTTTTATGTAATGGACTATAACCACGTTCAAGCAGAGTTGAACTTTTTATTTACAAAGGAATTGACGGAGGCAGGGAAAGAAGTTTATTTGGTTATCAATCAAATTGATAAACATAAGGATGAGGAATTAAGTTTTTCTGACTTTCAAACCAGTGTTGTCGATTCGTTTGCCTCATGGGGTGTAAAGCCGGCAAGGATTTTTTATACTTCATTAAAGCATAAAGACCATCCATGTAATGAACTTAACGAGCTTCAAGGATTTATTGCGGAAAAGTTGGCTGCCAAAGACCAATTGTTAATTCCGTCTATTTATCATTCATTAAGAAAAATTACCCAAGACCATCTTAACGAGAAAAATAGGCAGGAAGAAGAAAGGCTGGGCCCAATCCTTGAACTTCTAAATGAATTATCTGAGCAAGAAAAACAAGGATTATCCATCAACTATCAAAATATCATGGCCAATCTTCAAGCTATAAACGAAGGAACTTCAGGGAAAGAAAAGGAATTTGACGCTGAAATTGCTCAAATTATGAAAAATGCCTATCTCCTGCCGTTTCAGACCAGGGCATTAGCAGAAAGCTTTTTGGAAAGCTGTCAGCCCGAATTTAAAATAGGCTTCCTGTTTTCCAAACAAAAAACCCAAGAGGAGAAGGAAAAGCGCTTAGACAGTTTTTATCAAGATCTGCTTGAAAAAACAAGGTCACAGCTGGAGTGGCATTTGCGTGAATATCTCCTTCGAACCATAAAGGAATCGGGACTGGACCAAGCTGATCTGACTAGCATAGCCCAATCCTTTTCCATCAGCGTTCCGGTTGATGTCTTAACAAATACAGTGAAACCGGGTGCTCGTGTCACCGGTGACTATGTTCTTCATTACACAGAGGATGTTGCCAATGAAATTAAAAGGATCGCAAGGAATCAACTTTCCGAATTTAAAGAGCATTTTATCGCCGCCTTAAAAGACCAGTCGACAATCGTAAAGGACAAGTACGAAAAGGAATTTAGCAAAATCGAGAGATATGTAAAGGCATTTGCAGCGTTAGAAAAGCATGAACAAACGATATTTTTAAGAGAAAAGACAATTGATGACCTGCTTATGCAATCAGAAAGCTTCCAGGAAGATGTGTATCAGCTTTTTGCGCAAGAGGATGAGGAATTTGAGGTCATCCAATTCCAAGGAAAAGCTGACTCTTTAGAAAAGAAAACTGACAATATGGATAAACCACTTGAAGCAGCTGTCCTTGTTGAAAATTCGAGGCATCAATTCCAGCCTGAAAAGAATCATTTGAAACACACAACGGAGAAGCTTCAACATGCTTCAAAATTAATAAAAGACCTCCCAGGTTTTCAAAAGCTTGCAATAGAATTAGTGGATAAAGCAGAAAGATTGGAAAACAAGGGGTTTACTGTCGCATTATTTGGAGCCTTTAGTGCCGGAAAGTCTTCGTTTGCCAATGCGCTGATGGGAGAAAAAGTACTGCCTGTATCACCCAATCCAACTACAGCCGCTATCAATAAAATTAAGCCGGTTTCTGCCAAACATCCGCATGGAACCGTTCTAGTGAAGTTTAAGGAATTAAATACTATGCTTGATGATGTCAATCGTTCCTTAAAGGTTTTTGATTTACATGCCAGCGACTTCACAGAGGCTGTAAAGATCAGCGGCCAGATTCTGCTTGAAAAGGGGCAAGAAGGTGTTTTCGAGAAAACACATTATGCCTTTTTGCAGGCATTTAGCAAAGGCTCTGCCTCCTTTGTTCCATCCTTAGGGACAGTCAAGGAAACAAATTTAAGCGAATTTCACGAATTTGTTGCAATGGAGGAAAAATCATGCTTTGTTGAATGGATTGAACTTTATTATGATTGTGAGTTAACAAGAAAAGGAATCACGCTAGTTGACACCCCTGGAGCAGATTCCATTAACGCCCGTCATACCGGCGTTGCCTTTGATTATATTAAAAACTCAGATGCAATCCTTTTTGTCACCTATTACAATCATGCTTTTTCAAAAGCAGACCGCGAATTTTTAATTCAGCTCGGCCGTGTGAAGGATTCATTTCAAATGGATAAAATGTTCTTCCTTATCAATGCAATTGACCTTGCTGAAAATGATGCCGAGAAGGAAACAGTCGTAGAATATGTCGAAGAGCAGCTGCTGAAATATGGGATCCGTAACCCGCATCTTTATTCGTTGTCAAGCATGCTTGCCCTAAAAGAAAAGACGACTCCAAATCTGAATGCCAATTCTGGTATAGATGCGTTTGAACAGGCCTTTTATCAGTTCATTTCCAATGATTTAACGGAGATGACCATTTTAGCAGCTGAAAAGGAATTGACCCGTGTTCGAGAATTACTAAACAAACTGATTCAAAGCTCAAGTGAAAATATGGTCATGAAAGAGCAAAAACGAACGGAGATTGAAAAGCAAAAGGCAGAACTTTCTTACGTTTTTGAAAAGCAAACCGCAGATGCCCTCCTTGGGCGAATGAACCAGGAGGCAGAAGAACTAATCTATTACATTAAGCAAAGAGTATTCTTACGTTTTGGCGATTTTTTTAAAGAGGCGTTTAATCCATCAGCCCTAAGGGATGACGGTCGTAATTTGAAAAAGGCTCTCCAGACTGCACTAGACGAATTCCTAGAAAGTTTTGGCTTTGATTTTGCGCAGGAGATGCGGGCAACAACCGTTAGAATCGACAGGTTTGTTGAAAAGCAGTTGGCTGATTATCAATCAGTTCTTATGCGCAAACTTCTTGAAATCAACCAGGACCTTTCTTTTTCCACATTTGAAAAAAGGAAGGGAGAAGAGATTGATTTCCCAATTGCCTTTAAAGATGTCAATCAGCAGGTGTTTACGAAATCTTTGTCATATTTTAAAAATCCAAAGTCTTTTTTTGAAAAAAATGATAAACAAAATATGAGCGATGAACTTGTGAGCGTCCTGCAGCCACTTGCTGATGATTATTTACAGCATGAAGCAGGTCGTTTGAATCGTCATTACGCTAACGAATTGTTAAACGAATTCAATCGTTTAGTAAAGCAAATGAATGAGCAGGCAGATGATTTTTATTTAAGTTTACTTTCTGCCTTAGATGGCGGGGTTTCACTCGAACTTTTAATTGATATACAACAAAAGCTTACGGTAGAAATCAAATAAAGGGGGGGATTTAGATGAAATATGTTAAAAACAAGGAATGGTTATTGAAAAATTTGAATGAAACGAATGTAAGAATTGTCGATTGCCGATTTTCCTTGGCTGCTCCTAAAAAAAAGCATGTAGACTATCGAGAAGGCCATATTCCTGGGGCTTCCTATTTCGATTTAGAACAAGATTTGTCAGGTTCTGTTAGTGACCACGGAGGCCGACACCCGTTGCCGGATTTAGCAGAATTAGTAACGAAACTAGAGATTGCAGGCATTAGTAATCACACAACAGTCATCGCCTATGATGACGGAGAGGGTGCATTTGCCGCCCGGTTTTGGTGGCTCCTTCAGTATCTTGGGCATGGGGATGTGTATGTGCTTGATGAAGGGTTTAATGGGTGGCTAAAAGGAAATTATCCACTGACAACAGACATACCTGTCTTTGAAAAGGGCAAATTCCATCCAAACTTGAATGCTGAATTAATCGCCTCCACAGAAGAAGTAAAGGCATTCGTCAAAAATCAGCCTGAAGACATCATTTTAATCGATTCACGAGAAGAAAAACGATATCTTGGATTGGAAGAACCAATTGATAAGAAAGCAGGGCATATCCCAGGTGCGATTAATAAGCCATGGATGGAAGGTTTAAGAAGTGGACAATATATTCCAGCAGCGGAACAAAAACAAAGGTTTTCGAATGTAAATCCTGGTAAGGAGATTATTGTTTACTGCGGCTCGGGAGTAACCGCCACACCCAATTTCCTCGCTTTAAAGGAAGCGGGATTTGAAAAGGTAAAGCTTTATGTTGGCAGCTTTAGCGATTGGATTTCCTACGACGAAAATAAAATCGAATAAATTTTCGGGTCATCGTATGTTATAATGGAACTCGTGTTGTTTTTTAGAACATTAAAAATAGGGGGCTGAAAATTGGAAAATCAAAAACCTTCACTTATGCTTGTTGATGGAATGGCCCTGTTATTCCGTGCATTTTATGCCACGGCTGTATCAGGACAATTTATGATAAATTCAAAAGGAATTCCAACTAATGGAATCCATGGCTTTGTTAAGCATTTATTTACAGCGGTATCTTCATTTAAACCGACACATCTCGCTGTTTGCTGGGATATGGGCAGCAAAACGTTCCGTACCGAGTTATTTTCTGATTATAAAGGCAATCGCGGCGAGGCACCAGTCGAGCTCATCCCGCAATTTGATTTAGTAAAAGAGGTAGTCGACTCGTTTGATATCCCAAATATTGGGTTGGCTGGTTTTGAAGCAGATGATTGTATTGGCACAATCGCCAAGCAAACAAAGGATTATGCGCATGTGTCGATTTTAACTGGTGACCAAGATATCCTGCAGCTCCTTGATGATAATATTTCCGTTATTTTATTGAAAAAAGGCTATGGGAATTACCTTGTACACACACCCGAAACCTTTTTTGAAGAAAAAGGAATAACTCCAAGGCAGATGATTGATTTAAAAGCCTTGATGGGGGATCCTAGCGATAATTATCCTGGAGTAAAGGGGATTGGCGAAAAGACGGCGCTAAAGCTTTTACAGGAATATGAACATGTTGAAGGGATTATCTCCAACTTAGATCGATTATCAAAATCAAATAAGTCTAAAATTGAGCGAGATTTAGAAATGCTTCATTTATCTAGAATACTCGCCGAAATAAAATGTGACGTTCCGGTTAGCTGCGCATTAGAAGAGGCTGGACTACGCATTGAAAGAGAAAAAGCGGTAAATAAATTATTGGAAATTGAGCTTCGCGGCCTGCAGCGGCTGCTGCCGTTTGATGAAGCTATTATATCCTAAGGTAAAGGTTGTCTCGTATTCGGGACAACCTTTTACTATCGGTTAATTACTTTGTGTTTTTCTTCTTCGCTGCATTCTCGAGCTTGCTTTTTGGTTCCTCAGCAAATTCAGCGTCTTGCCCATACCCTTGTGGAGTTACCCCTGGTGCTTTCACACCGCGGTTTCTTTGGCTTTTGTTGGTCATAAACGTGTCACCTCCCCTAACAACTAGCATTTCCATTAGGAATAATAAAACACGAGATTTCGAACAATAATTGTAGAGGTGATATGATGAACAAAGGTGTTTATTTAGCGCTGATCAGCATTGTGCTTGCTCAAGGATTAAAAATCCCCATCCATTATCTAAAAAAGAAAGAATGGCGCCCGGAATTGTTCTTTGGAACAGGCGGTATGCCTAGCTCACATTCAGCAGGTGTTTCTACCCTTACCACATATATTGCCTTAAGAAGAGGACTGTCCACTGTTGACTTTGCTCTCTCGCTTATCTACGGACTCATTGTCATGTATGATGCACAAGGCATCCGCAGGCAAACAGGAGAACTCACATTAAAGGTCAACTCGATGAACGATTTAATTGAAAAAGTCCAAAAGGAAGAAAGCCTTGAATTTAAACAGAATGACGCGAAAAAGTTAAAAGAAATGTTAGGACATCAACCCGAAGAAGTGGCAGGGGGAGCTTTATTTGGAGCATTGATTGGTGTTATTGGCCATCTATGTACAAAAAAGGATAGGAAATTTAGGGATTTTAAGGTAAGATTTTAAAGGGATGTTTCAAGTATGATGGGAGAGGGATGGTAAAGTAAGTGAGGTCAGTAGAGGATTATTTGCACTTTTTGGAAGGAAAGGGCTTTCAATTAGATGAGGATGCAATCGGTTTTATTTACTTTGGGAAACACTACACTAATGCTTCCGATGAAATGATCAATACAGCGATTGAACTGACATTAAAGGCGCAAAAACGCTTTGATGGCAGTTTTTATGTCGCATTACTCGAAACGCTAATTTCGAACAAGATCAGCACAAGGAAAGATGCAATAAAGTTTGTAACGGAAAAGGAATTACTGGCGATTTAACCAAAACAAAAAACTCCCTTCGTGATAAAGGGAGTTTTCTTTATTAGCTTTCAAAACCCTTATTTTTTCGAAATAAAGTGAGTTTATTTGGCGGCAGCTCCGCACATATCATCCCCATAAAAATAAGGATACAGCCAAAAAGGGCACTGTAAGATAAACGATCCTGGGCCCAAAAATAACCCGTAATCGCGGCGAAAACCGGCTCCATCGCAAAAATTAACGCTACCCTAGTAGCAGAGGTATATTTTTGGAAATTGGTTTGGATAAAAAATGCAATCGCTGTAGCAAAGATACTAGTGATAAATAAAGCAATAATCACATCTTGTGAAAGTAAAATTTCTGCTTTAAAAGCTGTTTTCCAATTCTCAAAAAGAAAAGAGGAAAGAATCGATAATAGGGCAACGGTTGAAATTTGGATGGCCGTTAATAAAAGGGTTGGGTACTTACTGCTAAATTTCCCTGTTAATATGATGTGCAGTGCAAAACTAATCGCGCAAATAAACACAAACCCATCGCCGGTATTTAAGGACGTTACGTCTGTCATAGTCAGGAAAAAAAGACCTGCTGTTGCGATTAGTACGCCAAATAGCGCATTCTTACTTGGGTATTGTTTCAGTAAAAACAGTGAAAATAAAGGGACTAAGACGACACTTAAACCGGTGATAAATCCAGCCTTAGAACTAGTCGTATACAAAAGGCCAATGGTTTGTGTCACATAGCCAAGAAACAGCCAAAAACCTAGAATCACACCTGAGGCCATTATCTTGAGATTCAATTGTTTTAGCTGTTTCTTTTCAAAAATGAGCAGGCAAAGAATAAGTAAAATAGCGGCAATTAAAAAGCGGATGCCATTAAAAGCAAAAGGCGGGAGAAAATCAATCGCATTTTGGACCAACACAAAAGTGGAACCCCAGATTAATGTAACAAGAAGTAAACTTATATCAGCGAATAAAGGTCTTTTCATGATGACTTATTTGGCTCCTCGCTTGAATTTTTTTGAATGGCAAGTCTTGCTAATTCATCAGCAGTCTTGTTTTCCGCACTTGGGATCCATTTCAAGAAAAACAGCTCAATCTTGGCTGCTAAATGTAAGGCTTCCTCAAGTAACGGGGCATATAATTTGTTTTTGACGAATTCTTTTTCAACAGATTTACTGACTAATTCCGAATCGGTCCGAAAAGAAACGACCGAATTGACATAGCCCTTTTCAAGGCAAATTTTCAGTCCGTTTATAAAAGCATGAAATTCCGCCTCGTGGTTTGACATAATTCCAAGCGGAATCGAATATTTTTCAACAGTGCCGTTTGCCTTAATAAAGATCCCCGCACCACTTCGTCCGGGATTACCTGCACTTGCTCCGTCAATGTACACCTCGATCAATTTTGTTTCCTCCATGTTTGTATTAATAAAAGTTTATCATATATAAAGTAGTGCAGGAAAATATTTTTTCTCTTGCCTAAGTGGGCATGATAGAAAAGAATATATTTAAGAATATATAGAAATCATTCATGAAAGGCTGAAACCAATGAAATATAGGCTTGAGTGGAATCATAAATTAAAAAATAATCAAAAGGTTCAATTTTCATCTGAATGGGTATCGGGTGAAACAGCTATTCAAATAGGGGAGGAACTGGAGGGATCAGGAAAAGCAGTCGATTTATATTTTTATGATGAAAAAGGGACGTCTTGGATTTTAAAGGAAATGAAAAAGCTGTTAACCGAAATCGAGGATGACCCTCATGAAATTACCGTTTACTTTGACGGGGGGTTTTTAAAAGAAACGAATCAGGCAGGGCTTGGCGTTGTCCTGTTTTATAAGCAAGGAAAGAAGAAATACCGCATCCGTGCGAATGAACGTTTTGATGAAATGGACACGAACAATGAAGCTGAATATGCTGCCTTTTATTACGCATTAAATATTCTAGAAGATTTGGGTGTCCATCACCTATCATGTGAATTTAAGGGCGATTCTCAGGTAGTTCTAAAGCAGCTTGAAGGGGATTGGCCGTGTTATGAAGAAACGCTTAATCGCTGGCTTGACCGCATTGAGGAAAAAATGAAAACACTTGGGCTTGTTGCTAAATATACTGTTATTTCAAGAAAAGAAAATAAAGAAGCAGATAAACTGGCAACCCTGGCCTTAGAAGGGAAAGAAATCTTTGCCAAAACATTAATTCTTTGAAATATGGGGTGTTCGGAAATAGTGAAGAATTCAGTCAGAAAAGAGCTGCTTATTCAAGTTGAAAGCCTTATGAATCAATATTGTGATGGATGCTTTCTCCATCAACAGTTAAAAAAAGAAGGCGGACGGAGATTGGCACACCGTTTTTGTATTTCTCAATGCACTGTCGGGGAAAAGCTTCAAAGATATGGTGAAAAGCTGACATAAAAAAGCTGACAATTTCTGTCAGCCTTTGATTGGTTATGATCATTTAGGATTATAGTTTTACTACGTTAGCAGCTTGTGGTCCGCGGTTTCCTTCAACGATTTCGAAAGAAACTTCTTGGCCTTCTTCTAATGATTTGAAGCCGTCGCCTTGGATTGCACTGAAATGTACGAATACATCGCCGCCGCCCTCAACTTCAATAAAACCAAAACCTTTTTCATTATTAAACCATTTTACTTTACCGTTTTGCATGTACTTCTTCCTCCTAAGCCTTTCAAGACACTAATGTTAGTGCCAAAGATAAATATTATCATGTAGTAAATAAATTAATTATTCGCTTACATGATGCTTTAAATATACAATAATGGATTTAGGCAGTCAAGGAGTGCAAACGGTTTTTTTGCTAAATTATCAATTTTCTTGTAATAGTATTTTCACTTTACGGATATTGGACAAAATGGGAAAATGGATTCGGGGAAGTATATAAAAGAGGAGCAATTGGTATGAAATTAATTATTGCCGAAAAGCCGGACCAGGGTTCGACGCTAGCTTCAATTTTTAAACATAAAAAACAAAATGGTTTCATTGAAATTTTTCCAAATGACGTTTTTCTTAAGGGGGCATATGTAACCTGGGCCATTGGTCATATCTGTCAATTAGTCTCACCGGAAAAATACCAATCGGGCTGGAAGAAATGGACATTAGATAATCTGCCCATCATCCCAGAACACTTCGAGTATGAAGTAACAAGAGATAAAGCGAAACAATTTGCGGTCATCAAAAAATTGGTTTCCAACCCAGAAGTTACAGAAATTATTCATGCGGGGGACGCCGGCCGTGAAGGTGAGCTCATTATCCGAAATATTCTTAGGTTAACAAAATGCCGAAAGCCGATGAAAAGACTATGGATCTCCTCGTTAACAGCCAATGCCATCCGGGAAGGATTTAAAAAGCTGTTAGACGAGCAAGAGACGAGGAGCTTGTATTTTGAAGCTTATACGCGTGCATGTGCTGACTGGGTAGTTGGCATGAATGCGTCACGCCTGTATAGTTTATTGCTGCAAAAACAAGGATTTTCCGATGTTTTTTCAGTTGGAAGGGTACAGACACCTACTTTAGCGCTTATTGTAAAAAGAGAACTAGAAATTGAGAATTTTAAGTCAGAGCCGTTTTGGGAGGTCCTTGCTCATTTTTTAATCAATGGTAAAAAATATAGCGGGAAATGGCAGAATGACGGGGAATCTCGTGTGAAAACAAAAGAGTTAGCAGAGAAAATAGCTGCATTTTGCCGGGAAAAGCCTGCTGAGGTCAGCGAGGTTCTTTCAGAGAGAAAGGAATTTTTTCCACCGTTATTATATAATCTATCAGCCTTACAAGCAGAAGCAAATAAACGCTTTAAATTCTCGCCGAAAAAAACGCTGGATGTCCTGCAGAAGCTATATCAAAAAGGAAACGTCTCCTACCCGCGTTCGGACTCACGCTATGTAACAAAGGAAGAAGCGGATACATTCCCGGAGATTTTAAACAAATTAAGTCAGATTAAAGATTATCAAAACTTCTTTCCGTTGCCATTTGCGCAGGTTGCGGATAACAAACGATATGTAAATGAAAAAAAAGTGACCGACCACTATGCGATTATCCCAACTGAACAAATTCCAAATGTTGAAAGACTAAGCCCTGACGAGCGAATCATTTATGATTTGGTGGTAACTAGTTTAATAGCCGCTCATTACAATAAGGCGATTGCCGAATATACAACCGTTACTACATTAGTTGATGGACGAGCTGCATTTATCTCAAAAGGTAAGGTGCAAATCGAAGAAGGCTGGAGAAAGGTACTAATTTCAAAGGACCGGGAAGATGAACCGGCGCTACCTTTGCTGACAAAAGGGGAGCAAGGGCAGACGGAAAAGGTAGAGGTCAAAGAAAGTCAGACACAGCCGCCAAAGCGCTATACCGAGGGTCAGCTGATAACGTTAATGAAAACAGCAGGCAAGCATATTGATGATAAAGAGCTCGAGAAAATATTGACAAGGACTGAAGGACTGGGAACTGAGGCAACAAGGGCAGGTATTATCACGATGCTGAAGGACCGTTTATACATTGATGTCAGGAAAAATTTAGTGTATGCGACAGCAAAGGCAAAGATATTGATTGGGGCGATTGGTCAAGAAATTCTTGCTTCACCAGAAATGACCGCCAAGTGGGAGCAGAAATTGAAAGAAATATCTGAGGGGTCTGCCGCACCAAAGCAATTCATGGAGCAAACCCAAAAGATGGTTATCCATTTAATTTCGTCAAGTATTGGTCAAGCCTCGAATTGGTCTTTTTCGGAAGATGTTCGCGAAAATTTTGCTCCCAGCAGGCAAAAAACAAAGAGACAGTCTTATTCGAAACTGGGACCATGTAAAAAATGCGACGGGTCAATCGTCGACAAAGGGAGCTTCTATGGTTGTTCCAATTACCAAAAGAATCAATGTAATTTCACGATTTCAAAAAAAATTCTTGGGAAAAGTATTACCCAGAAAAATTTAAAACTCCTTCTCACTGAAGGCAAAACAGAGGTAATTGAAGGATTTACAAACAAGGACAAAACCTTTAATGCAAGGCTTTTTCTTGATGAACAGGAACTGAGAGTCAGATTTTTATTTGCGGAGGAGCAGCGAAATAATTCCAGGTAAGATATGTTCACAGTGATAAACAGCCTTGTCACTCCATTTTTTCTATAGTAAACTTTGTATGGATATGGAGCGGAGCGCCGCAAAATTGGTTTTAAGTGATGAAGGACAATGGAGGGTACGGGATGCCAACACCAAGTATGGAAGATTATATCGAACAAATATATATTTTGATTGAAGAAAAAGGATACGCAAGGGTGTCGGATATTGCCGAAGCCCTGTCAGTACATCCCTCCTCAGTAACGAAAATGGTTCAAAAACTGGATAAAGATGAATATTTAGTATATGAGAAATATCGCGGACTTGTGTTAACATCTAAAGGTAAAAAGATTGGCAAGCGCCTAGTCTTTAGACATGATTTGTTAGAGCAGTTTTTAAAAATTATCGGTGTAAAAGATGAAAATATTTATCATGATGTAGAAGGCATTGAGCACCATTTAAGCTGGGATTCCATTGATCGTATTGGTGACCTTGTTCAGTTTTTTGAAGAAGACGAGAGCCGGATTGAAGAATTGAAAGAAATTCAAAAACAAAACGAACAGGAACAAGTATAGAAATCAAAAAGAAGCACCTAGCGGAATGCTAGGTGTTTTTAAAATAAATTCGGATAATGGTCAAAGGATTGGCCGGATTCTGGCAATAAGGATAGATTCCCATCTGAATTCTCGATGGACTGGACACCTTGGATGCAGCCATTTTCTGCCTCTTCTAATGCCTTCCGATAAGAAATGATCCGACCTTCAGACGTGACAAAGCTGATGATTTCCCCAAAATGGTTCCGATGAAGACCTGCGATAGTTTCCATTTGAAATCCCCCTTTTCTCTTTTATTATTCCTTTATTGTATTAGGAATAAACAAAAAGGGAAGAAAAACAAAAAAAACAAGCATCGGAGAGGTTCCGATACTTATTTTTCCCCCCAAGAATAGGGTGTTTCCTGATATACATAATAATTGAGCCAGTTGGAAAAGAACAAGTGGCCGTGGGACCGCCAGCGATTAATTGGCGGCTGTGCTGGATCGTTATTTGGAAAGTAATTTTCCGGCATATGAATCTCCAAGCCTTTATTCAAATCTCTTTCATATTCCTGTGCGAGTGAATCGGATTCATATTCCAAATGCCCGGTTATCATTACATGTTTTCGATTTCGAGAAGCAATTAATAATGCACCAGCATCCTCTGAAGCGGCCAATAATTTTAATTCCGGGTTATTCAAGATCGCTTCAATTGATACATCAGTATAGCGGGAATGGGGAGCGAAAAAATGATCGTCAAAACCGCGCAGTAAAAAATCATTTTGATCGAAAATTTGGTGCGCATAAATACCGGAACATTTTCGCTTCAGCTCATATTTACCTATTTCGTAATGATAGTAAAGCGAAGCCTGTGCTCCCCAGCAAATATGTAATGTTGAGGTTACGTTTTTATTGGTCCACTCCATAATTTCTGTTAATTCGGTCCAATATTTTACTTGATCAAAATCAAGGAGCTCAATTGGAGCGCCAGTAATAATCATCCCATCAAATTTCTGATTTTTGACGGTTGAGAACGTAGTGTAGAACTGCTCTAGATGTTGTTTACTAGTATGGGTAGATTCGTAGGAATCGGTTTTCAAAAACTTGATATTTACCTGCAAGGGTGTATTTCCTAATAATCTTAATAGCTGTGTCTCTGCCTTTTCCTTTTCAGGCATTAAATTCAAAATAAGGATATTTAAAGGCCGAATGTCCTGGCTAACCGCTCGTTCATCGTCCATGATAAATATATTTTCCTGCTCAAGAATCTCCCGTGCTGGTAAAAGTTTTGGAATGTTAATTGGCAAGTGATCATCCCCCTCTTCTTTTGTGTAATTTTAAAATGCTACATCCATTAATATAATGCCATGCAGATTAAAGTCAATGAATATTATAAAAATTCGATATTTACATTATAAACATTATTATTAAATCAGCAAAGATAATAATTTGTTCATATTTATTTATCGGATTGGAAGCGCTTATTTGGTACAATGAAGTGGTAGTTTAATTTAAAATGTTGAATGTGGGGGATTAATGTGGCTATGAAAACATCTGTGAAGTCAGACATTGAAATTGCACAAGAATCAACGATGAAACCAATTGTGGAAATTGCCGAAAAAATTGGTTTAGTAGAGGATGACCTCGAGCTTTTTGGAAAATATAAGGCAAAACTTTCTAATGAAGCACTAGCTAAAATCAAAACGAAGGAAAGCGGAAAAATCATTCTTGTCACCTCGATAAATCCCACACCTGCTGGTGAGGGGAAATCGACTGTAACAGTGGGGCTAGCGGATGCTTTCACTCGTATCGGGAAAAAGGCAATGATTGCAATGCGTGAACCTTCATTAGGCCCAACTATGGGAATTAAAGGGGGAGCGACAGGAGGCGGTTATTCACAGGTCCTGCCAATGGAAGATATAAACCTGCATTTTACCGGGGATCTTCATGCGATTACGACTGCCAATAATGCGCTCGCAGCCTTAATTGATAATCATCTTCAGCAAGGAAATGAACTGAATATCGATCAACGGCGAATCGTCTGGAAACGGGCAGTTGATTTAAATGATCGTGCCTTAAGAAAAGTGATTATCGGACTTGGCGGTCCGCTTCAAGGTGTTCCAAGGGAAGATGGCTTTGATATCACCGTGGCATCAGAAATTATGGCGGTCTTATGTTTAGCAACAGATTTAAAGGATTTGAAATTACGATTATCACGAATGGTTGTTGCCTACAATGCTAACAAGCAACCCGTTACCGTCGGTGATCTGGGTGTCGAAGGGGCATTAACACTATTGTTAAAGGACGCGGTTAAACCAAACCTCGTTCAAACGATTGAACATACACCGGCACTTATTCACGGCGGTCCATTTGCCAATATTGCACATGGCTGCAACAGTGTAATTGCAACAACCGCAGCAGCTAAGCTTGCTGACTTTGTCATCACTGAAGGCGGCTTTGGCGCCGATTTAGGGGCAGAGAAGTTTTTACATATTAAAGCTAGGAGCGCCGGGATTAAACCGGAAGCAGTTGTCGTCGTTGCGACCATTCGGGCTTTAAAAATGCATGGCGGCGTTCCAAAAACAGAATTGGCAAAAGAAAATATTGCCTCATTGACACTTGGATTTGCCAACCTGCAAAAACATATCGAAACCATTAAAAGCTTTGGACTTCCAGTAGTTGTTGCGATTAACAAGTTTATTACAGATACAGATTTAGAAGTTCAAACATTATTGGAATGGTGTCAAAGAGAAAATGTTGCGGTTGCTTTAACCGAAGTTTGGGAAAAAGGCGGAGCAGGCGGCATTAAACTTGCTAACGAGCTATTAGCCGTCATTGAAAAAGAAGAAAATAAGTTCCATCCGTTATATGACTTATCTGATTCGATTGAACAAAAGGTTAGAACGATTGTTCAAAAGGTATACGGCGGCAAGGATGTGGAGTTTTCTGCGAAAGCGAAAAAACAACTAATTGATTTTGAAAAGTTCGGCTGGTCCAATTTAGCTGTCTGTATGGCAAAATCACAATATTCCTTATCCGATGACCCAACAAAGCTTGGCAGACCAACAGATTTCATCGTGACGGTCAGAGAGTTTAAACCGTCGATTGGAGCAGGATTTATTGTGGCATTAACAGGCGAGGTCATGACAATGCCTGGCCTGCCTAAAAAGCCAGCAGCCCTAAATATGGATGTCGATGAAAACGGGAATGCGGTTGGACTTTTCTAAAGGAGAAATATGATATGTTTGATCCAACAGCCTTTGATAATATGAAGGTGGTTATTGAAGGTGCACTTTATGATCTGGATAGCAGCGGTGACATCGTCATTACCGATCGAAATGATCTAATCAATATGGCGAAAATGTCGCGTCAATTTAACGTATCTTTTCAATTACCCAACAGTTCGATCACAGCCGTCATCGAGATGAAATCGATGCTTGTTAATTTGGCAGCGGAGCTAATACCAAACCCTCTATCAGGACAGCTTGCAGGATGTCATGTGAAATTGCAATTTTTCCTTGAACATCGTGGTAAGAAATTAGATTATCATGCACTTGAAGCTATCCTCTTGAATTTGTGGGGAGCAACTAGAAAAATAACAATGGCTGTGCAATATGATCCCTTGGAAAATGAAAAAAAGTTTTCGAATGTCATTACAGTGGAATTTGATCGACTGATTAGTGAAGACCAATTGGATGATTTGGTGGAAATGACAGAGGTTATGACTACCACCTTAGAGCAATTAGAACATTTTTATTATGAGAAATAACCTAGTGTAGAGCCGGCTTATAAATCGGCTCTATTTTTTCAGGTCATATATTTACAATATTGAAAATTATGGTTACTATTAGCAGTAGGTACCAATATTGAAAAAAGGGGGAGAGTGCCGGTGGTTAAAACCGCTTGGGTTACGGATAGTACAGCATTTTTAGACGAGGAATTGAAAAATCATCCTGATATATATACGATACCATTAACAATCTTACTTGATGGTGAGGAATTTTCCGATGGGATTGATCTAACTCCCGCCCAGTTATTTGAACGATTAAAGCATCTAAAAAATCCGCCAAAAACCTCGCAGCCATCTGTAGGAGCCTTTCAAACATTATATAATCAACTTTCAAAAGAATACGACCAAGTGGCAGCCGTCCTTTTATCAGAAAAATTAAGTGGAACGGTATCCTCAAGCGAACAAGCTGCGAAGCTTGTCGAGATTCCAGTCACCACCTTTAATTCTAAAATCTTGACCTATCCAATGTCTGCTTTACTAAAAAAGGGATTGGAATTACAAGGGGCCGGTTATAGTTTAGAGTCGATCATGAAAGAACTTGAAACAATCAGGGACACAAATGAGACTTATGTTCTTGTTGGCAGCTTAGAGCAGCTTCACCGGGGCGGCAGAATGTCAGGATTGCAATTCTTTCTAGGCAGCATGCTGAACGTAAAACCTATTATATCGATTGTCGACGGAGCTCTGACTGTGAAAGAAAAGGTGAGAAGCGAGAAAAAGGCTAAAGAAAAAATCCTTGATTACTTCAGGACATCCTACGAAAAGTATCAATTAAAAGAAGTATATATCCTGTACGGGTTACATGAAGCACCTGCGGCTTTATTGAAAGCAGAACTCGAAGGACAATTTCCAGAGTTGAAAGTGATTTGCTGTCCATTAGGGGCGGTCATTGGCGTGCACGCAGGAGAAAACACCCTTGGAATTAGCTGGCATAATGGCTTGTAATAACAAACCAAACTAATATAGCGTTCCACGCCACCATTTACTATGGAAACTTTTTCAGAGAATCATTCCTGCCAATAAAGGCGGTGTGAGCAGAGCTAGGGTTAACTTTATTCATTGTCTATAATGTATATTACTAGCTAAACTTGTCTAGTTTAATTTGCTATTGCGGCGCTCCGCCCCTTTTCCATAAAAGTAACCTCAAGTATTCGGGGTTATTTTTTGTTTGTTATTCATGCTAAAATAGCATGGATGAAGGTAGGTGTACGATAATGAAAAATCAACTCATAGAAAAAACAGAAGAATATGTTCGAAACGAACTTGGTGAAGATGCCACGGGGCATGACTGGTTCCATGTTGACCGTGTTCGGCGTCATGCCTTATATATTTGCAGGGAAGAAAGGAAAGGAGATCCATTTATCGTCGAAATGGCGGCGCTCCTCCATGATATACCTGATGAAAAATTGAACGAAAGTGCTGAAAAAGGCAGAGCGAAATTGGATTCTTTCTTTCAAACAATCGAATTAGCAGACGGAATCAAAAGTCATATCCTCCAAATTATCGAATCGATTTCATATAAAGGCGGTAGAAAAAGTGCTCTTGAATCTGTTGAGGCGAAAATTGTACAGGATGCTGACCGTTTAGATGCGATTGGGGCAATTGGAATTGCCAGGGCATTTGCTTATGGCGGGAAAAAAGGACAGCTCATTTACGACCCGAATATCAAGATCAGAGAAGAAATGAGCATGGAAGAATATCGAAATGGTAAATCCACAAGCATCCATCATTTCTATGAAAAACTGCTAAAATTGAAAGAATTACTGAATACTGAAGCAGCCAAAAAAATGGCGGAGAGCCGCCAGCAGATGATGCTGGACTTTTTAGAACAATTTTACCAAGAATGGGATGGACAAGAATCATGAAAATGCTAACAGTGGAAAATGTTTCGAAAACGTACGGGGAGAAACTGCTATTTAACGATATTTCCTTTACGATTAGCGAAAAAGAGCGTGTCGGTTTAATCGGAATCAATGGCACCGGAAAATCCTCGCTATTAAAAATCATTGCTGGCTTGGACACTCCTGATGACGGTAAAATTACCGCTGCCAAGGACTATTCCATCGCCTTTTTGGATCAGCAGCCAGAGTTGGATTCCGGGAAAACGGTTCTTGAACAAGTCTTCCATGGTGAAGCGCCGATTTTAAAGCTGATGCGTGAATATGAAAAAACGTTATTGGAGCTAAATAGGAATCCGAATGCGGAAAAGGTTCAGGATGAACTTTTTCAATTACAAAAACAAATGGATGCCCTTAATGGCTGGGATGTAAGCACAAATGCCCAGTCGATTTTAACGAAATTAGGAATTGAAGATTTTACAAAAAAAATCGGCGAGCTTTCCGGCGGGCAAAAAAAGCGGGTTGCCCTTGCGCAAGTATTAATTGCCGAGCCTGATTTACTCATCTTAGACGAGCCGACAAACCATCTTGACTTTGATTCCGTTAAGTGGCTCGAAGATTACTTAAGCAGGTATAGCGGCTCGATTTTATTGGTTACCCATGACCGCTACTTTTTGGACCGGGTTGCTAATCGAATGTTTGAATTAGATGGCGGTAATCTTTACAGCTACAAAGGAAATTATGCGGCATTTATTGAGGCGAAAGCGATTCGTGAGGAAAATGAGGCTGCCACCTTTGAAAAAAGAAAAAATCTGTTCAGACGGGAACTTGAATGGATGAGACGTGGTGCTAAAGCGAGAACAACAAAGCAAAAGGCGCGGATTCAACGTTTCGATGAATTAGATGAAAAGCTTTCAAATGGGAAGCCGGCTAATGAAAAACTGGATATTTCATTAAATGGGAGCAGGCTAGGCAAGCAGGTTTTTGAATTGAAGAATGCTTCGAAACAGTACGGCGAGAAAACCATCTTACATCACTTTGATTTACTCGTTAAACCGGGGGATCGGGTTGGAATTATCGGCCGCAATGGAACTGGGAAATCGACCTTGTTAAATATTCTTGCGAAAAAGATTTCACTTGATGACGGTGAATACATCATGGGACAAACGGTGAAGATTGCATATTATACGCAGGAAAGCGAAGACATGGATGAAAACATGAGAATGATTGAATACATTAAAGAAACGGCAGAGATTGTTGAAACCTCCGATGGGAAAACCATTTCGGCCGCACAAATGCTGGAACGTTTTCTTTTTCCATCGTTTACACATGGCACACCCATACGTAAGCTTTCAGGCGGTGAAAAACGCCGGCTATACCTATTAAAGCTTTTGATGACGGCACCAAACGTCCTCCTGCTGGACGAGCCAACTAATGATTTGGATACACAAACCTTGACCGTTCTTGAGGATTATCTTGAAGAATTTCCCGGAGTCGTGATCACGGTTTCCCATGATCGCTATTTCCTCGATAAAGTAGCGGAACAGCTCCTTGTTTTACTTGGTGAAGGAGTCATTCATTCTTTCTATGGAAACTACACAGAATATCTTGATAAAGAAATGGCGGCAGAACGGCAAAAACCAGTAACCGTTTCAAGTCAGCCATCGAAAGCGCCAGAAAAAGAAAAGAAGAAAAAAATGACTTTTAAGGAGAAAAAAGAGTGGAGTGAAATTGACGAGATTATTGCAAAAACAGAAGCGCGGCTTGAAGAAATAGCAACTGAAATAGGAAATACGGGCAGTGATTTCACGAAAGCACAAGATTTGATGAAACAAGAATCGGAGTTGAATGAAACGCTCGAACATTTAATTGAACGATGGTCTTATCTAGCTGAACTGGCTGAAAATGAGTAGAGGAGTAACAGTTCGACACCGAGCATCCCTAATGAATGTACGCTTGCCATTGTGTTAAACTTGAGGGAGAAATTAAAAGAATTAGGTGATTGTATTGAAAATTAAGGCAATAGAACCGACTCCAAGTCCGAATACGATGAAAATTATTTTAGATCAAGAATTGCCAATGGGGAAAAGCCATAATTATAAAAAAGAAACAGCGGTTGATGCACCAGCCATCATTCAAGCGATTTTACAAGTTGAAGGAATAAAAGGTGTCTACCATGTTGCAGATTTTCTCGCTGTTGAACGAAACGCGAAATATGACTGGAAGGAATTATTGCCAAAGGTCCGCCATGCCTTTGGTGAAAAAGCATCCGATGCTGCCAGTGTTGAAAAAGTAGATGAACATTATGGTGAAATAAAAGTGGAAATCCAATTGTTTAAGGATATTCCACTCCAAGTGAAGCTTACAGACAGCGGGGCGGAGCGCCGGTTTGGCATGCCGGAATACTTTTTAAAAGCAAGGGAGCGGGCACAGCTTCCGGAAGATAATTATATTCTGTTACGGAAATGGCAGAATCAAGGTGTCCGCTATGGTGAGTTTGAGCAAATTGGGCAGGAGGTTGTCGAGGAATTAATCGCTGCCTATCCTACTTCACGCTTAGAAGAATTGGTGGCAAAAGCTCAAGCTGGTGAAGCGGCTTCACCGGAGCAGAGACCTTCACGTTCTCGAATGAAGGTTTCGATGGAAGAATTACTTAATCCCAATTGGCGGGTACGTTACCAAGTCCTCGAGCAAATGGATGATCCGGAACTTGATGATCTGCCTGTTCTTGAAAAAGCATTATCTGATGAGAAGCCTTCCATTCGCAGACTAGCAACTGTATACCTGGGAATGATTAAAGAAAAAGAAGTTCTGCCGCTTCTTTATAAAGCGCTGAAAGATAAAACGGTGACCGTCCGAAGAACGGCAGGCGATTGCTTATCCGATTTGGGCTTTCCGGAAGCTGCTAGTGAAATGGTCAATGCCTTGAAGGACCCCAGCAAATTAGTTCGTTGGCGTGCGGCTATGTTCCTCTATGAAGTCGGGGATGAAAAGGTGCTGGCAGCTTTAAAAGCTGCCGAAAATGACCCTGAATTTGAAGTGAGTTTGCAAATAAAAATGGCTATTGAACGAATTGAAGGCGGCGAGGAAGCCAAAGGTTCAGTCTGGAAGCAGATGACAGAAGCAAGAAAAACAGACAATTAAGTGGTCAAATAACAAATGATTTAGTATCCTAAAAGGGAAGAAATGGAGTGATGAAATATGTCTAATGCTTATGAAGAATATATGAAACAAATGGTTTTACCGATGCGCGAAGAGTTAACAAGAGCGGGTTTTGCGGAGCTGACAACGCCTGAAGCTGTTGAAGAGTTCATCGAAAAGACAAGCGGGACAACACTGGTTGTTGTGAATTCCGTTTGCGGCTGTGCCGCCGGATTAGCCCGGCCGGCAGCAACGCAGGCTGTTTTAAACAGTGCGAAAAAACCGGATCATCTTGTGACGGTTTTCGCCGGCCAGGATAAAGAAGCAACCGCAAAAATGCGTGAGTATTTTGAAGGTATTGAGCCTTCATCGCCATCAATGGCCTTGATAAAGGATAAAAAAGTCGTTCATTTTATCCCGCGCCATGATATCGAGGGAATGCCAATGGAAACAGTGATGCAAAATCTAATCGGTGCCTTCGAAACAAACTGCTAAAAAGGATGTCACATAGTGACGTCCTTTTTTTTTATTCTCCACTAACGTTTCTAGTATAAGCAAATGGGAATTTTGAAAATATTTAAACTGCTTTTTTCCATTTTTGCATAAAAAGAAGTATAATATTTTTTAAGAAACCAAATTCATAAATAAAGTTCAATAGAGTCAACAACCCATGACTGAAGTCACGGGCTTGTAAAAGCCTTTGAATTTACCATGACAAACCTTCGGGTTTGTAGTTGATTAGCCTAAGTCTCTATGAGTCTTCGATTCACAGAGGATGCTTCTACGTTACGTTAGAATGATATAGGTACCTTGGGATACTCCACACGTCCCCTGCACTACGGCTATTGGTTAAACATCTCTGAGGTAAGGAGAAGTGCTGATAGTAAAAACCTATCGTAACATTGGCAATGTGGACCAACAGCTTCGGCTGACTTATATTCCCTTGAGGAGTGTTTAAAGTGAAAGAGGAAAAAATAGCTGCTTATGTGATTAGCAAAGAAGGAAAACCATTAGACCCCACAAAACGAGCGGGGAAAGTTAGAAGACTATTAAAAGATGGACAAGCCAAAGTATGTAAAAGAAAACCTTTTACGATTCAATTATTGATTGATTCAACCTCTTACACCAAAATTTACACCTTAGGTGTAGATACTGGATTTCAACATGTTGGTTTATCCGTTGTTAGCCCAACCGAAGAAGTATTTTCAGCTCAATTAGACCTATTAGCCGGTCAGGTTGAACGGAACGAGGAAAGAAAATCCTATCGTCGAACTCGAAGAGGAAGACTCCGATACCGAGCTCCGCGATTTGATAATCGAAAACGTAAAGATGGATGGTTGGCACCATCTATTCAACATAAGATGGAGTCTCATTCCCGGATAATTGGTTTGTTAAGACAGATTCTGCCGATTTCAAATACAATTATTGAGGTTGCCAGTTTTGATACTCAAAGGATTTTAAATCCAACTATTAAAGGATTGGAATATCAAGAAGGCTGCCAAAAGGACTTTTACAATTTGAGAGAATACATTTTACATCGGGATTGTCATAAATGCCAAAATCCTGATTGTAAAAACAAAGATAAAAATCCAATTTTGGAACTTCATCATATTGTTTTTAGCAGAAATGGCGGTTCCGATTCACCGAACAATTTGATTACACTTTGCACCAAATGCCATACGCCTAAAAACCACAAAGGCTTCTTGAAAAATTGGAAACCTACGATTAAGAGTTTAAAAGGTGCGACATTTATGACTGCGATTCGTTGGAAGTTAGTAAATACACTAGAATGTCATCATACGTATGGCTATATGACGAAATCCAAACGAATTGAAGAGAAAATTGAAAAGAGCCACGCAAATGATGCTTTTGTTATTGCCGGAGGTAATCAAAACATCAACAGATGTACTCCATACACCATTAAACAAGTTAGACGAAACAATCGCTCCTTGCGTAAATTTTACGATGCAAAATACATCAATTCCAGAACGGGTGAAAAAGCATCTGGACAAGATTTATTTAATGGCAGAAGAACGCGAAACAAAAGTTTAAATGAAGAAAATCTACACAACTATAGAAAACAAAAGCTTAAAAAGGGTTATTATTCTCTTAGAACACAACGATATCCTTTTCAGCCCCATGATTTAGTGATTTTTAATCATCAGCAGGCATTTGTGGTGGGAACGCAAAACAAAGGTGCCTATGTTAAATTGAAAGAAGTGAAAAGGGTACCGAAGGTAGATAATTTGCGACTTATTAAAAGTGGAAAAGGTTTCTGTTTTATTTAAAACCACGAAAATTAAACCTAAGTTGATTCATCCCACGACTCAAGTCACGGGTGTTCTTAGCTTAATCATAAAGGGGAATGAAAAATGAACAAATGGCTCCGTAAATCATTATTTGTAATGGTTTCCGCTTTAACCTTTGGTCTTGTTACACCAACACAGCTAATGAATAACGTAAATGCAGAGAAACTGAGTGATAGGGATGCCTTTGAAGCATCAGCTGCGGACCGCAGTCTATCTTCAGCTAATGCATTTTTAGAAGAATCAAAGTTTGATAGAGAAAAGTTTATCGAGGAATTAATCAAACAGGCGGAAAATCAATCCTATCAAAAGTTTGGCACAAAAATTAAGCCAGTAATCGAAAATGAATTTCGTGAAATTATTTTGCCAAATATCGAAAAAGCAGTTGATGAAACCGCAGCGCAATTTCCTGAGGAGGATTTAAAAAATCTAACGATAACCGAGCAGCCAGGTTCCGGACATTCTGAAAAAATTTTTAATATAAAAAATGGGGAAACAGGAAAAGATATTTTACGATTCCATGTTAGACGAGATAATCCACCTAAAGCCGGATACTGGTTTAATTTTCATTATCATACCTATCATGATGATTTCCAAAGCCATCATGAGCTAGGGGCAATTTATTGGGCAAAAGATACACCGCCAAAATGGATGAGTTAGTGTTGGATTTGCGAAGTGACATTAAAAAATTTATTATAGAATGAAACCTTTTTATCAGAGACCCGTAAATAGACTATTACCTAATTTGGAGGAATGAAGAAATGGCAGTAAGTTTATCAAAAGGTCAAAAAGTAGATTTAACAAAAACAAATCCAGGTTTGTCGAATGTTGTTGTCGGCCTTGGCTGGGATACGAATAAATACGATGGTGGACATGATTTTGATCTTGACTCTTCTGTGTTCCTTTTAGGGGAAAATGGGAAGGTTACCAATGAAACGGATTTTGTTTTCTACAATAATCCACAAGGGGCTAACGGAGCCGTTGTACATACTGGGGACAATCGAACAGGTGCCGGCGATGGTGATGACGAAGCAGTAAAGGTAAATCTTTCAGCCGTTCCTGCTAATGTTCAGCGAATTGCTTTTACCATTACGATTCATGATGCTGAAAGCAGAAATCAAAATTTTGGACAGGTCTCAAATGCCTATGCTCGAATATACAATGAGTCTAATGGTGAAGAACTAATCCGATATGATTTAGGCGAGGATTTCTCAATTGAAACGGCGGTTATTGCCGGTGAATTATATCGCCACAATGGTGAGTGGAAATTCAGTGCAATTGGCAGCGGTTATCAAGGCGGATTAGCAGCGCTAGCAACGGATTTTGGCCTATCAATAGGTTAATAATTAGAATCGAAGAGACCCGCACATTCTTAGGTCTTTTAACAAAAATTATCGTTTTTTAATCTAGGAGGAATTTCTTTAATGTCAGTTTTGAATCATATTTTGGACACATATGCATTATTCTTCGATTGGGATCATTGGGCACAGGTATTAACCGACCCAGTCAGTTGGGGACTAATTGGTACTCTAATCATTTTAGAAGGGCTGCTTTCTGCTGATAATGCTCTGGTATTAGCGGTAATGGTCAAGCACTTGCCGCCTGAAAAGCGGAAAAAAGCTCTTTTTTATGGTTTACTGGGTGCGTATTTCTTCCGATTTCTCGCAATCGGAATCGGAGTGTACCTCATCAAGTTTTGGCTCATTAAAGCACTTGGAGCAGCGTACTTGGCATGGTTATCGATAAAATATTTCATCGATAAGCGTAAAGCGGGTGCGGATGACGAGGAAGAAGATGCCAAAGGTATGAACCCAGGCGGTTTACTGATTCGTTTATTTGGTACCTTCTGGGGAACGATTGCTGCTGTTGAGCTAATGGATATTGCCTTTTCAGTTGACAGTGTTCTTGCCGCTTTTGGTGTCAGCGACCAAATCTGGGTTTTATTTGTTGGCGGAGTCCTCGGCGTATTAATGATGCGTGGTGTTGCAGGCGTATTTCTTACATTAATTGACAGAGTCCCTGAACTTGAAACAACGGCTTATATCTTAATACTTATCATCGCTGCAAAGATGTTACTCAGCCTTCCTGCAATCGGTTTTGAATTAGAATCGCTGCATTTCTTCATCATCTTACTTGTAACATTTGCTGCAACGTTTATCATTCACTTCATGAATAAGAAAAAAGAAAGCAGCAATGAAAATCATTTATAAAATTGTTCTAAGAGGGGAGCTGACGAAAGTCCGTTTCCTTTCTTTTTTACCCTTTACAGAGGAGAAGGCCTAAAATATGGAGTTTTTTACATACTTTTATGAAGAAGAATTAAATAAATTTTTCTATCAAAAGCCGCAAAGGTTTAATAAATTTTCGAACCGGGAGCTTTTGTCCTATGGGTTGGGCGCAACCCTTTATATGCCGGCGACGCGCCCGAATATTCACCAGGATATTCTTTCAAAGAAACATGAAGGTTTGACATCGCTTGTCATTGACCTGGAAGATGCCGTTGGCGATAACGAAGTTTTCGGTGCCGAAGGGCTGCTGATTGCGGAATTGCTAAAATTATCAGGAGAATTAAATAAGGGCTTTATAAGTTTTGAAGATTTGCCATTAATGTTTGTCCGTATCCGTAACCTGGAGCAATTTAAACGAGTAAGCGAGCAATTAGGAGATGCGACTAAACTTCTTACAGGGGTGGTTCTTCCTAAGTTTACTGCCAAAAATGGGGAAGAAATGCTGAGGGAAGTACTAAGGCTTCATTCGGAGCAGCATCCTTTTTATGCCATGCCAATCCTTGAAACAGCTAGGGTTATTCAAAAAGAAACGAGAATGGAAGAATTAATGAATATTAAGCATCTTCTTGATCTAAACAAGGAAAATATCTTAAATGTGCGGATAGGGGCCACGGATTTTTGTGGTTTGTATGGGATTCGCAGGAGTGCGGATACAACGGTTTATGATATTTCGGTATTAAGAGATTGCATTTCCGACATTGTTAATGTCTTTCAACGGTTCGATAGTCCATATGTGGTTTCAGGACCCGTTTGGGAATATTTTTCAGCGAAAAAAAGAATGCTGAAGCCGAAGCTTCGGCAAACACCGTTTCGTGAACGGTACGGGGTTGAGGGATTGAAATGGAGAACCAAATTGATAGATGAAAACGTAGATGGGTTGATTCAGGAGATACTTATGGATATTGCAAACGGTTTAACTGGAAAAACAATTATCCATCCCTCCCATATCAAAATCGTTCAGGCACTCAATGTTGTTTCCTATGAGGAATATGTCGATGCCAGTAATATAATCAATGCCGCAAATGGAAATATTGGCGTTATGAAAAGTAATTTTGCGAATAAAATGAACGAAATCAAGCCGCATTATTATTGGGCCAAGAAAATGATCTTAAAATCACAGCTTTACGGGGTGCTGCATGAAGAATTCACAAACATTGATCTTATCAAAAGAGAAGTTTACGTATAATATCCTTGATTCGTTTAAAACGGAGCTTGAGGTAGGAGAAAATCCGTACCATTTGCCTATTGAAGAGCTGTTTACGATGGCGGCTCGCATCAATAAGAAGCGCTCATTTTTGTTTGTCAGTAAAGTGCTTGGCAAACATTTGCCGATTAATCCTAATAAAGGGCTGCTGACTGCCGCTTTATTGGCCGCTAGATTTTTAGAATCTGTAAAGGGCTTGGAATGTGTGGAAAAGGAGAGGCTGCTGTCATTATTTACAAACAGTGAAGCCTATCAGAGATGTTCCTTTATTCCAAAAGCTGTCCACCCTGTCATCATTGGTTTTGCTGAAACGGCAACCGCCCTTGGCCATGCCTTCTTTGATTGCTTTCAAGCCGCTGCCTATTTTCATACAACTAGAGAAGAGCTCATGGATGGAAAACCCGTAATTACCTTTGAAGAAGAGCATTCTCATGCGACCTCGCATCGCTGTTATATTCCATTGGAAATACTTGATAACGAACGAGAAATCATTCTTGTTGACGATGAAATGACAACAGGAAAAACAGCGATAAATATTATCCAGTCGATTCATGCCAATTTTCCAAGGCGTGTTTATACGGTAGTAAGCATTTTGGATTGGCGTTCTGAAGAAAATCAAGCTGAATTCTCCCGCCTCGAGGAAGCTCTTGGGATAAAAATTCATGTCGTAAGTCTATTATCTGGTCAGGTGCGCGTGAAGCAGCTGAAAGAAATTGACAATTTAACGAAAAGAAATGAATGGAACGGGAGTGTGGAGCCATCAGTTGAAATGCTGCAGTTGGCTGATTTTTTTACAGCCACCCCGAACGCTTCTATTAATCCGTTAAATAAGTCAGCGTATATCGAAGAGACTGGACGGTTTGGTCTTAGAAGTCATGAAAATATCACCCTTGATGGCAAAGTTTCTGCCGCTGCTTCTTTTTTACAACAAAACAGAACGGGTGGAAAAACGCTATGTCTTGGAACAGGGGAATTCATGTACCTTCCAATGAGATTAGCCGCTCAAATGGGGAGCGGCATTTACTATCAATCAACAACTAGAAGCCCAATATATGTTGAAAACAAAGAAGGATATGGGGCGCGGTTCGGGATTAACTTTGTAAATCCCGAAGATCAATCTGTTTCACATTTTGTTTATAATATCCCCCCAGGTCAGTACGATGAATTATTCATCTTTTTCGAAAGACAAGTAGAATTCGAGAAACTCCAGCCTTTACTAAATGAGCTAAGAAAACTAGAAATTAAGGCGATAAAGATAGTCTTTTTTTCTGAAATCAGAGGTGAATGAAATGCAGCAGCTAAGCAGCAAACCTGCTAACATCGGATCGTATCCAGAGAGTGACGTGCTTTTTCTATTAAAGGATTTAAGTGATATTCAGTTGGAAGATTCCGCGGTTAATCGGGAATTGCAAATCCAATCTGGCGGACATTATAGTGAATCCTTGCCGATTGAGTATCAGCCGCCAAAGGAGTATGTCGATTTATTTTGGAAAACATTGATGGAATACAAACAAAAAGTAGCGATTTGTGTAGGGATTGTGGCTGAACAAATCTATCAATTAAAAGGGAAAAATGCTATTCTTGTTTCCCTTGCCAGGGCAGGGACGCCTGTAGGAATCTTGATTAAGAGATACTTAAAAATGCGCTATAATGTGTCATTGCCGCATTATAGTATTTCTATCATCCGGGACAGGGGAATTGACGAAAACGCACTTCACTATATTGTTGACAAGCATCCAAATGGAACGATTCAATTTGTCGATGGCTGGACAGGAAAAGGGGCTATTTCGATTGAGTTAACAAAAGCCTGCCGGGATTTTGAACAAAAATATCAAATTAAGCTTGATGATACGCTCGCCGTCATTGCCGATCCCGGCTATTGTACGACTCTTTACGGAACAAGGGAAGACTTTTTAATCCCAAGTGCTTGTTTAAACTCGACTGTCTCCGGGCTTGTAAGCCGGACAGTTTTAAATGATAAATACATCGGCAAGGATGATTTTCACGGGGCGAAATTTTACCGCGAGTTGTTTCCAGACGATGTTTCCAATGAATTCATTGATATGATTTCTTGTGAGTTTACCTTTATTGCTGAGGAGGCTGCGGAAATAGCTTCGCAAATGAGCCAGGAGAAAATCGAAACAGGTTTCTTAGGGATGGAAGATGTAAAGAGAATCCAAGCTGAATTCGCGATTGAAAGCACACATTATATCAAGCCTGGCGTCGGAGAGACGACTAGGGTTCTTCTCCGTCGGGTTCCGTGGAAGATATTAATGCGTGACCCTTCAAGCCCCTTTGTCAAACACATCCTAATGCTGGCCCAAGAAAAAGGGGTTGAAGTAATAGCCTACCCTAATTTGAACTATTTGTGCTGCGGCTTAATCAAATCGGTGAAGGAGAAGCAAGAATGATTTTTGCATCTGACCTTGACCGCACTTTAATGTATTCGAAACGAGCAATCCAAGAGCTTGGTAATGCCGGGGGCGTGGACCTGAAACCTGTTGAGAGTAAAGATAACAGCTGGGTCGCATATATGACAGAAGCCTCCTTCACCGCGTTAAAAGAACTGGCACGGCAGAGTCTATTTGTCCCGGTTACAACTAGAACAACCGAGCAATTTAATCGATTCGTAATTTTCGCTCACGACATTCCGATTAAATATGCAATTACTTCAAATGGAGCTATTATTCTCAATCAAGGTGTGCCAATGGAAGAATGGGCGGAGCATATTTCTGCCCGGCTGCATACTGAGTCGGTCCAACAAGCTGAATTACTGGCGATTTTACAAAGGGAAGGGTTTCAGTTTGATGGGCAAATGAAGCAGGCAGGGAAGCTATTTTTTTATTATATCTTAAATAGTCTGCCTTCTCTGTTTGATAGAAAAGTGCTCAATGAATTGGTGTTAAAATATGGCTGGAGGATTTCCTTGCAAGGAAGGAAGCTGTACTTTATCCCGAGGGCAATCAGTAAAGGGGATGCCCTTGAATTTATTTGTAATTGTGAGGGGACAAAAGCAATTGCGGGAGCGGGCGACTCCATCCTTGATTGGGACTTCTTGCAGAACTGCCAATATCGTTTTGTGCCAAGACATGGCGAGCTAACGGATTTGGAAAATACTAATGGACTAACAATTACTAGGAAAAAGGGCGTCGATGCAGGTGAAGAAATTCTTCACCAGTTTTTAAAATTGATCCCCATAAAATCTAGTTCTTTTTAACCAACCGGTTGAACACAAAAAAATAAAGGCTGGAAAAAGCTGCGAAGCTGACAAAAAAGAATAGAATTGATACGGGTATTGATTGCATCACAGGGGTGAGCAGCAGCGTGAACACAAAACTGATTACCAAAAGATCAAGATAAATAAACGCATCAGAAGTCAAAACTTCCATAACGGTATTTATTTCCTCATTAATGTGTTCCATCTTCGGGCGCTTATATAAAAATCTCATTCGAGTCACCTACTTTAGTTTGGGTACTCCATTTGTATGTAAGGACAAGGAGAAAGGTGAAAAATGAGGAAATAGCATAAAATAGCGAAACATTTTTAGCCGAGTTTCGTATAAACAAATGAACACTTTTGGTAACTGTGATATGATGATAAGGTACCTTTACATAATTTAACTAACAGTCTTGAAAATAAGCTTTCGCTTTCAGAGGGAAGGGATTATGAATGTATCCACCATTAAATCAACTAAGCGTCCGTCCTGTAGGTACTCTTTCCTATGAAAACTGGTCTGTTATGTTGAAAAAACCATTGCCAGATCGGCCAAATTATTCATTGGAAAATGGAACCATTCAGATTGGGCAAGTACTGGGGAAGTTTTTGGGAATACCGATTGACACGGACGACTATTATAACCAGCTTTTTGATTATGTTAATAATATGGCAGAATGGAATCTGCATTTGCTCAGTGAGGAGTCACTTGATAAAGCGATCAACAATGCTCACTTTCAAGCGATTCAAAAAGTATTTAACATTAATCAGGAACAGAAGCTGTCGGTTAACCGTTTTACTGCTTTTCTCGACGGCGAGCAGCTTTTGTTAAAGTCGAGTGAACCTGTCATCCATCGCAAATTACGAGAAGCGATGATTGCAACGCTTGAATTGTACACAAAACTCGAAGCGGATGGCTTGAAAAACCACGAGCTGAGACGAGTTCTCGTTGATCTCGTTAAGTGGTCCATCAACCATTTGCAACCACTATTGGAGACGGCCGACCCACAAAAAGCGATGCCGAAATTCTTGTGGTACGGTGACTTTAAGAAGAGCCATCAATATTTTTTATTTTATTTAAGCAAGCTCGGCTGTGATATTGTTATTTTTCATCCTGAAGGTAAGGATATTTTAGCGGGAATAATCGATGAGCCCGTTTTCACGCATCGTTTCCCAAATAACCAGCCTGCGGAACCGTTTCCTACGGAAAAACGGGCCAGGAAAACAACGGTTGCTTACCGGGCCTCAAAAGAGATTGAGACAATTTTAAATCAAGAAGGGTCCGGTCTTTACAAACCATGGCAATTAAGGGATTACAGCCCTTCTTCCATTACGTTAAAAACAACATATGATGAGCTGTTTATTCTTTGTAAAGAAATAGCGATGATTCGTCCTGATTTCGAAGTGGCGAATGGACAAGTTAAAATTCCAACGATTTTCGCGAAAGTACAAGGGGTAAGCAGGAATCGAAAAGAATACTGGGAACGGCTGCAAGCGCTCAGCCAATTAGAGCATAGTTTACTGATTCGTAAACTGCCTCTGACAATGGCAAGCACGAGCGATTTCCGTTTTCATTATCGCAATGCGCTGGGCAGGGATGGTTTAATTGTCCCTGAAAATATGATGCGGTCGCACTACTGGCCCTATTCTTTTTTAGCGGCAGGTTTACAAAAGGGAATCGCCAATGCCGTTAGAAGCATCTGCGAAAAACCCGGATTAAAGCCTTTACCGAATGAAAGTTTAGAAGATGTGAAAATGTACCTGTTTACCCAGGCAATGTTCATGCAAAAAAACATTATTCAATTGCTGGAACGATTTGATTACTCCCAGCATGTCCCTAAATTAATTATTTACAATAATGAATTAACCGGGATGCTGTCGAGGTCGGATGCGGCGCTGCTGCTGCTGCTAAATCAGTTCGGTATTGATATCGTTCTATACAATCCGCCAGGCCATAATGATATCGAAAATTACCTCGATGACCAATTATTTGATAAACATTGGCTTGATGACATTGTATTTGAAATGGAATATAAAGAGCCTTCTCTTTTCAAAAAGGGTCTTTTTCAAGGAATCTTAAAAAATTTAAGGGGAGATTAACAAGTGAATCTATCGCCAAATCCATCAAACGGCTTAACTCCTGCAGCCGTGGACGACAAATTAACAGAGACAAAAGCTTCTGACATAAAACTTGCTCTTCGCAAGGAGCCGGAAATTCAAAATTTGGCCCGTACGATTGATGAGCGGGATCAGATTCAAGTATTAGAGTTTGGGAAAGAACCGGCCGTACAAATATCGCGTTTTTCCGATCAGATTTTAAGCAATATGCGTACGACAAAAGTAGAAGATTCAGGTGAACTTCTTAAACATCTTGGCCGGATCATGGATAAATTTGATGCGAAGGACTTCCAAAAGACCCCTGGCGGCATCTTCGGCAAGCTCTTTAATAAGGGCGAAAAAATGATAGAAAAGCTGTTTGGAAAATACCAAACGATGGGCCAGGAAATTGACAAGGTATATGTGGAAATTTCTAAATACCAGCACGAAATGGTCGATTCAACTACCATGCTTGAGCAAATGTATGAACAAAACTATCAATACTATTTGACACTGGAAAAATACATTGTGGCTGGTGAGATTAAGGTTGAGGAGCTAAAAAATAATCAGCTTCCACAGCTTGAGGCACGTGCTGCTTCAGGTGACCAACTCGCATCAATGCAATTGGATTCATTAAAGAATGCGATAGAGCTGTTAGAGCAGCGGATTTATGATTTAGAAATGGCGAAAATGGTTTCCTTGCAGACGGCACCGCAAATCCGCCTGCTGCAAAGAGGGAATACGAAGCTGATTGGGAAAATTAATTCTGCGTTTGTTACGACAATCCCAATTTTTAAAAATGGCTTAATTCAAGCAGTGGCTGCAAAAAGGCAGAAGCTTGTCGCTGATTCGATGAGTGAGCTTGACCGCAGGACAAATGAGATGCTCCTTAAAAATGCGCAAAACATTTCCCAGCAAAGTACTGATATTGCAAGACTTGCCGGCGGCCCAAGTATTAAAATCGAGACGATCGAGGAATCCTGGAATATTATCATCAAAGGGATGCAGGAAACACGAGCAATTGAAGAAGAAAATAAACGGATGAGAATTGAAGGTACAAAACGTTTAGAACAGCTGCAGGATAACTTTAGAAATATGAAACAATCATAATTACTATAAAATTTCTTTGTTGGGGTGAATGATTTGGCTATTAATTTACAAAAAGGTCAACGAGTTGATTTAACGAAAAGTAATCCGGGACTATCCAAAATCTTGGTAGGATTAGGCTGGGATCCGGTCCAAAGCGGCGGCGGCGGCGGTTTCTTTGGCTCGCTGTTTAGCGGCGGAAGTGCTCCGAATATTGACTGTGATGCCTCTGTTATCATGTTAGGAGCAAATGATAAGCTCCAAAACAATAAAGATGTGATTTATTTTGCCAATTTAAGAAGCAATGATGGCAGTGTTCAGCACACTGGAGATAATTTGACGGGGGATGGAGACGGGGATGACGAGCAAATCATCGTCGACCTAAGTAAAGTCCCTTCAAGAATTCAAAAGCTTGTTTTCGTTGTTAATATCTATGATTGTGTAAAAAGAAAACAACATTTCGGCATGATTCAAAATGCATTTATCAGGGTCGTAAATCCTAACAACAACCAAGAGCTCATCCACTATAATTTGTCGGATAATTATGGCGGGTTAACTTGCCTGGTTGCCGGTGAAATATACCGCCACGGCAATGAGTGGAAGTTCGCTGCCGTAGGCACCGGCACGACAGCTGGCAGCCTTAGTGAAATTGTGCGCAGTTACAGCTAAAAAAATATAAAAGTTCTTGATGGGGTGATTAATATGGGAATTAATTTAGCAAAAGGACAAAGAGTGGATTTAACCAAAACGAATCCTGGGTTAACAAAGGCAATTATCGGCCTTGGATGGGATACCAACCGCTACAGCGGCGGGCATGACTTTGATTTAGATGCATCCGCATTTTTAACAGATGCAAATAACAGAGTGATTAACGATTTGGACTTCATTTTTTACAATAACTTAATTCATTCTTCAGGTTCGGTTGAACATACAGGGGATAACCGGACGGGCGAAGGTGAAGGGGACGATGAACAAATCAAGATTAATTTCAGTAAGGTTCCGTCCCATGTTCATCGGATTGCGATTACCGTTACGATTCATGATGCCGAAGCAAGAAGCCAGAATTTTGGCCAAGTCTCCAATGCCTTCGTTCGTTTAGTCGATGAGGAAACAGGCAGCGAAGTTCTACGATATGATCTTGGCGAGGACTTTTCAGTTGAAACCGCAGTAGTAATCTGTGAGCTCTACCGCCATAACGGCGATTGGAAATTCAATGCGATTGGCAGTGGTTTCGCAGGTGGACTAGCATCACTTTGCCGGAACTTTGGATTGGAAGTTTAATTTACTTAGGGAAAGCTGCCTCTTTGGCAGCTTTTTCTATTGATTGACCACATAATCAATTGAATAAACTGCCCCACTCCACTAAAATTAATAGATATGAACGCAGATAAGGAGTGTCAGATGTGAAGCAGTATTTACAATTATGTGAGCATGTGTTAAAAACGGGTACCATGAAGGGCGATCGAACTGGTACTGGAACAATCAGTACCTTTGGTTATCAAATGAGATTTAACTTGGAGGAAGGTTTTCCGCTAATTACTACTAAGAAGCTTCATTTAAAATCGATTATTTATGAATTGCTCTGGTTTTTAAAAGGCGATACGAACGTTCGCTACCTGCAGGAAAATGGCGTCCGCATTTGGAATGAGTGGGCAGATGAAAACGGTGAATTAGGGCCGGTCTATGGTCATCAATGGCGTTCCTGGACAGGGGCCGATGGGAAAACAGTTGATCAAATTAGTGAATTAATTGAGCAAATCAAAACAAATCCAAATTCAAGAAGACTGCTTGTCAATGCCTGGAACGTAGCTGAAATTGATCATATGGCGCTGCCGCCGTGTCATTGTCTGTTCCAATTTTATGTGGCAGATGGGAAACTGTCTTGTCAGCTCTACCAGCGCTCTGCGGATGTATTTCTCGGGGTTCCGTTTAACATCGCATCATATGCCCTGTTAACGTTAATGATTGCGCAAGTATGCGATTTAAAGCCGGGAGAATTTATACATACGTTTGGCGATGTTCATATTTATCAAAACCATCTTGAGCAAATAAACGAGCAATTGAAAAGAGAACCACGGGGACTCCCGATTCTAAACATCAATCCGAATGTTAAGGATATTTACTCTTTTGAATTTGAAGATTTTAGCCTGGATGGATATGATCCACATCCACATATAAAAGGAGTGGTCAGTGTATGATTTCCTTTATCGTTGCTATGGACGAAAATAGAGTAATCGGCAAAGAAAATCAGCTCCCCTGGCATCTTCCTGAAGATTTAAAGTTTTTTAAGAAGGTGACAATGGGGCATCCGATTGCAATGGGGAGAAAAACGCATGAGTCGATTGGCCGCGCGCTCCCGGGCAGGGAAAATATCATTATTACCCGCCAGCCGGGTTATCAATCCGAAGAATGTACAGTCTTTAACTCGGTGGAGGAGTTTATCAAGTACAGCCGTGATCAGAAAGAAGAAATTTTTGTCATCGGCGGGGCGGAAATTTTCAAAGAAACATTTGCCTTTGCAGATTGTCTTTACATTACCCTTATTCATGAAGAGTTTGCAGGGGATACCTTCTTTCCGGAATATGATGGTGATAACTGGGAGCTCCAATCCTCTGAAAAAGGGATAAAGGATGAAAAAAATCCTTACGATTATGAATTCAGGATTTATCAACGAAAAGCTAAGTAAACGAAAAGAAAGCATCGGCAATTTATGCTGATGCTTTCTAATCAATATTATAAATAGGTCCCATTTAATTCGTATTCCGCTAATTTTGCTAGCATACCTCTGAATTCATGGGGATGGCAAAACTCTTCCTCGTGGAAGTGCGCTTTAACCCAAGCAATTAATTCAATCGGGCTATTAAAGTATTCGCCGCTTCGGTCACTTTTACGAATGGTGTATCTTCCATTGTCATCATCAATTGTTACCTCAACAGGGAGGGCTCCATCATAACTGCTTAGTGAAAATTCCATCCTCATCACATCCATTCCATAGGGTTTTAAATTTTCATTAGTATATGTTTCTATTGTTCAAATTATATGCAAAAAACGACCAGTTGTCAAAATATTTAAAAAAATTCCACGAAACAATTGGACATTGACTTAATCGGTGGTTATTGATAAATTGGTCTATAGAGATTTAAATGAGATTTATAAAGGAAATGCTAAACATCACAGCTAGGTTAATTTTAACGGATTTTGTGAAATTACTATGAATTATTCCAGAAAATTAACCCAAAATGAATTTTCAACACTATAATCATAGTAGAAATACACAAATTTTAAAGGGGATGTTAATCCATGTTTTCAAATATCGGAGTACCAGGATTAATTTTAATTTTAACACTTGCACTTATTATTTTTGGACCGAAGAAACTTCCGGAAATCGGAAAAGCCTTTGGACAAACCCTAAAGGAATTTAAAAAGTCTACCCGTGAACTTACCGACGATGTAATGAAAGATATCGATGAAGTAAAGAAAGATGTGACTAAATAAGGTGTAAGATTTGCGTCTTACCCCTTTTTTTCTCGAGATTTGTAACTATAAAACGCGTGAATACGTGTTAATCTTCAACCTATGAAATTGGCAGGGGAAGTACATGGAAGATAAAGAATTAAATTTAGTTGATCATTTAGAGGAATTGCGCAAACGGATTATCATATCGGCACTGGCATTTGTTGTTTTCTTTATTGCAGGGTTTATTTATGTCGATGATATCTATCGATGGTTTGTCGGTGATACGAAACTTATGGTTCTCGGCCCGAGTGATATTATGTGGATTTATTTCATGCTTGCAACCGTAATTGCCGTAGCAGGGACGATACCTGTATTAGCGTTACAAATTTGGATGTTCGTTAAGCCGGCATTAAGACCGATTGAGAGAAAGATAACTCTATCCTATGTACCGGCATTATTTTTCTTATTTCTATTGGGCCTTGCCTTCGGATATTTTGCTATTTTTCCGATGGTTCTGGACTTTTTGGTTAAAATGGGTCAAGATATGTTCGTTACAAACTTTACAGCTGAGCGATACTTTAGCTTTATCATGAATATGACCCTGCCATTTGGGGTGCTGTTCGAACTTCCAGTAGTGGTAATGTTTTTAACTTCTCTAGGGATTATAAATCCATTTGTTTTAGGAAGAGTTCGTAAATATGCCTATTTTGTTCTAATCATTATTGCCGTCGTTATAACACCGCCGGACTTTATGTCTGATTTTGTTGTGACCTTGCCACTCCTGCTTCTTTATGAGATTAGTATTAACTTATCGAAATTCGTTTACCGGAAACGATTGAAAAAGTTAGAGCAGGAAGAGGATGAAATTATCGAAGCCTAAAGGGCTTACTAGATGTCCCGATTAAAAGTGATAATGCCTCGTTAAATAGAATGTAAGCTGGAGTCATGGACACTACAGAGGGTGTACCTATGATGCGCAATCCGACCAAGGGTGGGCTCGCTACAGTTCTAGTAGAAATTGCTGAGGATTTTAACCTGACGATAAAAATCCACGAATTTGATTTACCTGTAAAAGAAGAAGAATATGCTAAAAAATAGTCCCCATTTCAATTCGTTGGAATGGGGGCTTTTAATTATGTTTATTCCTTTCTTCCAGCCATGCTTGGAATTTTACGTAATTAAGGTATTCCCTGAAAGCTTCTTTTTTCAATCCGTTCTCAATCGCAGACTGAATTAAAGCCTTCCACTCATTGTCCAGTTCATAGTTTACAGATTCATCGTCTAACAAGTAATCAATACTGACATCTAAGGGGATTGCCACCTTTTTTATAAACTGCATCGATGGATTTGATTGCAACCCCCGTTCTAATTGGCTCAAATAAGACTTTGAAACATTTGCCAGCCTGGCAAGCTCTGTAAGCGAATACCCCTTATTTTCCCGCAGCTGTTTGATCCGCTCTCCAATCATCACCCTCATCTCCTATTAGTAACATAAAAAATTAATAATCTATAATTCATTATAAAGCACAATATCTTCATTATAAAATACGAGATAGTAAGAAAATAAGAGAAAACTAGAGAAAAAGCCCAAAAAACGTTCTTAATCGAGAAAAATTGCCTATTTTCAAGGTTTTTCAAGTTGGTTATTTTGACCTATACTTTACTTAACGGTTCGTAATTAAGAACAAGAAGCAAGAAAGTTTTAAATTATTATTTCTTAACAATTTAATGAGGTGATGTTCTTATGGCAGCAAAAAAGGCATTTAAATTCGTTAGCAAGCTAATATCTGTATTTTTATTCTTACTATTAATTTTTCTATCATATGTAGTTATTTCTACAAAAATTTCGGGCGAGGAAACGAAGCTCCTTGGATATGAGTTGAAAACTATCCTATCTGGTTCCATGGAGCCGTCCATACATACCGGGTCAGTAATTGCAATTAAGCCTGGCGGCGACCTGAATAAATTTAAAAAAGGCGATGTTATAACGTATCGTACATTGGAAAATCCAGATGTTTTGATTACACATCGAATAAAGGAAATTCATGTCTCAGATTCGATAGTCCAATACATTACTAGAGGCGATGCTAATAATGCAGACGATCCACAACCAATACCAGCAAGCAATGTTATCGGTAAATATGCAAATATAACAATTCCTTACGTAGGTTACATCCTATCATATGCCAAATCGAAAATCGGCATCATCCTGTTAACAATCGTTCCTGGTGTATTAATCCTTCTCTATCAATTATTCTTCCTTATCCGAAGAGTTGCCAAGTTAGAAAAGGAAAACAAATTAGTCAAAGAAAGAATGCAGTTGTAAGAAAGTGATTGAAACATTCTCACTAAGCACCGGACTTTTACATACTGGTTTAGATGAGAAGTTACAATATAAAAATTAGAAATTCTAGGAGGAGAAAAGTATGTCAAAGAAAACAAAATTAGGGATGGGAATAGCCTCCTCAGCCCTAGCACTATCACTCATCGCAGGGGGGTCATATGCACTATTTACTCATCAAACCGCAAATGAAAATAATACTTTTACAGGCGGAATAGTTAAAATTTCCGATGCTACAGCTGGAAAAGTTGCTTCTAAAATGTTGTATTTCAAGAATTTAGCACCTGGAGATACTGATACCAAGCAAATCACAATTAAAAACGATGGCAATCTTGATGCTTGGGTAAGAGTTAACGATCAACTTACGCAAGCTTCACGTTCGGGTGATTTATTTGCCTATGAAAACGCCTTAAAAATCTCCTATAGCAATGTTCCAGTAAAAGTAGAGGCCGGTAAGACGGTAAAATTAGATGTAACTTATTCATTCCCAAAGAATGCTAATGACTATTATCAAAATAAAACTGGTTCTATTAATATTGTTGTTGATGCTGTCCAAGTACGTAATAATGAAGACTTTGGAATTGATGCACTTAAACCATCAACGATTAACAATTTTATCACACAGGAAGACTTTAGTATTGCAAGGCCAGGGAACGCTTTTGGAGGAGGAGTGGAGCACACAGGTTACAGTGTTGGATGGCATTTGGAAAAATCACTTAATGATGCAAAAATTAACAGCATGACTATAGAACTATATTCTAATGATACTTTACTCCAAAGAAATACAGCTACAAAACATGTGTTTGATTTGACTGGAAAAAGTTTTTCCACACCTTTTGAATATTCTTATAAAGGAGATAGTAGCAAACGTTTCACAGATGCCTACTGGAACTTTAGTGATTGGTTAGGAGACCCAGCAGCTACACCTACAAAAGCTGTAATTACACTTACTACATCAGATGGTTTTACTTATACTCAGACAGCATATCCTAATGGATGGTAATGATTGCTTAATTGACACTGTAGCAATACAAATACTGTGCTACTAATTTACAGCTTGAATGGAAATTTGATGCTCAACAAACTCCAGAAGAAGAAATAAAAAAAATTTTTAATAGAAAGGTGGGTTTTCCCACCTTTCTTGAAATAATTAATTCTTATTTGATTTTCAGCAACAAAAATAAATTCTAAGATTTTATTTTTGTTGCTGAAAATTGAATCTTTATTAAGTTAGAAAGGGTGTGATTAAAATACGGTACACTAGATCAAGAAAGTTTGGAAAACGGAATTGGACGGGAAATTTGGTTGTTAAACTTATTGCTATTTTTTATATTTCCATTTTGACAATTTCTTATTTAACTGGAAGTACAAGTGCCTATTTTTCAGATACTGTTCAAATAACTGGGATGTTTCAGGCTGGTACTTGGAATAGTCCGGCAGAGCAATGGGATAAGAGTTCATTAATCTTTTCAAATAAGGACAACAATCAACAAATTAACAGCTGTAATCCTGTTAAGGTAACAGTTTCGATTGCTAATACAGGAAACGATATGAAGGGAACGACAGAATATGAGGTGTTTTACATAGCAAAAGGAAATGCAAAAGCTGGGAGCATTGTCGGAAATGGAATCATTAATCCATTAGCAAAAGGAAAAAGTGGGCAGCTTACTTTTACTGCTTCTTTTCCAGGAAACTACAAATTTAAAGCATATCAACGTCCCTTCCACAATTTTAAAAATGAAAGAAAAGAACTATGGAGTGAAACAATTTCAATAACTTGTTCAGCAAAATCCAATAGTTCAACCAAAGAGAGCGAGGAAAATTTTGAAAACAAATCTAGGGTTGGTGTTGAAGGAGAAAATCAAAATATATTAGCTATACAGGCAAGCACTTTCGCTTCAGGAACATTAAATTTAACTGTCGATCCTACAACACTTGTCAATATTAATAATTTTAAACCTGATGATTGGACCAATAAGACTTTCAAACTTACTAATAAAGGAACATTAGATATTAAGAAGGTAAAACTTCACACATCTTATACAGTTACCAAAAATAATGGGGATTCAATTTCTAATTCCTTAGCTAACAGTTTTGCTGATGCTATCATGGTGGATTTCCTGGTGGAAACAGGAGACAATGGAAAAGACAAAGTAGTTATTCTTACAAAATCACTGCTACAGTTAAGAGATATGACTCCAGATGATTTGGCTAAGGAATTTGCATTGGGTAATTCCGCCGGGACTTCATATGTCTTGACTGATGGAATCAAAGCAGGTACTGATCCAAAATCACCGGATAATTTCAAAGTAAAATTCAGATTTACTGAAACTGATGTTCCTCAAAATGAACTTCAAGATTTAAAACTAAACTTGACATGGAAGTTTGAGGGGATCCAAGAAGACGTTCAAGAAAGAAATTAATCTGTTAAGAAAGGGTGGAGAAAAGCAATACGAACTTATTTACTCGTTTTGTACTAAAATAATGTCAACTAATTACTTTATTGGGTAGAAGAATATTTAGAATCTGATTTTGTTCGAAATGAATATAATGGTTCCATGCCTGTTAGCGTGGAACTTTTTTAAATTTTGGGCAATTTGGGGATAAGTACACTTTAGATGAAATAAGAGAGGACAATACAAAATGGAAAACTAATCCTACAAACAAAGAAAGAGGTCAAGAGATCAATACTCCTGACCGGATTAGAATGTATTCATATTATTCTATAATATTATATTTTTAGTCCTTAACGACTTAAGGTAAGAATAAAAAGAAGAAATTCCTGACTATTAGTCATCGTTTTATTCAATGGTCCAACTAATCCTTTTGATGTACTAATATAAACATTTTCAAGTTGGTATCCATTCTTTACTACACCAAGGGTACGTGCATTTTCGATATTTCCATAATTATCAACACTACGGAACTGAAGCTGCTCATCAAATTTCAAAGAAACAGGACCCGTATAAGTCTTCCAGTCTTTCCCGTTAATTCGATATTGAGTTTTTTCCACTCCTGTATTATCATCAGTAGCACTTAATTTTACACTTAGCTGGTTATTCACAACCGAAAGCGTTGCATTTGATTCTGGGGCTTTATTATCAAGATTTCTATATCGAATCTGTGCGATAACAAAGCCATAGGTATTACCACTGGCACTATAGATTACCACTCGATTGAATGGAGTATCGGATGTTGCTCCAAATACTTTAATGTCACTAGTATCGACCCCGCCAGTAGTTACACTTTGTGTTAAACTTCCCACAAGTGTTGTCCCTGAAAAATAATCCACTTTGTAATTAAAAGATCCATATTGATTTGGACCTAACTCAAATCCAAATGTAGTGGTTGGTCGTGATAAATTCAATGCTACTTCATTCTTGTAGTCAGAAAATAGGGCATCCGGAGTTCGGGATTCAGTGGCAGGACCCCAATTAGCGCCCAACAAAGCCTTTTGCATAGGAGAGCTAAATGAAATGGTCTGGATTCCATCAGTGATAAAACTGTAATAATTTGGATAAGAAAGATTTGAGATATCAATTTTGTTAGTATTACTCGTATAATCTGTAGTTGGTGTACTAATCGGTGTTATGTTTCCGGTTACCTGAGAACTTGTTGTTTGCAATGTTTTTGCCGTAAAAGAAGGTTGCGATTGTTGATTACTTGCAGGGTTAGTTGCTGAATCAGTACTATTAGCAGCAAATGCTGTTGTAGGTAGAAAAAGCGCACATGATATTGCTCCCATTAATAAAATCTTCTTCATTTTCATTAAACCATCTCCCATTTAATTATTCTTAATCATAGAACCTTGGTGTCAGAAGGTGTTACTACCCCTGTCTAAAGCTAGAACTTTCTACAGTGATAAGAGGTGCCAGAGGACAATCCAAAATGGAAAACTAATTCTACAAACAAAGTAAGAGGTCAAGAGATCAATACTCCTGACCTGATTAGTAATGTTAGTAATGTATTCATATTATTCTATATTATTATATTTTTAGTCCTTAACGACTTAAGGTAAGAATAAAAAGAAGAAATTCCTGACTATTAGTCATCGTTTTATTCAATGGTCCAACTAATCCTTTTGATGTACTAATATAAACATTTTCAAGTTGGTATCCATTCTTTACTACACCAAGGGTACGTGCATTTTCGATATTTCCATAATTATCAATACTACGGAACTGAAGCTGCTCATCAAATTTCAAAGAAACAGGTACCGTATAAGTCTTCCAGTCTTTCCCGTTAATTCGATATTGAGTTTTTGCCACTCCTGTTTTATCATCAGTAGCACTTAATTTTACACTTAGCTGGTTATTCACAACCGAAAGCGTTGCATTTGATTCTGGGGCTTTATTATCTAGATTTCCATATCGGATCTGTGCGATAGCAAAGCCATAGGTATTACCACTGGCACTATGGATTACCACGCGATCGAATGGAGTATCGGATGTTGCTCCAAATACTTTAATGTCACTAGTATCGACCCCGCTAGTATTTACACTTTGTGTTAAACTTCCCACAAGTGTTGTCCCAGAAAAATAATCCACTGTGTAATTAAAAGGTCCATATAGATTTGTATCAAGCTCAAATCCAAATGTATTTGATGGTTGTGATAAAGTCAACGTTACTTCATTCATATAGTTTGAAAAGAGAATATCCGGAGTTTGGGATTCAGTAGCTGGACCCCAATAAGCGTTCCACGAATCTGGGACATGTAGCTTTTGCATTGATGAGCTAAATGAAATGGTCTGGGTTCCGTCCGAAATAGAATTGTAATGAGAATAATAAGAAAGATTTGAGATATCAATTTTGTTAGTATTACTCGTATAATCTGTAGTTGGTGTACTAATCGGTGTTATGTTTCCGGTTACCTGAAAACTTGTTGTTTGTAATGTTTTTGCCGTAAAAGAAGGTTGTGATTGTTGTTTACTTGCTGGGTTAGTTGCTAAATCAGTACTATTAGCAGCAAAAGCTGTTGTAGGTAGTAAAAGCGCACAAGATATTGCTCCCATTAATAAAGTCTTTTTCATTTTCATTAAACCATCTCCTATTTTATTATTCTTAATCATTGAACCTCTGTATCAGAAGGTGTTACTGCCCTTGTCTAAAGCTAGAACTTTCTACAGCGATAAGAGGTGCCATAGGACAATCCAAAATGGAAAACTAATCCTACAAACATAGAAAGAGGTCAAGAGATCAATACTCCTGACCTGATTAGTAATGTATTCATATTATTCTATATTATTATATTTTTAGTCCTTAACGACTTAAGGTAAGAATAAAAAGAAGAAATTCCTGACTATTAGTCATCGTTTTATTCAATGGTCCAACTAATCCTTTTGATGTACTAATATAAACATTTTCAAGTTGATATCCATTCTTGACTACACCAAGGGTACGTGCATTTTCGATATTTCCATAATTATCAACACTACGGAACTGAAGCTGCTCATCAAATTTCAAAGAAACAGGACCCGTATAAGTCTTCCAGTCTTTCCCGTTAATTCGATATTGAGTTTTTTCCACTCCTGTTTTATCATCAGTAGCACTTAATTTTACACTTAGCTGGTTATTCACAACCGAAAGCGTTGCATTTGATTCTGGGGCTTTATTATCTAGATTTCCATATCGGATCTGTGCGATAGCAAAACCTAGAGCATCCCCACTGGCGCTATGGATTACCACCCGGTCGATTGGAGTATCAGATGTTGCTCCAAACACTTTAATGTCACTAGTATTGTCCGTGCTAGTAGTTACACTTTGGGTTAAACTTCCCAAAAGTGTTGTTCCAGAAAAATAATCCACGGTGAAGTTAGCAGTTCCATATAGATTTGGATCAAGCTCAAATCCAAATGTATTTGATGGTTGTGATAAATTCAACGTTACTTCATTCATAAAGTTTGAAAAGAGAATATCCGGAGTTTGGGATTCAGTAGCTGGACCCCAATGAGCGTTCCAAAAATCTGGGACATGTAGCTTTACCATTGGTGAGCTAAATGAAATGGTCTGGGTTCCGTCCGATATAGAATTGTAATTTTTTTGATTAGAAAGGTTAGAGATATCAATTTTGTTAGTATTACTCGTATAATCTGTAGTTGGTGTACTAATCGGTGTTATGTTTCCGGTTACCTGAAAACTTGTTGTTTGCAATGTTTTTGCCGTAAAAGAAGGTTGTGATTGTTGATTACTTGCAGGGTTAGTTGCTGAATCAGTACTATTAGCAGCAAAAGCTGTTGTAGGTAGTAAAAGCGCACATGATATTGCTCCCATTAATAAAGTCTTTTTCATTTTCATTAAACCATCTCCCAATTAATTATTCTTAATCATAGAACCTCTGTGTCAGAAGGTAATCCAGCATAATTTTAAAATATAATTCTCACTAGACTCCTTATTTTACTTCGGAAGGTAGATTGATATTTGCCACTTCCCCATGCCCTTCTTCACCATAGCCTAGGTCTAAAGCTGGGACTTTCTTCAGCGAAAAGAGGTGCCTCAAGCATTGTTCCTTCATGTAGGACAAAAAGATCTGCTAAACTACCTTTTTGGGCTGCTCATTTCGTTAAGTACAACTGACTCGTGTTGTTTAAGACAGTAATATTTTTTCCCGTATCCAAAGCAGAATATGCCCCTTCACGGTCTACCTTAAGACCACGGACTGCTTGAATATCGGCACTGGCTATACCCTTCCCCCCCTTTTTTTGTTCCTTAAATGGAACGAAAATGTTCTCCAATAAGAAGTATCTTACGTTAATATTTTCTTTTTGTAAATCTTTTTTTGAATTTTTCCTCCAAAGACAAAACGATAATTATGAACTTTCCTTATTACTAATATTGAATTTTGAGTTTTCTTACAAGTCTCCCTTATTGTAAATTACTGTTTTTTTCTATTCTTTTTATAGAATAAATAGTTCTTTAAAACTAACGAAAAACTAAGAGAAATAGAGAAAAAGAAACATAATAGGAGGTTTTGTTGTAAAAGAGGAGAAATTTGGGCGTATTTCGGGTTTTTTAATAAGGATTAAACTAGCTATAATAACAATAGGTAATTGTTCCTTATAAAGAACGAATAGATGCGTATACAAAGAACAAAAAATATCCTAATCTTCAGTTGAAGGAGGGAGCAAGATTAGACTCAAACGTTTAGGAGAAATTAGGAATAAAAATTGGCCATTTTTTATTAGTGCTCAAGTCACAATTATTTTTTACGCTTTTCTCTTTACCTTCATCTATTCTTTAGGTTCTACAAACGCTTTCTACAGTGATCAAGCGGAAACAAAGATGATAATCCAAGCAGGGACTTGGGAGGTTGCCACACCACTGAATGAGGTTTGGGATAAAAGCTCTCTTGTATTTATAGGGTCTATTTCTAACCAAGAACAAACTATTTCTGCAAGAATTAAGAATAAGGGAAATGATATGACAGGTACTGTTCCCTATGAAATCTGGTGGACTGAGAAGGGTAATCCAAAAGATGGGATAAAGGTTGGGGATGGAACGATACCGGCATTAAATAGTGAAGAAGTCTTTATTCTGAAATTTGGAAATAACAAACCTGGTAATTATATGTTCAAAGCTTATCAAAGACCTAATCATGGTGATCCAAATGAAAAGAATAAAGATAAGGGGAATCCGGAAGGTGTTTTGTGGAGTAAGCAAATTACAGTTTCTGCCGCAAAACCTGATGGGCAGCCAAATGATGGAGAAGGTAACAAACAAGAGGAACAACCTGGCGAAAATAATTCTCCTGTTAACGAACCAGTAAAAGAAGGTAAAACCCAAAAGTCAGATTTAGATGTTAATCAGCAGACAGAAACCATTCAACAACCATAAGGTGAGGTTATTAAAAATGGAAATACAATTTTCTTTTTTGAGGTGAATTTCAATTGGTAAAATTAAAAATCTGGATTAGTAGAATCATAGGTTATATGTTACTAGCAACCTTATTGTTCATGGCATTTGTAGTCATTTCGTCTAAAATATCTGGCGGAGAGCCAAATATACTAGGGTACCAGTTAAAAACGGTCTTATCCGGGTCAATGGAACCTGGGATACAAACAGGAGCAATAATTGCTATTAAGCCTGGTGGTGACATGACGCGGTTTCAAAAAGGTGATGTGATTACCTTTATGCAAGGAGAGAACAAATTAATTACCCATAGAATTGAAAAAGTGCAAGGCGAAGGTAAAAACATTCAATATATAACAAAAGGTGATAACAATAACGGAGCAGATTTAACTCCAGTTTTATCAAATAATGTGGTTGGTGAGTATAAGGGCTTTACTATTCCTTTTATTGGCTATTTTATGAATTTTGCACAATCCAAAGTTGGAGCAGCGCTTTTACTTGTTTTTCCGGGCCTAATACTAGTCATTTTTTCAGTTTTTACCCTATGGAAAGCCATTCGCGAGGTTGAAGGCTCAAAGGAAAATGAAATTCCACCAGTTAAAAGTTAAATTGGTTGTGCCGTGCAAAAGGATATTCCATTGCATGTTCAATAGAAAAAACTACATACCCATATATAGGTGGGCAAAGGGAGGAATAATAAAAATGAATTTGAGAAAGAAATTAGGCATGGGAGTAGCATCAGCAGCGTTAGGATTATCTTTAATTGGTGGAGGAACATATGCATACTTTAATGACACTGAGATTACAACCAACACATTTGCCGCAGGGACAATAGATTTGGTAGCCAATCCAACGACAATTATTAATATTGATAAAATCAAGCCTGGAGATACAATGCTTCGTGCTTTTGATCTAAAAAACAATGGGACATTAGATATTAAAAATGTCATTTTGAACACTTCCTACATTGTAAATGATGCAAATGGCGACAATGCGGGTGCCGATTTTGGTGAACATATTCGCGTAAACTTCCTATTTAATGCTGACAAGTTAGATGCGCCAGTATGGTCTACCACACTTGCTGACCTTAAAAACATGAATCCTAAAGCTGTGGAAAACAAGTTTGACTCAATCTTTGGTGATGAGTGGGGTACACGTGGCCTTGCAGTAGGTTCAAAAGACACACTATTCGTCCAGTTTGAGTTTGTAAATAATGGTCAAGACCAAAACGTCTTCCAAGGGGACACATTAAATCTAACATGGAAATTTGTAGCAAATCAAAAGGCTGGTTCCGAAAGATAATTAGTTGAATTAAAAAATGAGGTGGGATGAATACTTCTCACCTTTTTTTTGAAGGATAGGAGCGGTTAAACATTAATTTTGTGAGAGGTTTTATAAATGAATATAAATTCAAACAGATATATATTATTGATAATATATTGCTTCTTGTTACTAGCATTGGTTGTCAATTTTCCCATAGGAAAAACGAGTGCTGAACCGTCCCCTCGAGAAATTGATATTGCTACCTCTCCCGAAAAGGTTTTATTTGACCTTAAAAATTTAAAACCCGGGGATTGGGCGGAACGAAAATTAACTATTCTAAATAGGGGTAAACAGGATTTTAAATACCTTTCTTCAAGCAGTCTAAAAGAAGGTTCTGATCTTTTTTTTGAAGAATTGTTATTAACAATATCTGATAAGGATCATATACTTTTTGATGGAAAAATGAAGGATTTTAACAAATTAACTCCCAGATTGATTGCCAAAAATAATTCTGAACAACTATTTTTTAAAGTAAAGGTACCTGAGACTCTAGGGAATGAGTTTCAAGGCCTGAACTGTTTAGTGGAGTTCAAATTTTATGTAGAAGGTACTCTAGGCGGCGTATTGCCAGTAGATGGTCCTAAACTACCTGAAACGGGAACAAATATGTTCAATATTCTTGTTGCCGGAGCTGTGCTAGTTTTAACAGGCTCCATCCTTCAATTCATCATAAAAAGACGAAGAAAGTTAGAAAGAAGGATATAGATGGACCTTGATTTGTGATATTTGAAAATCAAGGTCTATTTTTACAATGAAAGTACATAACCTATAAAAATACTTGAATACTAAATATCAGGAGTTGTTCCTATGTACAAAAAACACTGCCCAAAATGCCATCAACCATCCTTCAGCAGCAGTATTTCGGACCGATGGCATTGCCCAACATGCAGCAATGACCTCACCCATGAAAGACCCCAGGATGCTGAGACCCGTAGACGAATTAAACCACAATTGTATTTAATCAAAAACCGCTATGATCAATTTAATCCGAAATTCGAGCCACAGGTGAGCCCTTATTTATTCAAATCCTTTGACTAAGACAGACCAAAGACTGTGGTCTGTTTTTTGATGTAAAAAATTCACAAAAATTTAGTAATCCAAGCATAATTAGACACATTTCGTGTTGGATTGGGTGTATAATATAGTCAAACGGGTGAAAAAGAGGATTGATATTTTGTTATTGAAAAGCCTAGAGTTCAAAACTGATGTTGGACAGAAGGTTAAAGTCATGGAGATTCCTGTATTGGAGGAAGATAGCACGTATAAATTTATGATCCAAGTCCGTTTACAGACGTTTCTTACGTCGATTTGCAGGGAAAAATTCCCGAAAAGATGCTACTCCTTTAAAGATTATTTGAAAAAGGTCATGAAGTGGCCTGATTATGAACAATTATTTAAGGTTGGAGAACTAAAGAATAACGCATAATTCCATTCGAGTATCGGGTTCCGATGCTCTTTTTATTTTACCATTTTTCGGAAAAGGGGCGGAGCGCCGCAAAAACAAATTTGTATATTCAAAATAAGTGTAAATTATATATTTTTTACTTTGAATTCGTGAAGCTCAGCTCTGCTCACACCGCCTTTATTATGTGAGTTTGTTTATTTGGATAGAATTCCTATATTAGACCGAGGTGTGTAATGCCCTTTTCGGTTAATAATTTACTTGATTTTAAGAAGAACCGAATAGATTGTGTTTCATTCAGTAGGTTAAACCTGTATAATACTAAGCAGTATTCCTAGGGATGTGAATGTATGAGCAAAATAAAAATTGTCACCGATTCAACATTGGATATATCAAAAGAAGCTGCTGAAAAGCTGGGTATTATTGTTGTGCCTTTAGCGATCACGATAAATGGAGAGACCTATTTAGACCGGGTAGATTTAGAACCGGCTGAATTTATTGAAAATATGAGCCGTGCTAAAGAACTTCCAAAAAGCTCACAGCCATCCACCGGCGCCTTTCTTGAAGTCTATGACCGCCTTGGGAAAGAGGGCTACGAAGTCCTATCCATCCATATGACAGGCAAAATGAGCGGTACGGTGCGCACAGCTGAAAGTGCAGCGCAAATGACCGAAACCAACGTAACGGTGGTTGATTCAAAGTTTATTTCGAAAGCCCTTTCCTTTCAGGTGAGGGAAGCTGCTGTGCTTGCAAAACAAGGGAAGAGCATGGCGGAAATTCTAGACCATATCGAGACAATCCGCAAGTCTACAAAATTATATATAATGGTTGACACGTTAGAGAACCTTGTAAAGGGCGGGCGTATCGGTAAAGGTAAGGCCTTTATCGGCTCGCTTTTAAATATCAAACCGATTGCTTCCCTTGAAGACGCAGAATATACACCAGTTACCAAGGTGCGCAGTCATTCGCAGGTTGTTAAATTCTTGGCCAAGCAGTTTGCCGAAGATGTAAAAGGGAAAACCATTCGCGGTGTCGGAATTGCCCATGCCGAAGCCTATGAACTTGCAGTGAAAATAAAAGATAGCATTTCCGAATTGACGGGCTACAAGGAGATAGAAATTGATTATACTGGACCGACAGTCAGTACCCACACCGGTCCTGGTGCACTTGCGTTAATGTATTATTTTGAATAGAAGCAGTAAGTCTAGGAAACAAATACAATCTCGAAAACGGGTGTCATTGATTAAAGCTTGAATACTTTCTTCTTTCTATAAACTTTGTTAAACTATTCACTGAATGGATTAGAAGAAGGTTGTGGGTGATTTATTATGAAAGTACGTTTTTCCGTATTGCTGCTAATGATGACCGCATTATTTTTAGCGGCATGTGGGCAAAAGAAAATCGAAAATGAGGTTACTTGGCCGATTAAGGATTTTTCTGCGACCACTCAAGATAACAAGCCGTATGGATTAAAAGATTTAAAGGGGAAAGTATCGATTACAGCTTTTATCTTTACAAGCTGTGCAGATGTTTGCCCGCCGATGACGTCTAATATGGCAAAGATACAAAAAAAAGTGAAAGCGGAAGGCTTAAAGGATGTAGAATTTGTTTCCTTTAGTGTCGACCCGACTGTCGATTCGCCTGAAGTATTGACCCAATATGGCAAGCAATTTGGGGCTGATTTCAAGAATTGGACTTTCTTAACAGGCTATTCACAAGAGTTCATTGAAGAATTTGCAGGGAAAAACTTCAAAACGATTGTCAAAAAACCTGAAGAGGGCAATCAAGTCATTCATCAAATCTATCTTTATTTAGTCGACAAGGATGGGAATATTAAAAAAACATATAACGGCTTCCAAAATGTCCCTTTTGATGAAATAATGAATGATATTAAAGCATTACAATAGACCAATAAAAGGGTCTATTTTTTTTGCCGGGAATATGATATAGTACATTTTTGTTTTGAATGATTGGTGTCGTGTTATAATAATATTAGTTTAGAAGGCAGGTGAATAAAAAATGAAAAGGCTTTTCACTCTTCTAATTCTCTCGACATTATTCTTATCATCCTGCAGTCAGTCAGATCAATTGGCATTACATCAGGAGAAGAAGGCAGCCGTTCAGGTTTTTAAACCGATTCCTGCTGATTTCGTACCGCGGAATTTCACCGTGCTGTCTGTTGGGGACTCCTTAACTCAAGGTGTCGGTGATAGTACGAATCAAGGCGGTTACTTGCCCTATTTAAAAACAATGCTTGAAAAAGAAAAAGGCATCCAGCAGGTGGATTTTTATAATTATGGGGTAACCGGAAATCGGACAACACAGCTCTTAAAAAGGTTAAAGACACCCGAAATGAAGGCTTCCTTACAGAAAGCGGATATGGTCATTATTACGATTGGCGGAAATGACATCATGAAGGTGGTAAAGGACAATTTCACTAATCTGCAGCTTCCTGTTTTTACAAAAGAAAAAGGAGCCTACCGACAACATTTAACACAAATTTTCGAAGCAATTGTTCAGGAAAACTCACACGCTTCTATTGTATTAGTCGGACTGTACAATCCGTTTTCCAAATGGTTTTCTGATGTTAAAGAAATGGATGAGATTGTTGCCGATTGGAACCAAGCCGGTCAATCCGTTGTTGCTAATTATCCAAATGCCTATTTTGTACCGATTGAAGATTTGTTTTTAAATACAGAAGAAAATCTTTTGTTTACTGATAATTTCCATCCGAATGACAAAGGATATCAACTGATGGCTGAGAGATTGAACGAGACCATGGAAGCACGGGTAATCCCAGATTTAGCGAAGAAAGCATACCTGGTGACGACAGAGGAGAATTAGTTTTTATGAAAAATAAATGGAAAATAGGATTTCTTGTCTTGATAGGAATCAACCTTTTATCCGCTATTATTATCATATCATTGATTATGTATCCATCTGCAGATAAAGAAATCAGCAAATGGAAGGCTCCAGTGGGCGACCATGTAACATTTCATGTAAAGTCAAATAAAGCTGATTTAAACAAGCTTATTAATCATTATCTCAAACAAGAAGCTGCCGATTCTCCGATTGCGTATCGGGTATTATTGGGGGACGAAGTGGAATTATACGGAACCTTGCCGTTTTTTAGTGAACAATTAAATATGAAATTAACATTTGAACCAGAGGCCTTAAAAAATGGCGACTTGGTCCTAAAGCAAAAAACAATGTCGATTGGCAGTTTAAACCTGCCGATTTCATACGTTCTAAATATAATTAGTGAAAATTATAAGCTCCCAAAAGGAGTGCATATTAAACCAAATGAAAAACTTATCTATGTAAACATGCAGCAATTAAAGCTGAAGAGTGATATTAAAATTAAAGCGAACAAATTTGATCTGAAAAAAGATGACATATCGTTTACCTTATTAGTACCTGTTAAATAGGTGCCTCGACTTCGTGGAGGCACCTATTTTTTCTTTTACTGAAGGAAACTCTCATCGTAAATTAATCTTTTATGCTGATAAATTGAAATTCTGGTTTTTCTTTCGTTAAGCCTAAAAATACGATAGTGCAGCTTTCATTGGCCTTGAAATGAAGCTGAGGGATGGGCAGGATTACGGTCCTGGTACCCGATTCCCTTACTTCGAGGTCTACGGTCATCGGTGTTAAAGCTAAATATTCTGTTGCTTGCTTATAGGAAAGGTTTGGAAAAACGATGTCCCTGTCCTTTACTGCGATATCAAAAGGCTGAGTGTCTGGTGATAGGTGGATGAAACGAACCTTTGCTTCATTCGCTGGCACCTGAGGGAGATTTTGAAACATCAAAAGGCGCATCTTTTTGACATGGTCAATGGTTGCCAGTGTATAGGATCTACCCGGCTCCACAGTAATTTTTTTATTTAAAACACTATCCACCATGTTTCCGGCCGGGTAAATATCGATATGGTATTTACCAGCTCTTAATTGAAGATCCGTACTAACATTTTTGAATGGCAGGTCTCTTAACATCCGTTTCCCATTGATATATATATCGACATTGGGGGAATCATGTGAGGTATGAAGGAAACGAACCTTTGCTTCCTCTTGGTAGGTTTGAGAATAAGCACGCATCATATTCATCGCTTTATTCATATTTTTATAGTGTTTTAAATAGAAATGCGTGTGTAGGCCTGGGTTGGAATATTTATAGAATTGTGCTAATAAATCATACATGGCTGCCTTTTGAAGATAATCCGAATGGTTTCTTTTTTCAGACATACGAGCAACTCCTATCAAATCGTTTACATCATAAGTTATTCATGTTTTATTAGGTGGGTGTCTATTTTCCTTACACGAATTAGAAAAATATTCATTTATGATTTACAAATGGATAAATTACACATATAATGATTACAAATAAGTCTGAAAGTGGGTGACGTGCAATGTTAATTGAAACTAGGAAGAAAATCCATTATTTGAATATTGTTTGCACAGCCCATAAATTCTCTTTTGGGGAGAATTAATTACCCTTATTCCCGTATGCGAATAAAACCATGGGCTGTGTGTGCCTATGGTTTTTTATTTTTTTAAATAATTTCGCTGGAGGAATAAGAATGAATTTATTTTCAATTGGTTTAACTGACATAGAAACAAAAGAATTTGCTCAAATCAACAGAGATGAGGATTTAATCCTTGGCCGGGTGGCCCTTGAGCATAAACGGATGTATCGTGTATGGACGGAGCTTGGAGAATTATTATCTGAAGTATCGGGGAAGTTCGGTTTTCAGGCAAAATCACGGGAGGACTTCCCGGCTGTTGGTGATTGGGTCGCCATTAAGCCTCGCGTTGAGGAAGGAAAGGGTACGATTATTTCCGTATTACCGCGAAAAAGTAAGTTTTCAAGAAAATCAGCCGGGGTGACGGCCGAAGAGCAAATTGTTGCGGCGAACGTGGATACAGTATTTCTTGTTAACTCCTTAAACGAAGACTTAAATTTACGAAGAATCGAGCGCTATTTATTACTGACATGGGAAAGCGGAGCCAACCCTGTTATTGTCTTAAGTAAAGCAGATCTTTGTCAAAATATTGAAGAGAAAATAGCGGCAGTGGAGGCCATTGCATTTGGCGGAGTTCCCATCATTCCAATTAGCGCAGAAACGCATACCGGTCTGGAAGCGCTTGAACCTTTTTTACAGCCGGGAAAAACAATCGCATTGCTCGGTTCCTCTGGTGTCGGGAAATCAACCTTAACGAACAGATTATTAGGGGCAGAGAAGCAATTAGTCCAAGAGATTCGTGGGGCAGATGATAAGGGAAGACACACAACCACCCATCGAGAGCTGATTCTCCTGCCGAACGGCTGCGTCTTGATTGATACACCGGGGATGCGGGAATTGCAGCTTTGGGAAAGTGCTGATGGATTAGCGGAAACCTTTTCTGAGATAGAAGTGTTAGCGGAAAATTGCCGATTCCGCGATTGTCAGCATACGGATGAGCCAGGCTGCGCTGTGGTGAATGCCATTAATGACGGGCAGCTTGCAGCTGAAAGGCTTACCAGTTACACGAAGCTGCAAAAGGAGCTGGCGTTTATCGAAAGGAAAGCCAATAAACGTGCCAAAGCTGAAGTGAAAAAACAATTCAAGACCATTAACAAACAAATAAAACAACGGAAAAGCCGATAATGATGATGCCGAGCCAGCTTAGAAGCTGTCTCGGCTTTTTACGGTTTAGGACAGGAAATTTTATTTTTGCAGAAACTTTCGATATACTCTTAGATAAGATGAAAAGGGGTGGGATCGTGGAAAAGAATCATCAACTAGCAACGTTTGCCGGCGGCTGTTTTTGGTGTATGGTGAAACCGTTCGATGAACAGCCAGGCATTAACAGTGTTATTTCCGGCTATACAGGGGGCACGGTTGAAAACCCGACATACCAGCAGGTTTGCTCAGATACAACCGGGCATTATGAAGCTGTACAAATAAATTTTGATCCAGCACTATTTCCTTATGAAAAACTGTTGGAACTATTTTGGCAGCAGATTGATCCAACTGACCCTGGGGGACAATTTTATGATCGTGGTCAATCATATCGAACGGCCATATTTTACCATGATGAAACGCAAAAAAGGCTTGCGGAAGAATCAAAACAAGCATTACAGGAAAGCGGGCGGTTTAATAAGCCGATAGTTACACCGATTCTTCCGGCTCAAACCTTTTATCCTGCAGAAGAATATCATCAGGGCTACTATAAGAAAAATAAAGCCCATTATGAGTCCTATCACGTCGGGTCAGGTCGTGCGGGCTTTATTGAGAGGCACTGGGGGGAAGAAAATGCAAAATAAAGATTTGAAAAAGGAATTAACGCCAATCCAATATGAAGTAACGCAAAATAACGGAACGGAGCCGCCGTTTCGAAATGAGTACTGGAATGAAACTAGAGAAGGAATTTATGTTGACATTATTTCCGGAAAACCGTTGTTTAGCTCACTGGATAAATTTGATGCCGGCTGTGGCTGGCCAAGCTTTACTAAACCTATTCAAACGGAAGAAGTGCTTGAAAAAACCGATACGAGCCACTTTATGATTCGCACAGAAGTAAGAAGTAAATCGGCAGATTCCCATTTAGGTCATGTGTTTAATGATGGACCTGAACCAACGGGTTTGCGCTATTGTATCAATTCTGCTGCCTTACGGTTTATCGCGAAAGAAAACTTAGAAGAGGAAGGGTATCCGGAGTTTACAAAACTGTTTGAAGGGAAATAATTTCTTCAAAACGAAAATCAGGCGAATCACCCTCAAAATTATCATTGTCTTGCTGTAAATAGGCGAATGCACATACAGGTCAAGTATCTACTTCATAATGTAGGAATGAAAAGACACAATTTTTTGTGAGGAGTGAAGGCTAATGTATGGATATGGTGGATATGGTGGATATGGTGGTTTTGATGGATGCTGCGGCGGCGGCGGTTATCCCGTAGGAGGATACGGCTATGGTGGCGCAGGATTTGGATTTGGAGGATTTGCGTTAATTGTTGTCTTGTTTATCCTCTTAATTATCATTGGAGCAAGCTGGGTTTATTAATAAGAAAAGCGCAAGCGCCCTGGTCAGCGGCGTATGGCCTGGAGCGCTCCAACTGAGATAAAGGAAACACGAAGAGCGGAGCGATTCGATGTTGACTTATCGTAGGGCGGAGAGCGAAGGACACTAGCCGCTAGGGCGCTGGAGCTGGACAATTCTCAAAGTTCAATGATATAAATTCTGATAATATAAAAAAACAAAGGCTGACTTTAGGATTCGTCCTAAGGTCAGCCTTTTTCTTTGTATCAACCAATGATTACTTTTTCCTTTGGATAATGGAATTTTTCTTTGCTGCCTTTTCCTCGAAGCATGAGCAAACAAGTTACAATCCCAAGCCTTCCGACAAACATTAGCATGATAATCATGAATTTACCAAATGTTGATAATTTCGGGGTCAAACCGAGCGATAAGCCATTGGTGCCAAAGGCAGATGAAACCTCAACGATTACCTCCATTACTGGTCCATGTTCGGTAATCGATAAAATTAAAATCGAAACTAAACAGAGAAATGCTCCAGTGGTGATAACAATAAATGATTTTAAAATATCTTCGCTTTGCAGTTCTCTTCTAAATACCTTTACCGAACTTTTTCCTTGAGCATAAAAGACAATCGCTAAAAAGACGATTGCAAACGTGGTTGTCCGAATACCTCCGCTGGCACTGCTTGGTGATCCGCCTATGAACATTAATATCGACATAAACATCTGGCTGCTGGGAGTAAACTCATTTAGATCAACCGTCGCTAAACCAGCACTTTTGGTTGTAACGGAATGGAATAATGAGAAATAAAAAGATTCATGCCACGGTTTATTGACGAAAAATTTGCGGCTTTCTAATAAAAACAGAAATAGTGCTCCAATTGCGGTAAGAATGACAAAGGTAATCGTCGTTAATTTTGTAAATAAGCTGAAATGGAACTTCTTTTTACGTTTAAACGATAAAATGAATTCCATGATTTCGACAATCACGGGAAAACCAATTGCCCCAATGACGATTAATAAAATTACAATGGTTTGAACAAAGTAGTCGCTGCTAAACGGAATAAGTGACTCCCCGGTAATATCAAAACCTGCGTTCGTTATCGCACTAATGGAAGCAAAAAATCCATGTTTAAAAGCTGTAAACGGGCTGTCGTAATATGACAGAAATCGAATTCCTAAAATAATTCCGCCAATAATTTCAAAAGAAATAATCGTAATGAAGATTCGTTTAGCAAGCTGAACCAATCCGGAGAGGTTCGATTGGTTTTGGTCAATCATGATCAGCTGCCGCTCTTTTAATCCTACCTTTTTCCCTAACATGACCCAAAGGAATGTACTTAAAGACATAACCCCTAATCCGCCTAATTGGAGTATTAAGCAAATAAGAAAAATTCCCAGGTTATTAAATGTATCTTTAAGCGATACCACACTCAAGCCGGTTACGCTGACAGCACTGGCAGCTGTAAACAGCGCATCAATAAAACTTAAATGCACATTTGGCCGAAGAGCGAAAGGGATTTTTAATAATAGTGTAGAAACTATTAAAGCAGATAGGTAAAAGATAACAATTAATTGTATCGTTGATATCTCTTTGGACTTTTTTTGGATTTGTTTTATTGGATTCATAGGCTTCATTCCTTAAGTAATCTATCAGTATTCTATAATAACCAACATAAAAAGTAAAAGAAAGGTTAAATCCCCATGCTTCTTCCTGCTTAATTATGACAGATAACCTCAATAAATATGATGAAAGAAACAAAAAAACGAATCATACAATTTCTATAAGACCTTGAGAAAAGTGGTGTCATTTGTGGAAAAGTCCTTTTTAATAAAACCAATGCTTGATGAAGACTACCCTGTTATTGATTACGGTAAAGGGGTCTATTTATTTGATATGGAAGGCAAGAAATATTTAGATGCTGCTTCAGGTGCTGTTACCGCTAATATTGGTCATGGAGTTGCCGAAATTATTGAAGCCATGCAGGAACAGGCAAAAAAGGTCTCGTTTGTCTATCGTTCGCAATTTACAAGTGGTGCGGCTGAAAAGCTGGCCGAAAAAATCGCTGCCTTATTACCGGGAGAGCTAAATTGGAGCTTTTTTGTGAACAGCGGATCGGAAGCAACGGAGACAGCGATGAAAATGGCGATTCAATATTGGCAGGAAAAGGGGATTCATACGAAAACGAAGGTATTATCAAGATGGGTAAGTTATCATGGGATTACATTGGGAGCGCTTTCAATGTCGGGACATACGGGCAGAAGGGCGAGGTTTGTTCCGCTGTTAGAGGATTTTCCGGTAATCAATCCGCCATATTGCTACCGCTGCCCCTATAATCTCACGGCACCTGCGTGCAATTATTTATGTGCCAGAGAGTTGAAGCAAGCGATTGAGCGAATTGGGGCGGAAAAAATTGCTGCCTTCATCGCTGAACCGGTTATCGGGGCAGCAGGCGGAGCCATTGCACCGCCGAAGGATTATTTTAAAACAATCAAAGAGATTTGCGATGCTCATGACATCCTGTTTATTGCTGATGAAGTGATGACAGGCTCTGGCAGGACGGGAACGATGCTAGCTTGTGAACATTGGGACATCACTCCTGATATTGTTGCCTTAGGGAAAGGGCTGGGGGCAGGCTATGCACCAATTGCGGCAGCTGTCGCCAGTGAAAAGGTCATGGAGCCAATTTTGGCTGGATCAAAGTCAGTAATGAGCGGCCATACATTAAGTGCCAACCCGCAATCATGTGCCGTGTCGCTGGCTGTTCTTGAATACTTAGAAAAAAACGAGATTATGAAAGAAGTAGAAAATAAGGGAGTGTACTTAAGAAACGAGCTTGAAAATTTAAAGGGTCAATATCCATTTGTCGGCGATGTCCGCGGCAAAGGGTTGTTACTTGGGATCGAATTCGTCGAGGACCGTTTTACGAAAACACCATTCCCAAGAAAAGCCTTGGTCACACAACGGATGGTATCGCTAGCAAAAGAAAAAGGCCTCATCGTCTATCCTGCGGGAGCCGGAATTGATGGTGTGAATGGTGACTCGATTATTATTTCTCCTCCCTTAACAATCAACATGAAGGAAATGGAAGAACTTGTATCATTATTAGGGGAAACATTTGAAGCCTTTTCAAACCAAATAAACTTAAAAATGGCTGGTGACAATTAGATGGAGAATCCGTTTGGAAAAATCACAACCTTGGAGCGTGTCTTAGAATTATTTCATGAAGGGATGACCTTGATGTTTGGCGGATTTGGCGGGGTCGGGTCGCCGCCCGCACTCATCGATGGAATACTTGAAAAAGGTGTTCGCGAACTGACCTTGATTGGAAATGATACCGGTTTTCCTGAAATCGGTATTGGTAAATTAGTCAGCCGGGAAAGAGCAGTTAAAGTAATTGCCTCGCATATTGGTTCAAACCCAATTGCCGGTCAGCTGATGCATGACGGAAAGCTTGAGGTAGAATTTTCGCCGCAAGGTATTTTAGCCGAAAGAATCCGGGCCGGTGGTGTGGGGTTAGCCGCTGTTTTATCTGATATCGGTATAGATAACGAACTGGTATCCAAGGATAAACCCCGCATCCAGCTTGATGGGAAAGACTATTTGATTGAAACCGCCTTAACGGCAGAGGTGGCGATTGTTTATGCAAAAAAGGCCGATGAGTATGGAAATTTAATCTATGATAAAAGTGCACGTAATACAAATCCACTTGTTGCGATGGCAGGGGCAATAACGATTGCAGAGGTTGAAGAAATTGTTCCACTCGGAAGTCTTAATCCGGAAGAAATCATTACCCCGGGTGTGTTTGTTGATTATCTGATTCCATCGAAGGGGGTGAACTGGAAATGGGCATGGGAGTAGACAGCCGCAGCCAAATGGCCAAAAGGGCTGCTGAGGAAATTCAAAGTGGAATGGTTGTCAACCTTGGGATTGGCATCCCTTCTCTTGTTCCCAATCATTTATCGGCGGAGACAATGGTAATGTTTCACGCCGAAAACGGCATTACCGGAATGGGACCGAGTCCAGCAAAAGGAGAAGAAGATGAAAACTTATGCAATGCAGGCGGATTTCCTGTCACGCTCAATAGCGGCGGTTCCTATTGTGACAGTTCGATTGCTTTCGGGATGATTCGCAAAGGGAGAGTCGATATTACCATTCTGGGTTCACTTCAGGTTAGTCAGAATGGCGACCTTGCCAACTGGATTGTGCCCGGGAAAAAGGTTCCAGGCATGGGCGGAGCGATGGAACTCGCTCAAAAAGCGAAAAAAGTGATTGTGGTCATGAATCATTGTGACAAACATGGAAACCCAAAAATAGTTACCTCCTGCTCACTGCCATTAACCTCATCATCATGTGTCAATCTTATCGTGACAGATTTGGCTGTTTTTCAGGTAACCGGGGAAGGCCTTCTTTTAACAGAATTGTTTGCTCCCTACAACATGAAGGATGTTGTCAATAAAACTGGGTGTGAATTTAAAATAAGTCAAAATGTTCGCAGCATCCCGTACTAAGCATAAAACTGGCGATGAGGAGTGAATCATTTGAAGAAACATGAAATCCGCATTAAGCAGTGGTTAAAGGAGAATCGAGCTAGAGGGGCAAGGCTATTACAAGTACTTGTCCAGGAAAATAGCACAAGGGGGAAGGAAAGCAGCACGCAGGCTATTGTCATTGAAAAATGCCGTCAGCTTGGCTTAACACTGGATATCTGGGAACTTGACGGTGATGAATTAAAAGACCACCCTGCCTATTTCTGTGACCGCAAAAGCTTCGACGGAAACCCTAACTTAGTTGCCGTATTAAAAGGAACAGGCGGCGGCAAATCGGTTATTCTAAACGGACATATCGATGTTGTACCGGTCGGCGACGAGTCTAGCTGGAGGCATGACCCGTTTAGCGGGATGATTGAATGTGGAAAGCTATACGGCAGGGGTGCAACAGACATGAAGGGCGGGAACGTATCTCTGTTAATGGCCATCGAAGCATTAATTGCTAATGGAATTAGGCTTAAGGGAGATGTCATCTTTCAAAGTGTGATTGAGGAAGAAAGCGGCGGAGCCGGTACACTTGCTGCCGTACTGCGCGGGTATCAAGCTGATGGGGCGATTATTCCAGAGCCGACCAATATGAAAATCTTCCCGAAACAGCAGGGATCGATGTGGTTCCGAATAACCGTAAAAGGCAGGGCAGCACATGGCGGAACGAGATACGAAGGGGTAAGTGCAATTGAGAAATCAGTTGTTGTCATTCAAGGATTACAACAATTAGAGAAAGAGCGAAATGCCAGGATTACAGACCCTCTCTTTGATAAAATTCCCATTCCGATACCAATAAATATTGGAAAAATAGCAAGTGGCGAATGGCCATCTTCGGTGCCTGACACCGCTATTATCGAGGGGAGAATGGGTGTATCACCGGAAGAAACGATCGAAGCGGCACAAAAGGAAATGGAAACTGCTCTAAAGGAATGGAATCAACAGGATGAATGGTTCTGCGAAAATCCGCTGCAAATTGAGTGGTTTGGCGGGAGATGGCTGCCGGGTAATCTTGAAAGTGATCATCCATTGATGAATGCACTTACAAGTAGTTTCATTGAAGTCCAGGGTGTCAGCCCTGTCATTGAAGCAAGTCCGTGGGGAACAGATGGAGGGATATTATCTGCTGTCGGCAATACTCCAGTGGTCGTCTTCGGACCAGGGATAACAGAAACAGCCCACGATGCCAATGAGCATATTGACCTTGAAGATATGTTTGCTGCAAGTGAGATCATTGCCCTAACATTACTGCGCTGGTGTGAAGTTCACGAAGTTTTAGAGGATGATAAGTAAGCAAAGTCTACGTCGAGTTTTTTAGATAAAGGGGTGAAATGGATGAACCAAACGGCATCTACCATTTACCTCGAGGAAAGCAGTTATTTCCTCGAGGTTTATCTAGATCCTTTTAATAAACGTATCCGTGTCGATAATTATCGTGGAAATACAAAATTACTGTTAGAAAAAGCCGAAGAGCTTGTTGAACAACAACAGGCTGAAAAGTTAATTATCAAAGGCCGCAGCGAAGATTGTCTGCCGTTTTTTGAATATGGCCTTCAGCCTGAGGCGGTTGTCGATCGCTATTTCCTTGGTTCGGATGCCCATTTTTATTCAAAGTTTTACACACAAGAGCGCAAGCGAAATGATCATTGGATAACGGAGGATGGAATGATCCGCAGTATTTATCAATTAGATACATCCATCCAAAAAGCGTATCCGCCAAAGGAATATGAACTAAGGAAGGCTGACGAAAGCTGTGCGGAGGAGCTTGCGGAGCTGTACCGGCAAGTATTTCAAATCTATCCAACCCCATTGCATCATCCGGAATATGTAAAAAAGACGATGCAGGAGGGAACGGTCTATTATGTCTTTTTCTATCAAGGAAAAATTGTCAGTGCTGCTTCTGCAGAAATAAATGCTTTTTATAAGAACGCTGAATTAACAGATTGCGCAACATTAACTGAACATAGAAAATACGGCCTAATGAAGATTATTCTTCAAGCACTGGAAGCTGAGTTAAAAGACCAAGGAATCTTTTGTGCTTATTCGATTGCCAGGTCGTTATCCTTTGGCATGAATGCCGTGTTATATCAGCTCGGATATTCGTACCGTGGAAGGTTAATGAATAATTGCTATATTTATGACAAGCTTGAAAATATGAATATGTGGGTTAAAAATCTGGCAAACTGCTAAAATTCGGGCTAAGTGGTGACAGCTTTTCGGCACCTTTGCAACTCGTTCAGAAGGGCAGGTGATATAAATGGTTCAATTAACTGCATTGACGCAAGAAGTTCTTAGCGCAATTCTAAAAAGTATTGATGAAGGGATTCATGTTGTCAATACAGAGGGAAAGACGATTTTTTATAATGAAGTCGCGGCGAAGCATGATGGCATGGATGTGAAGGAAGTGCAGGGAAAGTACTTAATTGACGCATTTCCCTCGCTGACAAAAGAGTCAAGTACCTTGTTAAAGGTAATTAAAACGGGGAAGCCTATTTTCAATCAGACACAAGTGTACTTAAATATCCATGGGACGAGAATTGATACGATCAATACAACTTTGCCTATCCTGCTCGGAGAAGAAATTATCGGTGCTGTTGAAATAGCAAAGGACTACTCAAGGATGAAGCTGCTTGCCGAAAGTCTATTAGATTTACAAAAGGGGTTAAATAAAGGCAGTCGGAAAAAGGTATTAAAGCAAGTGAATTATACCTTCGGTGATTTAATCTCTGTTAATCCCGCCTTTATTAGCATGAAGGACGAGGCTAGGAAACTCGCAAAATCAGATTCCCCAATTCTCGTTTACGGCGAATCGGGAACGGGAAAAGAATTATTCGTTCAAGGAATTCATCACGAATCACACCGCTCGAGTGGTGCGTTTATTGCACAAAATTGTGCGGCAATACCTGAATCGTTGTTAGAAAGTATTCTTTTTGGCACGGCAAAAGGCAGCTATACAGGAGCTGTTGATCGGAAAGGGTTATTTGAACTTGCTGATGGCGGAACCCTTTTCCTTGATGAACTACATACAATGCCGATTGAACTGCAGGCAAAGCTATTAAGAGTTTTAGAGGATGGGATGGTTAGAAGGGTTGGCGGTTCGCAAAACATATCGGTCGATGTACGCGTCATTGCGGCGATGAATGTGCATCCAAGCATTGCCCTCCAAAATCAGGTGCTCCGCTCCGACCTTTTTTACCGCTTAAATGTGTTTACCTTTTCGCTGCTTCCGTTACGGGATCGTAAAGATGATATTTTGTTCTTAACCGATTACTTTATTAAGGAATTTAATCGGAAATTGGCGAAAGACATTCATGGCATGGAGAAGAGACTGGAGTTTTTCTTTACCGGCTATCATTGGCCCGGGAATGTGCGCGAATTAAAACACACCATCGAATATATGATGAACGTATGTGAGGAAAAGTTCCTGAAGTTTGAAGATATGCCCCTCATGTTAAGGCATCTTCCCGATCAGCCCAATAGTAATAGCCGTCCAACTGAAAGTCTATCATTAAGAAAAAATATTGAAGCATTAGAAAAAAGCCTTATCAGTAATGCCCTTGATTTATGCGATGGGAATGTTAATCAAGCGGCGAAGCTTTTAGAGATCCCCAGACAAACCTTGCAATATAAAATGAAAAAAATGACTATCTAAGCTGCCGATTTTTCGGCAGTTTTTTCAATACTTAAAGGCTGAAGAATGAGAATTTTCAATCAAATACTCTTCCGAAAGCATTTCATGGAGTTGGCACGCTTCTTGCATAGTATATAGTAAAGCAGGCTAAGGGGGAATTGATAATGAAGCAATTTTTATATAAACCAAAAAGGCATTGGCAAGATATCGAGCTTTGGAAAGATATTACCGAAGAGCAGTGGAACGATTGGCTTTGGCAATTAACGAATACAATTCGGACATTAGACGATTTAAAAAAGGTCATTCATTTGACAGAAGATGAAGAAGAGGGTGTCAGGATTTCGACGAAAACAATTCCCTTAAATATCACACCCTATTATGCTTCGTTAATGAATCCTGACGATCCGCGCTGTCCAATCAGAATGCAGTCCGTGCCGATTTCAAAGGAAATATATAAAACGAAATACGACCTTGAAGATCCATTATATGAGGATGAGGATTCGCCGGTACCAGGCTTAACGCACCGTTATCCTGACCGTGTCCTTTTCCTAGTAACTAATCAGTGTTCGATGTATTGCCGTTATTGTACAAGAAGACGCTTTTCCGGACAAATTGGAATGGGGGTGCCAAAGAAACAGCTTGATGCCGCCATCTCCTATATAAGGCAGACACCACAGGTGCGCGATGTATTAATTTCTGGGGGTGATGGCCTGTTAATCAACGATAATATTTTGGAATATATCCTCAAAAATTTACGTGAAATTGACCATGTTGAAATTATCCGGATTGGCACACGGGCACCAGTGGTGTTCCCGCAAAGAATTACGGAAAACCTCTGTAACATTTTGAAAAAATATCATCCGATTTGGCTAAATACCCATTTCAATACTTCAATCGAGATTACCGAGGATTCGAAAAGGGCATGTGAAATGCTCGCTAACGCTGGCGTTCCGGTTGGCAATCAGTCTGTTATCCTAGCAGGAATCAATGACAGTGTGCCAATTATGAAAAGACTGATGCACGATTTGGTGAAAATTCGTGTCCGCCCATACTATATTTATCAATGTGACCTGTCAGAAGGAATTGGCCATTTCCGGGCCCCAGTTTCAAAGGGTCTCGAAATTATTGAGGGGCTTCGCGGCCATACGTCTGGATATGCGGTCCCGACCTTCGTAGTTGATGCCCCTGGCGGCGGCGGAAAAATTGCCCTGCAGCCGAACTATTTAATTTCGCAAAGTCCGGAAAAGGTTGTTCTTCGTAATTTTGAAGGGGTGATTACCTCTTATCCCGAACCTGAAAATTATCAACCTGGGAGAGCAGAAGGCTATTTTCAAGAAATTTATCCTGATATGGAAGATAAACGGTCGCTTGCCGGTATTGCCGGTATTATGAATGATCAACATTTTAATCTTGTACCTGAAGGGTTGACAAGGCTAAAACGCCGCAAGGACTACAATCAAGATCCTGACCATATGTCTTTAAAGGATAAACGAGGTAAACGCGATGAATTAAAGGAAAAGAAATTTAGAGCCTTGACAGAGAAAGAAACGGGCAGCCAAGAAACGAAAAATGCAGTCAATTCAGCAGAGCCAATTAAGGAATAGGGGTGGACTTGGTGGAAATTGAATGTGAATGGTGCAGCAGCATAAATGTAAAGCAAACTACTGATTCCGTTTTTTGGGAATTACCAGATGGCTCGCGGGCAATTGAAATTAGCGCAACTCCCACCTATTGCTGCCGGGACTGTGAGATGATTTATCAGAGCGAACCAATAATAAAAGAAATAGAAAATCAATTGTATTTAATTGATTGTAAGCAAATTGGAAAAGTGATTTCCTTTGAAGACCTAATGAAAATACCAAGATTACTGAAAAAGAATTATTTTGACTTCTCATCATAATGGAAGCAGCCTGAAATATCAGGCTGCCTTTTGTATATTAAGTACTGGACGATAGCTGGATGATTCGTTATAGTAGTCCTATGAAAAAACGAAATTGGCTGAGAAGGGCGATTTACGATGAGGAAATCTTTTTATCACTTTTTAATGAACTATAGACACCCAGCCCCAAAGGATGAGATAAGTTTATTTGCAAATGCAGCTTTCTTGGATGTTGCTTTTCCGAAATCGGCAGATGATTACCATGAGCTTAGTTCATACCTAGAACTCAATGGGCATTATTTAGATTCGATGACTGTCTTTGACGAAGCCTGGCAGCTCTATCTCAGTTCTGAAAACAAAATATAGGCAGCAGGAGTCGCCTCTTAATTCGAGGCGATTTTTTCATTTTATAAATGTAATGCGCTTTTATTTCAGGCAGTGCATATACTATTGTAATCAAAATTCACGGCTTATTTTTTGAGGGGATGGGAGGACATGACAAAGAGGAAAAAACCGAATTATAAGATCGGTGATACGGTCGTGATTACTATATATGGTACTGTCGGCAGGATAACAGATGTCAAATGGCTCGACGGAAAGTACGTGTATGAAGTAAATAAAAGTGATGGTCTGTTCATTGAATCCGCCTTACAATTACTTTCGGAGTATGAAGGCACAGTATTGGAGCAAGAACAGATCGATATCGAATATAAGTTTTTCTTCGGAGATTTAGTTCAAGTCAGTGGGTATGGTGCTGATTTATTTAAAATCGTAGGCTTTCGAACAGAGATTTGGCGCTACAAAGAAGACGCTTGGGAAGATGTCATTTATGAGTTATCAAGGGTTAGTGATGGGGAATGGCTCGAAGCAGGTGAAGAGGAACTGACACTTGTAGCAGATGCGGAGAACGCTGATACATTTATCCAAAAGCTGGGACTCCTATACTTAGTGAATAAGCAGGAAAAGGCAGCAAATATACCTACAACACCAAACATCGTAAGAAAAGCGGAATTCGAAGAAATTGAACGAAAGAAAGAGAAAAAGGAATTAATTGACAACTTATTGGACATATTTAATGATTACCGGATATTATATGAAATGTTTCAGGATCAGGAATATTATCAAGTCATGCGGGTGATTCTCCGAAAATTAGAAAGTCTAGGAAGCAATGATGGCAAAAGTCATGTATAGTTACCATCTAGATATCTCAATTAATAAATACAAAACAAATGGGATACCGGCGCATTTAATCAGAAAAAACATCGTGTCGGTAATCTTTTCAAAGAGACGGAGGGTGAAACCATCCTCTCGATTTACATCTTCCATCCATGCCTCAAGCTTTAATTGAAAATATGACATCCTTATCACCTCATAGTGTTCTTTTCAATCATCCTATGCTTGTCCAAGCGGAAATAGACATGGTCTCTTGATAAAATAAATGCTTCTAAAAAACATCTATACAGCCTAATCGGTACCTTTTGGCATGAAAAAGCTATATCCATCATACATTCTCTAAAAAGGGGGCGATGCTAATGAAGGAAATTGAAGTATTTATTGATACAGAAGAGATTGCCGAATTTTTCTTTCATGAGCTTGTAAAAAGGGGATACGTTCCTAGTGAAGAAGAATTAGAAGAACTCGCAGATATAACGTTTGAATATTTAATTGAAAAGAGCATTATTGACGAAGAGGTAGGAGATGAATAAGAATCTATTAACTCAGGATTCCTTTTACGATAGATGATGGGAGCACTATTCGTTTGTTTCACTCATAAAACATCTTTTTAATTAAAAATGATGGTATTCGACAAAAAAAGTGAAAATTCTAAGAAGGATTCGACAAGGTGAATGGCTAATTATTAGAATAAGCGATTAATTCTAATAATTGGAGGTAAATGATGATCAAGGTATTAACAAAAAGAGCCAGTATCCAGTATGATGTGACGATCTTTCAAACTCCAAAGTACCGTGAAAATAAAGGTTACAAAGAGGTTTATCGGACCAACATTTCAGCAAATAGCCGTGAACAGTGTTTGCAGGAAACCTTCAGCCGCTTTAACGTAACCGACAGAATACCGGCAAATTATAAAGGAAGATTTCTCGCAACCGGCGATATCATCCTGATTGATGAAGCCCGTGGCGGACAGTATTATTATCAATTAAAGCCTGGCGGCTGGTCCCCCATTAATCGAATCATCCTGCTCTAAACTGAACATTCAATAAACCTAAGGAAATACCCTTAGGTTTATTTCCATTTATTCTTTTCTTCCTGCTGCGTTATGCTCTTTTGCGTGTGCTTCATGTTCTGCGACAATGGCCTCAGCAGGGATGTGATTATTTTTCTTTGGAGAATTTATTCGGCTTCGGTGTTTTTTACCCATCGTTAACTCCCTCCTTATAACAAATAGCTTCCCACAAAATCAAAAAATCATGTCAAGGTTTTGCTTTAAAAGCGATTATGTTATAGTGACTATGGTACAGAATAACTAATACTGTCCTTATATTTGATTGGAGGTCTATTAATGAGCGTACATATTGGTGCCAAAGAAAATGAAATTGCTGAAACGGTCTTGCTTCCAGGGGATCCGCTTCGAGCGAAATATATCGCTGAAACGTTTTTAGAAGATGCAAAGTGTTATAACGAAGTCCGTAATATGTTAGGTTTTACTGGAACTTATAAAGGAAAAAGGATTTCAGTTCAAGGAACTGGAATGGGCGTTCCGTCCATTTCGATTTATGTAAATGAATTAATCCAAAGCTACCAAGTGCAAAATCTAATCAGGGTTGGTACGTGTGGCGCAATTCAAAAAGATGTTAAAGTTCGTGATGTGATCTTGGCAATGACAAGTTCAACAGATTCAAATATGAATCGTCTTACGTTCGGGCATGTTGACTTTGCACCTACTGCTAATTTTGATTTGCTTAGAAAGGCTTATGATGCAGGTGTGGCCAAAGGGCTTAATTTGAAAGTAGGAAATATTTTCACAGCAGATTCATTCTATAATGATAATGCTGAACTTGAAAAATGGGCCAGATATCAAATCCTTGCGATCGAAATGGAAACAACAGCGCTTTATACATTAGCCGCTAAATTTGACCGCAGAGCTCTTTCGGTTCTAACTGTCAGTGACCACATCTTAACAGGTGAAGAAACAACTGCTGAAGAAAGACAATTGACCTTTAATGATATGATAGAAGTTGCCCTAGAAGCAGCAATCAAGGAATAATACTTCTCACCTCTTCCACAAAGGAAGGGGTTTTTCTATTTTTTTAAAGGGCTTAGTGTGTTTATTATTAATTTGATTAACATTTCTTGTGTTTTTTTATAAAAAAGATGTTATTCTAATCTCTAAGGGTTTACTTTTATGGTTAATGAAAGTGGTGAAGGCTTTGGAAGAAAAGAATGTTGAACAAGAGAAGACTGCAGAAGGAAACATGGAACAAGAGCAAGCAACAGAGAGCAAATCCAGTTATATTCGATTGAAAAAGTTTCACTTTATCATGCTGTTATTTTTCATCGTTTTTCTATCTGCGGGGATTACGACATTTGCCCTGGCGTTTGGAAAAGAAAAGGTCGTAACAGTTGCTCCACAAAGGACAGAATTTAATAAACTCTATGAAGCCTTTGATACATTAAAAAATGGTTATTACAAGGACTTGGATCAAAAAAAACTCATAAATGGTGCGATAAACGGGATGGTGGATTCGCTTGATGATCCCTACTCCGATTATATGAGTAATGAGGAAGCAAAAAGCTTTCATAGCAGTATTTCTTCTTCGTTTGAAGGAATTGGTGCCGAGATTCAAGAAAAGGACGGGCATATTGTCATCGTGTCCCCGATAAAAGGCTCTCCTGCTGAAAAAGCCGGCTTAAAGCCTCATGATATGATTACCTCAGTTGATGGAAAGAGCCTGCAGGGAATGAATTCAACTCAAGCGGTTACTTTAATCAGAGGGAAAAAGGGAACGAAGGTCGAATTAACGATTCAACGCCCGGGCATAGATGCTCCGATGACGGTGCCAATTATTCGCGATGAGATCCCAATTGAGACTGTTTATGGCGAAATGGTGGATGAGTCTATCGCAAAAGTTCAAATTACAAGCTTTTCAACCAATACTTCGAAAGAATTAGTTGATACCTTGAATGATTTACAAAAAAAGGGAATGAAAGGTCTAGTCTTAGACTTGCGGCAAAATCCTGGGGGCTTATTAAACCAAGCGATTGACATATCAAGTATGTTTGTCCCTAAAGGAAAGATAATTGTCAAAGAAGAAGATCGGAATGGCAAAATTACCGAAATTCCTTCGAAGAATACGGGCAATCCAGACCTGCCATTAGTGGTATTGATTGATAAAGGCAGTGCAAGTGCTTCCGAAATTCTTGCCGCCGCCGTGAAAGAATCTGCCGGTATCCCGCTTGTTGGTGAGAAATCATTTGGAAAAGGTACTGTGCAGACGACATCTGATTTCAAAGACGGCTCCAACATTAAATATACCATTGCCAAATGGCTGACGCCGGATGGAACGTGGATTCATAAAAAAGGAATTAACCCTGATGCAGAAGTTGCTCTCCCTGACTATGCATCATTGCCGATTATTAATCCGGATAAGGAGCTTGCCTTGTCGACATCATCTGCGGAAGTGGAGACAGCGCAAAAGATGTTGAAGGCGATTGGCTATGACCCAGGCAGAGAGGATGGATTCTTCGACGAGAAAACGAAAGAAGCTGTCACTCAATTTCAAACCGCGCAAAAGCTTCCTGTAAATGGAGTATTAAAAGGCGAATCAACCTTGAAACTGATGGATCTTTTAAGAGAAAAAATAAAAACAAATGACACGCAAATGCTAAAAGCGATTGAGGTTTTAAAAGGAAGAATGAAATAACAAAATGGAACCCGATTCGAATGAGTCGGGTTCATTTCTTATGTCTGATCGGAAAGAAGAGTGAAGGGCAATGACGTTGAAAAAAACGGAAGTTTATATTTTATCAGGGTTTTTAGGCAGTGGAAAAACAAGCCTTTTAAAACGCTTACTAGAGGATGAACGTAAAACAGCGAGAAAAGTCGCAGTCTTGATGAATGAATTAGGAAAAGTATCGATTGACTCGAATGCTGTAGAAGAAGATGTATCGTTAAAAGAATTATTAGGCGGCTGCATTTGCTGCTCGATTCAGGATAAGCTTGAAGCCCAGCTTCAAGGCTTATTAATGGAAGAAAAGCCGGATGTCATATATATTGAAACGACTGGTGCTGCCCATCCAGTTGAAGTGTTGGACGCGATTCTTTCCCCGTTGTTTGCGGATCAATTGAATATTAAAGGTATTATTACAACGGTTGATGGCACGAGATGGAAGGACCGGAAATCATTAAGTCCGCAGCTTCAGCAGCTTGTCCTTGAGCAAGTTAGACATGCTGACTTTATCATTATTAACAAAATGAATGATTTGCAGGATATGGAACAAGGGGCTATTTCCTATGAAATTCAGGCCATTAATCAAACAGCAAAATGCTTGCTGACGAATTATTCTGAAGTGTCGATTGAACAGCTTAGAAGTCTATCTGTATCCTTTGAAAAGGCATCACAGCGAATTGATTTAAACTTATCCACCTTTGTCTACCAATTTAAAAATGCAATTAATCATACACGGTTTGAGGAATTCTTAAAAGAACTGCCAGATACCATCTACCGTATAAAGGGTTATGTGAAATTTGATTACGCACCACATCCGTTTTTATTTCAATTTTCATATGGAATGCCGCTATACATCAAGGAAGAGATGAATTTGCCCTTAAATCTCGTATTTATCGGTGAAAATATCGATTGGAATCGGATTCAGATACAACTGGAAAATCTCGAGAAATAAGAAAATAATCAGTCTGGAATGAATGATAAGAAGATATTCAGGTAACTCTTTTAATGTGGCTTAAAAACCATTAAGAGGGGGTCTGTAATGAAGAAGTTAGCTTGTTGTTTGGTGTTAATCCATTTCCTCCTAAATGGACAGGGCGTTCAAGCTGCATCTGATATAAGCTATAAAATTGAAATGCCGGATTGGAAAGAAGTTAATCACATAGTACCGAAATACACAAAATTTACCGTCCTCGATGTTGAAACAGGCAAACGCTTCAAAGTCCAAAGAAGAGCAGGAAGTAACCATGCCGATGTACAGCCGTTAACGAAAAAAGATACGAAAATAATGAAAAAAATATATGGCGGTGAATGGAGCTGGAAACGGCGGGCAATCATCGTTATTTATAAAGAGCAATGGATTGCTGCATCGATGCACGGTATGCCGCATGGTGCAGGGGCATTAGAAAATAATTTTCCCGGCCATTTTTGTATTCATTTCAATGGGAGTACCACTCATCGGACAAACACAATGGACTTATCTCATATGCTAATGATTTTGAAAGCAGCTGGAAAATTGGAGGAATATCTGGGGAAAGCGAATCCATACGAGGTGATTAATGCCTATATAACAGGCTTTAAACAGCAGGATAAACGGATTACTTCACAAGTTTCTTTACAAAAAATAAATTGGAAGCCCATTTTAGCAAGTGTTGAAAATATTAGCATTTCCCGGATGGAAATGCTCCCCCCTGAGGACTTAACCGAGGAAATCAGCTTGGATGTTCCTGTTGAAGTAGATTGGTACATAGAAAACAGAGGCGGGCAAAAATTTAAAGGGAACATACATCTGGTGCGGTTTTCACCTATCGATGCTTGGAAAGTGGATTCACAGGATTTTTTAAAAGAAAATAATCTCCATTAAAAAACACCTCTTTGAAAAGGTGTTTTTTAATGGATTATAGGGGCTGCTCACCAAATTTGATAAAGGTTCGTTCATCCTCTATTAAGCCGCAAGCACCGCATTGAACACGATAGTCTGGTCCGTTATATGGAAGGTGAAATGGTTCTAATTCATTTTCTTGATATTCCCTGACGATGTCACCAGAGTGGGGGTCGAGCTTGACAGCTTGGGAAACTTGCTGGACGATATTAAAGCGACTTCGATTCGTTTTGCAGTTTGGGCATCTGTATGGGGTAGACATAGGATACACATCCTTTGTATTGTTACATCTATTTTTTGCAATAACGGTAGCAAATATGTAACAATTCAGATGAAGGAAAAAAGGGGGGATGGATTTGGCTAATGATCAAGTGAATTTTGATGGTTTATTAGCGGAATACCGCTCGATTTGGAACAATCGAATTTTGCTTACAGAGGAAAAAGGCAGCAAAGAAACATTAATTGAGGCGATTAAACGAGAGTTGTTAGATGAAAACTCACATCCAAGAGTTAGAAAAAGCCCATATGAAAAATATTTTTCTGCTAGTAAAAGAGTGATCAATGCTTCGGTTTCAGCAGAAACGAAATTACTATTAATAAAAATTCATGTTGAAATAATGGATGAACTAAGTTAGGAGAGAATAATTGTGAGGAAGCTTTTAGTTGTTTTTATTACGGTCCTGCTACTAATTGCAGCTGTGTCTTGCAGCAAACAAAATGATGCTTTACCTGAAATGATAAATGTGGATTTATCGGTTAAACCTGGGACAGGGAAAGTAAATCAACCGATTTCATTTGAAGCAAAGGTAAGTCAAGGGAAAGAAATGGTGAACGATGCCGAATCAGTGATATTTGAAATTTGGCGGGCCAAGGATGAAAAGCATGAAAAAATAGCAATAAAACAGGCGAAAAACGGAATCTATCGTCTTGAAAAGTCGTTCCCACAAGAAGGAACCTATTACATCATTTCTCATGTAACAGCAAGAGATATGCATAATATGCCGAAGAAGGAATTCATTATCGGGACTCCAAGTGAACCCGAAGACCCTAAAGCAAAAGATTCGATGGATAATATGGAGATGGATGATCATCATGAAAGTAAAGGTCATTAATCATTAAGTGAAAAAGACAGCCTAAATGCTGTCTTTCATTCCCTATTGAAGGTGATTGGGATATCTTCAATTTCTTCTCGGTTAATTGGCATGACAATCGATAATACGCCATAGCGCATTTCTGATTTTACTTTTTGAATGTTAACAGGATATGGCAGTGTTAATTCCTTGGTAAACTTACGGTTGGGCCGTTCTTTAATAAAATACTTTCGATTTTGCACCAATGTTTTATATTCCCCAGTGATTGTAAGCAGCTGATGTTGAATGGAAATATGCAGATTTTCCTTCAATACTCCCGGAATTTCAGCCTCGACAACAAGCTCATTTTCTGTTTCAAATAAATCGCATTTCGGAAAAAGTTCTGAAACAGTCTTTATTGGGTTTAGGGATGGTGAACTTTTATTTTGGCTATCGAATACATTATTCCAAAACTTTTCCGATTGGTATTGCTGTGCTGTATCCATCCATTTTTTTAATTTATCGATTTCCATCAATTCACTCCTTACTTTAGAGCAGTTAATTCATCATATTTTTTAACAGGAAAAACATGCAAAAAAAAACACATTTACAAAATTTCCGTCACATCGATCTGCGAATATTGCATATCAATATTTTTAGGAATTTTTACTTCAAGGATGCCGTCTTTATAATTTGCGATTGCTCCTTTCCTTTTGACAATAGCCGGCAGAGTGATGGTATTTGAATCTTCATGTTCAGGGATGTGCTCGATTATAAGCTGATTAGAAGTATGATAAAGACGAAGCTTTTTAATCCATTCTTCGTTTTTTAGCGGAATTCTCACGAAAACATAATCATGTGTCTCAAATGCAGACGAATCTAACACCCCTGAAGCAGACCGCTGTTGGGAGGCAGTATTTTGAAAGCCGTTGAACATTTCCTGCGGGTTCATCATTCCCTGCATATTTCCAGGCATGATTTTTCCAACGATATCCTGGACAAAATTGTTGATTTCCTCCGGCTTCATTTTTTTCATTGATTCCTTCATATCTTTACCGAAGGGAAACATATTCCAAGGGAACATTCCTATTCATCCTTTCAGGCGTACGTAAATCCGAATGTGGTCTTAGAAGGATTTATTCGAACTAATATCGGTGATATCCCATAGTATGCAATTCACATCGTTTCCGTTAATTTAGGCTGGAAGTTAATTATTTGCATATATATTTGAATCTTTTTAACATATAGTATAGAGAGGAATTCTAAATATAGAGAGGTAATGTTTGTGAGAAAAAAGATGGCTTTGATTACAGGGGGAGCTTCTGGTATTGGTAAACAAACAGCAATACAGCTTGCAGAAAAAGGGTATCAGCTTGCGATTAATTATCGAAACAGTGAATCAGAAGCAGTTTCTTTGGCAAAACAATTAACGGATTGTTTTGGTACGAAAATCATCACTGTTCAGGGGGATGTTGCAAATTACGATGATTGCAATCGAATTGTAAAGGAAACTCTTTCTGCTTATTCAGCCGTGGATATTTTAGTACATAATGCAGGTCCATACATACATGAAAGAAAAAAACTGACAGATTACAGCTTTGAAGAATGGAATTACCTAATTCAAGGAAATTTAAGTGCTGTATTTTATTTGACGAAGTTGATCATCCCTTTAATGCGAAAACAACGGTGGGGAAGAATTATTACCCTGGGGTATGATCGGGTGGAAACGGCACCTGGCTGGGTTTATCGTTCCGCCTTTGCAGCAGCGAAAACGGGATTGGCCTCACTAACCCGGACACTGGCAATTGAAGAAGCGGAACATGGGATAACCGCAAATATGGTTTGTCCTGGTGATATTATCAACGAGTGGAAGGAAAAAAACATCGAAGAATCGATTGCTGCGCTAGAGGGAATTGCTCCGGTTGGAAGACAGGGCACTGGGGAAGATATTGCCAGGGTTATTGCCTTCCTAACAGATGATAAATCTGACTTTATTACCGGAAGCATTATCCCCGTAACAGGGGGGATAGATGTATTAGGGAAAGCCTTTAAAACGTAGATGGTGCCTAGTTAACGCCCAATTAGTGTTGTATGAAATTTGTTTCTTTTGTGGATAATAGCTAGTAATCATCTATGAAGGGAGCAAAGAAAATGAGTTTTAACATCAATAGAATTAACCCTAATCAAACCCAAGTTTTTTTTCATGATGGCCGCTTTGAAACATTAACCGACGAGGAATTAGAAGAATTTTTGCTCCAAATGGGTCTAAGCGAAGTAAATGAAAGCATGGAACAAAATGTGACAGATTAAATAAAAAAGCAATCGGTTATTTACCGATTGCTTTTTATGCCTCCAGCAAGTGGGATGTATCTGTTTGCATCGAGCCATTCCGAAGAAAATGAAAGGTGTATAAGTCTTTCGGAATTTCATACAAATCATATATTTCGCCATTTGCGTTCAATTGCTGATAGATTGATGGTTTGGTCTCGTTTGCTTTAATACAATATGGCAGTTTCTCCGCTGCCCTTATTGAGCGGATATTAACCTTACGAATCCGCATAAAAACAGTTTCAATCCCCATTTCGTAAAAGAGCTCTTGAAAAAAGGCTTCTTTAGCTGGGCTGTTATAGCCCTTGCCGTGATACTCTTTTCCGAGCCAAGTCCCTAAAAATCCTGCATTATCTTCAATATCAAACAAATTAATCGTGCCGATTGGTGCGCCCCATTCATCTAGAATAGTCCGTGATATTAATTCACCGTGCTCCTCAGCTTCAATTGTTTGTTTTGTGATAAATAAGAATTCTTCATATGAGTCAGCTTTATGTCGTACAAAAGGGAAGACATCAGGGTGCGTCAATAGTTCGTACAATGTATGGCTGTCATGAAGATCACGTTTCTTCAGCATGATTATCCCTCCATTAGGGCATTCCGATCCCGTGTCAAAAGAAGCGGACCACCCTCGAAATTTTTTATATAGGTACTAAAAAATTTCGGGGTGGGAATCGAACCCACTAGAACCAGTAAACTGGTGGCGCACCATTTGCCTTCCCTATATCATTTTTTGCTAATAGGTATGTTCGTAAACCCCCATGTATTTAGGTCTAAAACAGTTTCACTTAGAGTATAATACAAGAAAAAAAGAGAAAAATAAATAGTTTTTTTGTTGATTTTTTGTAAAAATTTTTTATCATTTTTCTACAAAATTCTACACCTCTAAGTAAATCAATTCCCCGCCAATCATCGTCCACTTCGGCTTCGCTAAATAATGGAAAGGATGATGACTCCAAAGGACTAAATCAGCATCTTTCCCTTCCTCAATACTTCCAACCAATTGGTCGATTTTTAGATTTCTAGCAGGGAGAATTGTAATTCCTTCAAGAGCCTTTTGTTCTGAAAGCCCTTCTCTTACGGCAATGCCTGCACAAATGTTTAAATATTGAATTGGCGTATACGGATGATCAGTTGTTATCGAAACTTCGACGCCGTGGTTTGTCAGCTCCTGATAGGTTTTCCACGTCTTATTTTTTAATTCGACCTTTGATCTTCTCGTCAGCGTCGGACCTACTGAAACTTTTAGATTCATACCAGCCAATTCACTGGCAATAAGATGTCCTTCTGTACAATGCTCGATCCGTAAATCCAGATTAAATTCCTCGGCTAATCGAATGGCCGTAATGATATCATCTGCACGGTGGGCATGAATTCTTACGGGAATTTCTCTTTTTAGCGCCATCACAATCGGAGTAATTCTTAAGTCATCAGGGTTATCGGCATGAATCGCTTGATAGAAGGCTTCTCTAAGCATCCCCATGATTCCCATCCGTGTAAGCGAGTCGCTGTTGCCATTGCTATGAATTCTTTTTGGATTTTCCCCTAAAGCTATTTTTAATCCTGCTATGTCTTGGACAATCATCTTCTTGATATTTTTACCTGTGGTTTTGATGACAGAAGTGGTACCGCCGATAACATTTGCGCTCCCGGGCATGATATGAACGGTGGTGATTCCGCTTTTAACGGCATCGGTGAAGGCAGGATCGAGCGGATAAGCCCCATCAATTGCGCGAATATGGGGCGTAAGTGCTTCAGAGGTTTCGTTTGCATCATTTCCGGCCCAGCCGGTGCCTTCATCATAAAGACCTAAATGGGTATGAACATCGATAAAGCCGGGAAAAAGATATAAATCCCCGCAATCAATGATTTTTACATGTAAATCGGTCGTAATGTTTCTTCCTACTTTTTTAATTTTCCCTTCTTCAATGAGAACATCACCGTATTTAAACGGTTTGGAGGTAATCGGATAAACAAAAGCGTTTTTTAACAGTATTTTTGTCATAATAAAACCTTTCTGTACGTTGATAATAGTATTTTATCTATTTTATCAACTTCCGTGCCAAAGGAAAAGGAGCTAATCTTAGCCTGGTGAATAAATTGACGGAATTTTCATAAAAACTGAAACCTTTATATGAGTAAAGCGTAACTAGTAATGTTCAAAAAAACCCGGCAAAGTTTTTTGCCTTATCGTTTGAACGTTTTTATAGTTCAAACGTCATATGAATGAAGTAGATTAACAAACCAAGGGGGAAAGAACATGGATCAATTAGCAAATTATATGCCTATTTTAGCACCAATCCTGATTATTCAGCTTGTTTTACTGATCGTAGCCATCATTGATCTCGTTAGAATTGAAAGAACCAATGGGCCGAAGTGGTTATGGGCCCTTATTATTTTGTTTATTAATATTATCGGACCGATCCTTTATTTTGTGATTGGAAGGAGAAGTAACTGATGTCCCTTATTCAAATAAGCGGTTTAAAGAAGCAGTTTCAAGGGACTGAAGTGATAAAAGGGCTTGATTTCAGCTTAGACAAAGGAAAGTGTATTGCCCTATTGGGGCCAAATGGAGCAGGGAAAACGACAACACTGAGGATGCTTTCGGGCTTGATGAATCCGACTGAAGGAAAGATTACCTTTACTGAGGCGAAAAAAGGGGAGGATATCCGCGACTTAATCGGATACCTCCCGCAGTTTCCTGTGTTTTACGATTGGATGACAGGGCTTGAATTTTTATCCTATGTAGGCAGATTAGCTGGATTACCAGCTAAGGAAGCAAAGGATCGATCATTAGAGCTCCTAAAGCTAGTTGGAATCTTAGATGCAAAAAACCGAAAAACAGCTAAGTATTCAGGCGGGATGAAGCAAAGATTAGGCATTGCCCAAGCACTGATCCATCGGCCACAGCTGATTATGCTCGATGAGCCGGTGTCTGCTCTTGACCCAATTGGCAGGAGGGAAGTATTAGATCTTCTTGAAGGTTTAAAGAAAGAAACAACGATTCTATTCTCGACACATATTTTAAGTGATGCTGAAGAGGTTTGTGACGAAATTCTGTTTCTACATAATGGGAAAATTGTTGAATCTGGAACGATGACAGAGCTTCGTGAACGACACCAGCAGGCTAAAATCGACTTATTTTTCAGGGGAAAAGCTGTACAATTTGCTAGTTTTTTTGAAAACCATGAATTAACACAATCGGTGATGCTTGAAGGAAGTCGGATTAGTATTTTTGTGAAGGATATAGCCATTGCAAGACGAGCCTTCCTGCAAGTGATAGCAGAACAAAACTGGCCGCTTGAAAAATTTGAAGTAAGCAGCATGACCCTTGAAGACGTGTTTATGAAGGTGGTGGGAAAATGAACCAATGGCTGACGTTGTTACAAAAAGAAACATTAGAGATGTGGAGAAATTTCAAGTGGATTTGGGTGCCGATTACCTTTATTTTATTAGGGGTAAAGGAACCGTTAACCGCCTATTATATGCCGCAAATCCTCGATGCAGTTGGCGGGCTCCCAGAGGGTGCAGTCATACAAATTCCTACCCCATCGGCTGCTGAGGTGTTAATAAGTGGTTTAGGTCAATATACAACCCTTGGTGTCCTAATCATCGTCCTAACAACGATGGGGATTATTGCCGCTGAAAGAAAAAGCGGTGTGGCTGCGATGATTTTAGTAAAGCCTGTGTCCTTTCAATCGTTTATTACCGCTAAGTGGGCTGGAAGTGCTTTATTAATGTGGGTTTCTTTTTTTATCGGTTATCTGGCAACCTGGTATTATACGGGTCTATTATTTGAATGGATTCCATTTGAACAATTTCTCCAAACTTATTTCTTTTATGCCCTGTGGCTGACGGTTATTTTAACGATTACTGTTTGTTGTAGTGCATCGCTTGTTAGTCCGGGAATGGCTGGGTTTATTTCGCTTGCAGCTGCAATTGTTATAAGTCTTGTGAGCAGCACCCTTTCTAACTGGCTTGAATGGAGCCCGGCGCAGTTAACTACCTATGCCAACGAGGTCCTTATTAATCAAGGAATTTCGGACCAAACCTTACCAGCCGGCATATTGGCCGTAATCTGTATAATAATCCTATTATCGTTAAGTGTGTTTATTTTTAGGAAAAAAGAGCTTGCGGCGTAATTAATCTTTTTCGTTTTGCGAAATTATTTCAGTTAGAAAATCTTCTATCATTTTTTTCTTTATAGTAAATAAACTAGTATAAGAGGAATTGAGAAGGAGTTTTCTGGATGAAAATCAACGAATATTACGATGACTCAGCCAATATTAGCTTAAATGGCAGTATAGCTGCCCTAGTTCCGGCAGTTATAATTGTCTTTGGAAATCTTTCTTTCTATAAAAATCAAGAAATGATGTTATTAACAATCCCATTTCTAATTTATAGTTTTATTTGCTTTCATTTCTATCTTTTTAGGATGAAGCAGTCGATATTAATTGCTAGAAATATGGTTCATACTAGAAATAAAAGCGGTAATGATTCTTTATTTGCAGCCCGGCATCTTCTACTATGTTCCCTAAATACCCACTCGCCCAGTTTACAGTTTTACTTTACAAATGGTGAGTTGGCAGGAAGGATAAAGAGGTACCGTCGAAAGGGTTTAAGTCGTATACGGCCTTCGAAAATGTATGCCCTTTACAATCCACAGGATGAAGCCATTGGTTTTTTTGAGGTGAAAGGGAAAAGCAATATCAAGATTGGAGCCTTCGACCAAGAAAGGCGCTATTTAGGCTGCTTTGAAAAAAGGAAGCTTACGTGGCGAAAAAATAAAAAACAATTGCTCGACGCGGCTGGAAAATCTATTGGCGTAGTAGAAGGATCGTCTGTATTTATGGATGAGAGGGTAATTCATTCGAGGAATCAGCCCGTTTTGCGGCTTCGCAGAGGATGGATGCCGGTGGAGTGGAGCACTTATTTCCCAGAACCCAATACACCTGTACTCTCGTTTTTGGGAACTTTATCGGACAAAGAGAAGCTTTTGAGAATGTCATTTTTAATAAATGAATACTTTATCGAAAGGTAAAGTTTTGTATAGTTCCCCTCAAGATTAATGTTTGATATGATAATAACAAAATGAACATCTCATCTGGGGGTCAAATCATGCAAATCAAGGTAATAAAAGGTCATGGGTCTGGGAATGATTTTCTGTTAATTGATGAAATTTCGAATGCGTATACTTTCAAGGAAAATAATCGGGCAGAACTTGCCCGCTTGTTATGCGATCGTGAAACAGAATTAGGGGCAGACGGGATTCTTTTTGTCATGAATAGCGGTCATGCCGATGCAAGAATGCGCGTATTTAACGCGGATGGTTCGGAGGCTTCGATGTGTGGAAATGGGCTCCGTCTGGTTGCAAGATATATTTGTGAATTGTATGGGCGCAGTGAAGCTGTCATTGAAACCATGAAGGCAGACTTAAAGGTTAGTAAACAAATGGACCTCTTTCCAGATGTCCACACATATCAAGTGGAAATTTCGCCTGTGCAGTTTGAATTAAAGGCTTTGCCTTTAAATTTACAACAGCCAACACTTTACAACGAGAGAATTAAGGAGTTATCTGCGGAGCTAAGATTTACAGCGGTGGCTGTGCCTAACCCGCATTTAATTGCGGTAGTAGAGACGGAACAGCTTCAAGGTGATATCCAAAAACAGCTTAGTGAAAAAGTAAATGGCCCCAACGAATTATTTCCTGACGGTGTAAATGTTAGTTTTGTTAAGCAATTAGACCATGGGGCGATATATGTACGAACATTTGAACGGGGTGTTGGCTTTACGAATGCCTGCGGTACAGCCATGTCAGCTTCCTCCCTTGTTACCTGCTTACAAGAAATAAATCCATTTGAACAGCCGATCACGGTTTATAATAATGGCGGAAAAGTCCAATGTGTGGTTCATAAAATCGCCGGGGAGTACAATATTGACCTTATCGGAAATGCTACCTATCTTTACGAAGCAGCGGTTGAGGTAAATCTTGAGCGTGAATTAGTTGAAATTTCCAATAAAAGAGAATTAACAGAGCAACAAATATATGAAAAACTGCAATCAGAGGCACAGCAAATAATATCAGAGATGTTAAAAGGATAAGGCGCACCTTATCCTTTTTTTCCCTTCTTTAGAATCTCATGGACTGCTGCAAATGGCTGAATTTGTTTTGTTTGGAAATAGTCTCGAAATGGATCTCCGTTTTTTTCCAGCCGCTTTAATGCGTTTTCCATATTAAAGGTGACAGGACTAAGTTTTTCATCTACTTCCTCCCAATAAAGTGGTGTAGCAACTCCCGCTGCTTCATTTCCCCGCATTGAATAGGGGGCAACAATCGTTTTCCCTTCTCCATGCTGGACATAATCAACATAAAGTCTGTTCCCGCGCTTTTTTTTCATTCTTTCGATCGTAAAGGAATCAGGGTCTTGTGCGATTAAATACTCAGCCATAAAGCTTGTAAACAGTCTTGTATCGTCGTAAGAGAATTTTCCTTCCGGCAATGGCAGATAAACTTGCAGGCCCTTATTGCCCGAGGTCTTAATAAAGCCAATCAAATTTAGGTGGTCAAGCACTTCTTTTATCAATAATGCCGCCTTAACAGCTAAATGGAAGGCATCCTTAGAAGGCGGGTCTAAATCAAAGACAATTTCACTTGGCCCCTTGCTGTGTATGGTTTGAAAGGGAACGTGGAATTCAATCGCTAATTGATTTCCCAGCCAAACAAGGGTTTTCAAATTATTGCATAAAATATAATCAATTCCGTCAACGGATTGAGTTCGAATAAATTCCGGTGCATAATCCGGACAGTTTTTTTGATAAAATGCCTCTCCGAACATCCCGTGGGGGTAACGAATCACAGTCAGCAGGCGATTTTCTAAAAACGGCAGCATAAAGGGAGAAACTTCCCGCAAATAATAAATATAATCAATCTTTTGGATATGATGTTTTTCCCAAAGCGGTTTATTAGGATGGGTGATAGCTAAATCAGCCGGTAAATTTTTTTGTTGAATTATAAATTGTTCATATGTACATGCGGCTGGTTCCAAATCGAAGCGGAAATGGTCGAAATGCGGCTCTCGGAGTTGATTATCGAAGAGCTCTAAATATTTCACTTCAAGGCAGATAGCCGGATTTACATAAATTAATTGTCCCTCTTCACGAATCGTATTTTGTTTAATCGTTTGCTGTAAGGCTTGTTTTTCTTCCGGTTTAAATCCGAACAGTACTTGTCCAACAACATGAATGTTATTTTTTTTATACACGCTTACATAAAAGTAGCCGTTTGTTTTATCAAATGAAGTGATAAAACAGCTTACATATTTCCAATTTTTATATTTCAACCATTGTAAAGTCCGTTTTCCTTCCTCCCAAAGGCTAGTTCTAGATTTGGCAATGATTCCTTCGCCATCATATAACACCACTTTTTCCCATAGATCATTAAAATCCTCATAGGGATACACAAGTTGAAGTATTTGGCGATTATAGGGATTAGAATCTAAATCTAGGTCAAGTTGTTGAAATAAGTTGATTAACTGATCTTTTCGTTTATGGTAGGGCTGATTTAGCAGTGGTTTCCCTTTGAGCATCAACAAATCAAAGGCCATAAGCCGGCAAGGAGATTTCTCTGACTGCTCGGAAATTTTTTTCACTGCCTTTAGACGACCCCTAACCTGAATGGCGGAGAAATTGGCTTTATAAGGGTTTTCCAAGGCAACAAGTTCACCGTCAAGCTGAAGTGGTAAAAAAGCTTTAAATTGCTCCTCATAATTACGTAAAAATTTTTCAATTTCAGGAAATTGAGGGAGCAGCGGCTTTCCGTTCCTGCTTGTTAACGTTATTCCGTCAACGGTCCACTCTAAGAGTGCTCGAAATCCATCGTATTTAACCTCGTACAGCCAACCTGGCCGAACGGGAAGATCAAAGGTAAGACTTGGGAGCATCGGTTTCATCATAGTATATCTCCACCTTTTCTATATTTTGTTTATTTTTGCGCTGTTTCATTCTTTTCCAAATGTTTTAAGGAATGTCCCTGTTAAGGTGACGCAAAATAAAAATAAAAAGGAATGGAGAATAACATTATGCATACGATGTGGAAGGGCAGTATCAGCTTTGGGCTTGTAAACATTCCCATTAAGCTCCATACAGCAACAGAAGATAAAGATATCAAGCTCCGTACGCTCCATAATAAGTGCCATGCCCCGATAAAATATGAGAAAATCTGTTCAGTTTGTGAAGAAGAAGTAAAACCCGATGACATTGTCAAAGCGTATGAGTATACGAAAGGAAAATTCGTTGTCCTTGATCATGAGGACCTTGAAAAGCTGAAAAAGGAAAACGAAGAAAAAGCAGTGGAAATCATTGATTTCGTCAAAATCGAACAAATTGATCCAATCTATTTTGACCGAAGCTATTATATGTCCCCGAATGAGGGAGGAAGTAAGGCCTATTCTTTGTTACGTAAAGCATTACAGGAATCCCAAAAAGTGGGTCTTGCGAAAATTATTATCCGGTCTAAAGAGCAGCTGGCGGTCATCCGAGTTTATGAAAATACCTTGGTCATGGAAACCATTCATTATCCAGACGAAGTGCGAAAGTCAGGCGACGTACCCAATGTTCCGGCAGAAAACAAAGTGACCAAGAAAGAACTGGACACGGCTATCCTGCTTATTGACCAATTGACTTCGGAGTTCGAACCGGAAAAATATACTGATGAGTATAGGACAGCACTGCTTGAACTGATTGAATCGAGACGCAATGGAAAAGAAACAGTAACTGCAGCAACAAAGGAAGCACCGTCAAATGTTACCGATTTAATGGCCGCTTTACAGGCATCGATTGACCGCACAAAACCAAAAAAAGCTGCAGCACCAAGAAAGAAGGCAGCAGCAAAAATAAAGAAAGAAGCCTAAGGAAAAAAATAAGCCGATTCGAAACGGTTGAATCGGTTTTATTTTGGCGTGATACAAAATATTTTCAAAATTTCCTAGTTTTAGAAATGGATTTGACTAAAAGCTGGGATTGCGATAAAATAGAGTTAGGCTTTAAAGTTCGCTAATTATTTATTGGTTTAAGTAGTCGTAACTGCACGGGAATGTGGGTGAAGCTATTACCCAAACGTGCCAGTGCGTCTTTTTTGTTAATTTAATTAAGATTAACTTTAAGTGAACAATTTTTTTCTTGGATTAGAAAGGTGATGCACATGGATAAGCATTACCTTTTTATCTATATATAGTTATGAGTTTGCTAGAAAAATAGCGTCATAGCTAACAAACGGAGTGTTTAAAAACAGTCATAACTAAGTACAAGGGGTGATAAGTTTTGGCGTTTGGCAGAAAAAATGATGAAGAAATCAAACTAGAAGAAACTAAAATTTGGGTATGTAATTCAGAGAATTGTAAATGCTGGATTCGTGACAATTTTAAAAGCAGCGATGTGCCCCTATGTCCAATTTGCAAAAGCGAAATGAGTGAATCAACAAAAGAACTTCAAGTGATTCATAATCATAGTAAAAATTTTATGTAGGTGTATGGGAAAAGCAGGAGGATATTTGTCCCCTGCTTTTTTTATTCTTCCAAATGATCCTTACAAAACTGCAGGACTAACTCTTCCTCATCCACTTCAAGTGCAAAGTCTAACACTTTTTCAGTTTCCCTTTCAAAAAAATGGTACTGGGAAAGTCTTTGTCCCTTCTCATCGCTTACAAAAATTATTTTTAATCCAACCCCTTTATCAGAATAGAGTTCATCTTCGACATCTACATCAAGATCAAGGAAAAACTCATAACGGTCACCTGATAATAAACCAAATGGATCTTCTAGTTTATCAACTAAATAGCTAGTAATAATCAAACGGATCATCCTTTACATATTATTTCATCGTCTTATTATACACTCTTTTTGTGTTACAAGAAAAATTAAAACTAATTAAATCGCTTTATGGCTAAATTGGCAATCCTAATTTGAAGATAATGTGAATAAATGCACAAAAGCGATAACAATTATGGGAGAATGCGGTAATATTATGTTGTAATTAATAATGAAATTAAGCGCAGGTGAAAAAATAACAAATAAACATGTGAAATATTTCACAAGAAGGAGAAGGTGAAATGACTGCGACGACAGACCCATTACATATTCAATTACAGCCGTATTTGGTAGAGAGAAAAAATTTTTATCAACTTTTACATTTATTATTTTCAGTGCCAGGAAATATAGATTCATTATTTGAAATTAAAAGAGATGAAACGTTCAAAGAATTAAGGGAATTCCATGACGGCGGAAAAATCCTTGATCGCTTTTTCAAACACCTTAATGTTGAGCAAATTAAGAGGGAGCAACAAGAGTTCCAAAGGCTCTTCATTGGACCTGGCCCTTTAGCCGCACCTCCGTGGGAATCATACTACAGGAGCAGCGAAAAACTCTTGTTTGAAGAATGGACCTATCAAATTAGGAAAGTATACCATCAATTTGGTCTCCAATATTGCAAAGAAAATAATGAGCCTGATGACCACCTGCTACTTGAACTGGAATTTATGATCTACCTTTCTGATTTATGTTTGCAAGAAACGAAGGACGACAGGATAGAGAAACTGCTTGCGACCCAGATTAGCTTCCTAGAAGAACATTTAGGGATTTGGATCCCATACTTTTGTGAAAAAGTTATTGAAAATACAAGTAGTCAATTATATTTGGGAGCAGCGATGCTGCTTAAATATTTTTTGAGCTTTGATCTGGAATCATTAGTGGAAGTAAGGGAGGGTTTACAATTATGTCTGAAAATCATCCATTAACGAATATTTTAGCCAATAAAATGCAGCGACGCACATTTTTGAAATGGTCAGGGGCAATCAGTTTACCTGTGATTGCTGGAGGAATCGGCACAAAGATGCTCGTTGAACGGAATAAAGAGGCAAAGGCAGTAAGTACGAAAGACAATGAGAAAATTATTTCTACCTGCAGCGTGAATAACTGCGGCGGGCGCTGTGTAATTAAGGCGCATGTTAAGGATGGGGTGGTTGTGCGGGTCAGTACCGACTCACAAGAAAGCGGTGACTTGTCTACCCCGCCATTGAGGGCATGTGTCAGAGGAAGAAATTACCGACGGATGCTTTACCATCCGGACCGTTTAAAATACCCAATGAAACGGGTTGGCAAGCGGGGCGAAGGGAAATTTAAACGGATTTCATGGGATGAGGCGATCGAAACCATTGCATCTGAAGTAAAGCGAATTGGTGATAAATACGGCCCAGAATCCAGGTATGATAACTATGCCTCGGGACAATGCTGGGGACTTCATGGCGGCAGTGCTTCAGTAAGGAAATTATTATCGCTTACCGGCGGCTTTCTAAATTATCGTAATGACTATAGTTCCGGTGCAGGTAATGTAGCAACACCCTTTACGTACGGAACCAACAATTCAGGCAGCAGCTTTGATTCGCTTTTACACTCCAAATACATTATTTTGTGGGGGCAAAATCCTTCTGAAATGATATTCTCGACACCATACCGTGAATATTTAATGCAGGCAAAGAAAAATGGCGCAAGAATAATTGTCATTGATCCGCGTTATACAGATACGGCTATCGTATTCGCAGATGAGTGGATTCCGATTCTGCCGACAACGGATAATGCGATGATGGATGCGATGGGATATGTCATTATTACCGAAAATCTGCACGATCAAGCATTTCTAGATAAATACTGTCTTGGCTTTGATGGTGAGCATATGCCTGATGGAATAGCGAAGGTAGAGTCGTTGAAAAGCTATTTACTGGGGGAAAAGGATGGTACCCCAAAAACTCCGGAATGGGCTGAAAAAATTTGCCGGGTACCAGCTAATAAAATCCGCGAAATTGCCCGGGAGTATGCAAACACAAAACCCGCAGCTCTGATTCAAGGCTGGGGACCACAGCGTCATGCCTACGGTGAACAAATTATGCGCGGTGGTGCACAGTTAGCCTGCCTCACAGGAAATGTTGGCAAGCTTGGCGGCTGGGCTGCCGGTACTGGCTATTGGAATCGCTCGAATATCGTCTTTCCATTTACCTATGACAATCCAGTAAAAGCGTCTATTCCCTGTTTCCTTTGGACAAAAGCAGTCGAAATGGGAACAGAAATGACTGCAGCTGATGGACTAGAAGGAACAGAACGATTAAATACGAATATTAAATTAATTTTTAACATGGCCGGAAATATGCTTATCAACCAGCATGCGGATATTAATAAGACAAGAAAACTTCTTGAGGATGAAAGTAAAGTAGAATTTATTGTTGTCAGTGATATTTTTATGACGCCAAGTGCTAAGTTTGCCGACATTCTATTACCGGGAACGACGTTCTTTGAACGCTATGATATTGGGATTCCATGGTGTTTTGGGGATTACGTCGTGTTTGGTGAAAAAACAATTGAGCCGCTTTATGAATGCCGTGATGAATATGATGTCTTTGCAGAAGTAGCAGATAAATTAGGTGTAAAAGAAAAGTATACAGAGGGCAGAACCATCCTCGGCTTGGTGAAGGAAAGTGTGGAGAGGACAAGGAAAGAACTGGATGCAAACTTTCCAACCTTTGAGGATTTCCGTCAAAAGGGGGTCCATCATTTTAAATACGATGCCCCACTTGTAGGTTTTAAAGAGCAAATTGACGACTTTGAGAAAAACCGATTTGAAACCCCTTCCGGAAAAATTGAATTATTTTCAAAGACTTTGTGGGATATGAATCAACATGACGAAATTCCAGCAATCGCCAAATATATATCATCGTGGGAAGGTCCAGAGGACCCATTAAAGGCGCAATATCCATTACAGCTTATCAGCTGGCATTATAAGCGGAGATGTCATTCCACCTATGACAATCAAGAATGGCTGGAGGAAGCTGCAAAGCAAGAAATGTGGTTGAATCCTAAAGATGCAGACAAGCGCGGAATAAAAAATGGTGACCGTGTGCAGGTGTTTAATGAGCGAGGCAGTTTATTGATTGATGTAAAGGTGACACCAAGAATCACTCCAGGTGTAGCGGGGATCCCCCAAGGTGCCTGGTATACCCCAGATACGGATGGACAGGATCAACGGGGTTCGGTGAATGTGCTGACATCACAGCGGCCAACACCTCTTGCAAAAGCGACTCCACAACTAACAAACCTTGTTGAAGTGAAAAAAGCTAAGGAGTGAGGAAGTTGGCACAGTTAGGATTTTATATGAATCAAAGTCTTTGCACTGGCTGTAAAGCCTGTAGTGTATCATGTAAGGATAAAAATAATCTTGACGTCGGTTTGAATTTTCGCCGGGTTTACACCTATGAAGAAGGTACCTTTATCCAGCAGCCATCAAGCGGTTTTGTGAATAACATAAAAGCTTTCTATTTCACCATTGCCTGCAATCATTGTACAAAACCAAGATGTATTCCCAGCTGCCCAACCGGAGCAATCATAAAGAATAAAGAAAATGGGGTAGTGACCATTGATCAAGAAATTTGTGCCGGAGCGCAGCTTTGCGTTAAGGCATGTCCTTACGGTGCCCCGCAATATAATAAACAGAAGTTTAAATCGAATAAATGTGATTTTTGTATCGACCTTCAAGAAAAAGGCGAGGAACCAGTGTGTGTAGCAACCTGCCCAATGAGGGCAATTGAATTTGGACCGGTAGAAAAGCTGAGGGAAAAATATGGGAGTGTCAGCCAAATTAAAGGGATGCCAAGCAATTCAATTACCCATCCCAATATTGTCATTACACCCCATAAAGATGCGAAATTGTCCAGTTCTTAAAAAATAATCAGTTGCAGCGCCAAGTGTTTAGCGGCGCTGCGAGTGAATTTTCTAGGTGATTCTATGTCTTTGATTCTAAATTGGTTAGAAAGTCTGCATGCCGATGTGAAAATAACGGAAAAATGTTCAAGGCAGAGAAACTATAGGTCCACCTGCATTGTTTGTGCGCAGGCATGTAAATTGGAAGCAATTTCATTCAATGAAAGAACAGTGGTAATTGATTCACAGCGCTGCAATTCCTGTGGAGATTGTATTATTGCCTGTCCATTGTCAACAATGAAAGGCTTACCGGGTACAAGAAAATTTGATCATACCAGTCTCATTTTTAGTGAGGCCTATACACCAACGGAAAAGGAATTGCTGATTTATAAAAAAAGAGGAATGAACACTATACAGATAACCGATATTCCACTAAATGAACAATGGGGTTTTGCACTAAATGAAACAAATCGAATATTGAAGCTCTTAGGTGAAAAACCGATTGAAGTTGTGCGAAATAGTAAGGAGGAGAAGCTATCGCGGAGAGCCTTGTTTTCCTCACTGCAAAAAGAGGGGAAACAATTAGCTAGAAGTTTGGCTCCTGTTTCGTGGCAGATGGAAGAAGATGAATGGAATCTTACAAGGTATTATCAAGAGCTTCAATTTTACTCAGTAGAAATGGATAAAAATAAATGTACACTCTGCCAGGCTTGTTTTTCCTTTTGCCAGCAAAAAGTGTTTCGTTTAGAAGATTCTGTTTTGCAGATTCAACATGAAAAATGTGTGAATTGTACTGCCTGCACAGATATTTGTCCGGAAGAGGCCATCCGGATAAGGCCTGAAATAAAGGAAAAAAGTGTGACGGTTGAGAGTTTTTTTACAAAAAAATGCCAGGATTGCGGACATGTGTATGCTTCCTTTAAGAAGGGAAAAGAGAAATGTCATATTTGTGTAAACAGGGACCCCGAGTGGTTAAGTCCATACTAAAAAACGCCAGAAAGCTCTGGCGTTTTTTATTTTTTAATTGGATGAAGGAGAAGATGAGATTCGAACTCACGCGACGGTCGCCCGCCCTAGCGCATTTCGAGTGCGCCCCCTTATAACCACTTGGGTACTTCTCCAAGTTTAATAAAGAGCGGGTGAGGGGAATCGAACCCCCGCCGTCAGCTTGGGAAGCTGAAATTCTACCATTAAACCACACCCGCAATACCTAATTAATCCAATAATCATTATACTATAAAACTAAAGAATGTGGTAGATAAAAATTAGCTTTTTAAGGGGCAGCCAGTATGTACCTAGAAAAATCAAAGCGACCGTGAAGCAGGAAAATAGGGTAGGGCCGCATTTAGTTGTGTTAGCCCTTTGCCTTTGGTTTAATCGCAAATAGAGCGACAATAGCTGCCAGGATGCTGAGACTGCTCATGACGATAAAAATCCACTGATTTGAAAATTTCATTAGCACTGCAATAATCGGAGGACCTGCTGCGACACCGATAAACCTCATGGATGCATAAAACGATGTGATGGTTCCGCGTTCCTTCTTTTCTACCCCATCTGTAATGAGTGTATCAAGACAAGGAAGCCCAATACCAATCCCGATACCACTGATTAAAAACATTGTGATCATATACCATAACTTAATGGAAAACCATAAGGCCCCAATGGAAAGAGCCGCAGCCAGGATGCCGCCAAACGTTAACCATTTCATTAATACTTTATTTTTTTTAATGATCTTTCCGCCAATAAATGATGAAAGGCAAAGTGCTCCAAGCGGTAACGCTAGAAAGAAACCTTTTTTAATATCCTTTATTCCATATTCTTTTTCGAAGATTTCCGAAAGGTAAAACAGAATTCCGAATAGAACGAGCATGAGGATGCCGCCAATAAAAAAGATGGCATAAAGCCAACGACCCTTCTCGCTAAAGGTCTTTTTAACACCATTAAAGAAATCCCTAAAGGGAACTGGTTTTTGAGCACTTTTTGGAGATTTAACTAGAAAAATCATCATCACAACAGAAACAGCACAAAAGACCGGAAAAGAAAGAAAAGGTAAAAACCAAATAAATCCCGCCAGAAATGCCCCGAAAATGGGGCTTAAGACCTTTCCAAACGTATTAGATGTTTCGATAAGTCCCAAACAAACACTAACGTCATCCTCATTTTTAAACATATCCCCTACTAATGGAAGCACAATTGGAAATGCCCCGGCAGCGCCGACTCCCTGTAGTGCTCGGCCCGCTAAGATTACCCAATAAGCATTATCCAATTTCCAGGCAGCCCCGCCGGAAATAAGTCCGCCAATTCCTGCAATGATGAGGCTTGGGATGATGACCTTTTTCCTGCCGATATGGTCTGATAAATAGCCGGCAATTGGGATTAAAAAAATCGCGACAACTGAATAAACCGTAATAATCATACTAGTTTGTAACGATGAAATATCTAATTTCTTTTCCATGGAAGGTAAAATAGGAATCAACATAGAATTTCCCAATGTCATGACTAATGGAATCGATGATAGTGATAGAATTGCCCACTTTTGCTTTGAGATCTCATCCGAACGTTTATTTCCTGCTTTAGTCTTTTTCTTTTTTGCTGCAGGTGGGCTTTTCGATAATTGCTCAATATGTTCCATTTTTTCTCTCTATCCCGCCTTCATTTTATTTGTACTGTTAATATGGCTTTATTCGATATAAAAAAACCTTAGGGACGTGAATCCTTTTAATGGCAGCTAAGGGGATAACCGTTTTTGAAAATTCTAAAAAATATCTCTTGACAGTTGCCGCCAAATTTAATAACATTGAAAACAATATCAAACTAAATAATGCAAATTGTTGAACAAGAGGAGTACACATATTTATTTCTTTGCAGAGAGTCGGGGGAGGTGAGAGCCCGATAAGAAAGGATTTGTGGAATGGACTTGTGAGAGGTACCTTGAACAAAAGTAGGGATACACGGAGTTCCACCGTTAAAAGGATAGGATATCGAGCGAAGACTCTGTATCTGAAATTGAGGAAGCAATTTATTATTGCTTCAAACTGAGGTGGCACCACGATTCCAGAATCGTCCTCTATATGCATAACGCTTGTTATGCATATAGAGGACGATTTTTTTTTATTTTATTTTGAAAGGAGTAAAGAAATGACTGTTAAAACTGGTTTTATAAAAAAAGAAATTCGTGGAGATATTCATACGCCCATTTCGATTTTACAAAAAATCACCGGACAAAAGAAGTTTTTATTGGAAAGTTCTCATAAATTTAATGATTCTGGCCGCTACTCCTTTATTGGAGCAGATCCAGCGTTTGAACTAATTTCGTATGGGGATGTTAACGAAATTATCAATCGAAATGGTGAAAAAAAGACGTTAACAGGAAATCCTTTAGAAATTGTAAAAAACCTTTTGCCGATAATAGAGAGCGACGAAATAGCGATTCCCTTTATTGGTGGAGCAATCGGGTATGCAGGCTATGACATCATCAGACAGTACGAAATCATCGGGGAAGAGTACCCTAACAGACTAAATATGCCTGATGTCCACTTAATGTTTTATGAGGAAATCATTGTTTATGACCATCTTGAGGAAAAGGTATTGATTTTTGGTCTTCCGCTTGTAAAAGAAAGTAATCAGGAAAGTATTGAAAACAGAGTGAACCAACGGGTGGCTGAGCTGAAACGACCATACGATTTTCCTGAAGAGGAACCTTTTTCGCTTGTAGGATTTAGCTCAGAAACGACAAAGGAGGCGTATATTCAAAATGTTGCAGCAGCAAAGGCCCATATCGTCGCAGGTGATATTTTCCAGGTTGTGCTTTCAAGGAGGATGAAATCAGTATTCCAAGGTTCTGCTTTATCGCTTTACCGAAAGCATCGATCCCATAATCCTACACCATATATGTTTTATATCGATTTCGAATCCTATACCGTAATCGGTTCATCGCCTGAAAGTTTAATCAAAACAAGAGGAAAAACCGTAATCTCTAATCCAATCGCTGGTACAAAGAAAAGAGGAAAAAACGCCGAGGAAGATTTTCAGCTCGAAAAGGAATTATTACAGGACGAAAAGGAGCTTGCCGAGCATAAGATGCTGGTTGATCTTGGCAGAAACGACCTTGGCAAGGTTTGTGAATTTGGTTCCGTACAGGTTGAGAAGTACATGGCAGTAGAAAAGTTCCGCCACGTCATCCATCTTGTCTCAGAAATATGCGGCTGTCTTCAGCCTGAAAAAACAGCGATTGATGCACTTGCTGCCTGCCTTCCTGCCGGTACCGTTTCGGGTGCCCCAAAGGTGAGAGCAATGGAAATTATCAATTCCTTAGAAAAGTCAAAACGCGGGCTTTATTCTGGGGCAATAGGTTACTTATCGGTAAACGGAAACATGGATTTTGCCTTGGCAATTCGAACGATGATTCTGAAAGAAGGAATTGCCTATATTCAAGCAGGGGCGGGAATTGTTTTTGACTCCAATCCCGAGTCTGAGTATGAGGAAACCGTAAGCAAGTTAAAAGGCTTTTTGGAGGGACCCAAGGATGATTTTATTAATTGATAACTTTGATTCTTTTACATTTAACTTATACCAGTATTTAGGGGAATTAGGGGAGGAAGTAGTTGTTTATCGTAATAATCAGCTTACGCTGGATGAAATAGAAAGTCTGAATCCAACAGCAATTATCCTGTCGCCGGGTCCAGGAAAACCCGAGGATGCGGGAATATGCATTGAATTGATTAAGACCTTTTACCGGCGATTTCCGATTTTAGGAATTTGTCTTGGCCATCAGGCCATTGGTGCTGCTTTTGGCTCCGAGATTAGAAGGGCCCAGAATATTAGGCATGGCAAAACCTCCTTTATCATTCATAAGGACAGCAAACTATTTAATGATTTGGCGTCACCATTAGAGGTCATGCGGTATCATTCATTGGCAATTGAAAAAAGTACAATCCCTGCAGAGATTGAATGTATTGCTCATTCAATCGACGACCAAGAAGTGATGGCCATTCAGCATAATCTATATCCTGTCTTTGGGCTCCAGTTCCATCCTGAATCGATTGGGACTCCGTCAGGAAAACAAATACTTAAAAATTTTTTACAAGCGATAGAAAGGAAGGAAGCAGATGAAGAATTATTTACTCCAGTTAGCTGAGCAAAAGTCATTTTCTGAAAATCAAATGAAGGATGCGATTGATTTTATTTTGGGGGAAGAGGTCTCTGAGTCGGAAATAGCCGCCTTTTTAATGGGCTTGAAATCAAAGGGGGAAACAGTCGACGAAATTGTCGGTATTGTTCGGGCATTGCAGGCAAATACGCTGCCATTTAAGAGAAATTTCCCGAATGTTCTTGATAATTGCGGAACCGGGGGAGATGGTTCATCAAGTTTTAATGTCAGCACTACTTCCGCTTTTGTCATTGCAGGAGCCGGCGTCCCAGTTGCCAAGCATGGAAATCGAAGCATCTCCAGTAAAACGGGAAGTGCCGATGTCCTTGAACATTTGGGGATAAATCTAAATTTACCGGCTGAATGTACGGAAGAAATTCTCGAGGATATCGGAATCGCCTTTCTATTTGCACCACATGTTCATCCAAAACTTAAAAAGGTAATGACCGTTCGTAAACAACTTAAAATACCAACCATTTTTAATTTTATCGGGCCGCTGACAAACCCAATTGAATTAGATTACCAGCTGCTTGGGGTTTATCGGAGGGATTTAATCCATGTGTTTGCAGAAGTGTTAAAACAATTGGGACGTAAGCGGGCAACGGTCATCAATGGTGCAGGCTTTATGGATGAAGCATCACTGCAGGGCGAAAACCATCTTACCATTTTGGACAATGGAACGATTACTAATCATTCCTTCTATCCCGAAGAGGCTGGCCTGCCGCAATATGAAAATAGCTGTATTAAGGGCGGCGATGCTAAGGATAATGCCGAAATATTGATGAACGTTTTAAAAGGAAAAAAAGGAGCTTACCTGGATACCGTACTCCTAAATGCAGGTATCGGAATTTTCACTGCTGGCAAGGCAGACACGATTAATGATGGGATTCAAACAGCTAAGGACATCATTGATTCAGGGGCAGCGTATGAAAAGCTAATCTCCCTAATTGAAAAATCCCAAGCGGTGCAAAGGGAGGCGATCTAAGTGGGAACAATACTTGAGCAGATCCTTGAACAAAAAAAGCAAGAAGTCAATTTTCTTCGTGAAAACAAGAATTTCAGCCCGGAACAGCACTATGAGAGACGTTCTTTAATAAAAAAGCTGCAAACAGCTGGGGAATTAGCGATTATGGCCGAATTCAAACGGGCATCACCGTCAAAAGGAATCATCAATAACAAAATGAATCCAGGTGAGCAAGCGGCAGCTTACGAAAAGTTTGGCGCAAGTGCGATATCTGTATTAACAGATCAAACTTTTTTTAAAGGATCTTTTGCCGATTTAAAGACGGTCCGTGAGGCTGTGGAACTGCCGCTTCTTTGCAAAGATTTTATTATTGATCCGCTGCAAATTAATCAGGCAGCAATACATGGAGCTGATTTAATTCTATTAATTGCCGCAGCATTGGACGAAATGAGATTAAGTGAATTGTATCAATATGCTAAAGGCAGAGGATTGGAAATATTAGTAGAGGTTCACAATCAGAAAGAGCTGGAGAAGGCGATGAAGATTGGAGCGGAGCTGATTGGCATTAATAATCGCGACCTGAAAACCTTTCATGTATCGTTAGAAGTAACAGAAAAATTAGCTCAAGAGGTGAAAAACTCCGGTGCCTTTTTGATTAGTGAAAGTGGAATTCATCATCAGGAAGATGTAAAACGAGTTAGAGATGCAGGGGCTAATGGAATATTGGTCGGTGAAGCCTTTATGAAGAGCCCAGATGTAGAACAAACCTTTCGCGATTTTTGCTTGCCATTAAGCGGGGGTGTTTCAAGATGAAGGTCAAAATCTGCGGGGTAATGAATGTTGAAACAGCGGCAGCTGCTGTCGAGTACGGTGCCGACGCCATTGGGTTTGTGTTTGCGGAAAGTAAGCGAAGAGTTTCTCCTGAAAAGGCCAAAGAAATTATTTCTTATGTGCCGGATGATGTGATCAAGGTGGGTGTCTTTGTTAACGAAACAAAAGACGAAATTGAAAGGATTGCTGCAATAGCCGGTCTGACCCATATCCAATTACACGGTGACGAAACAGCGGTTTTCAGTTCATCTTTATCATTGCCAGTAATAAAAGCGATTAGCTTTCATAGTAACGAAGCGTTAGCGGGTTATTATCAATTTCCGTGTGAGTTTCTGCTCCTTGACGGCCCAAAAGGAAAATACAGAGGCGGAAACGGGACGGCGTTTGCTTGGAGTGAAGTGAACCCAACAATAATCAATGAAAAAAAAGTAATCCTTGCAGGGGGATTGCATGTTGATAATGTCGAAGCGGCAATAAAGACAATTAGACCTTGTATGGTGGATGTAAGTTCAGGAGTCGAAACCGAAGGGGTTAAGGATTTTAGAAAGATTAAAGAATTTATCAAAAAGGCAAAGGGAGCAATTTAGAAATGGAGGAGCAAGGAATGAAGACCTATACATTACCAAATGAAAAAGGCCATTTTGGCATTTTTGGCGGAAGATTTGTACCTGAAACATTGATGAAGGCCATTTTGGAATTAGAGCAGGCCTATGACAACGCTAAAAAGGACGCTAGCTTTCAAGCAGAAATCGATCGTTTATTAAAAGAATATGTGGGCAGGGAAACTCCGTTATATTTTGCTGAAAATCTTAGCAGGCATGCTGGGGGAGCAAATATATACCTCAAAAGAGAAGATTTAAACCATACCGGTGCGCATAAAATCAATAATGCAATTGGGCAAGCGCTATTGGCAGTTCGAATGGGGAAAAAGAAGATTGTTGCCGAAACTGGAGCCGGCCAGCATGGGGTTGCAACCGCAACGGTTTGTGCACTTTTAAACCTCGATTGCATCATTTTTATGGGTGAGGAAGACATTAAGCGCCAAGCGCTGAACGTTTTCCGGATGGAATTGCTTGGTGCAAAGGTGGTCAGTGTTACCTCTGGTAGTGCGACTCTTAAGGATGCGGTTAACGAAGCGCTCAGGTACTGGGTCGCTAATGTGGATGATACCCACTATTTATTGGGTTCTGTTATGGGTCCACATCCATTCCCAACAATGGTTAGGGATTTTCAAAGTGTGATTGGCAAGGAAACAAAAGAACAATTCCAACTCCGCAATAGCAGCCTTCCAGACGCAGTCGTGGCATGTATCGGCGGCGGAAGCAATGCGATGGGAATGTTCTATCCATTTATCGAGGATGAGGAAGTCAGTTTATATGGTGTAGAGGCTGCCGGGCAGGGCGTGGATACGGATTATCATGCTGCCTCGCTGACAAAAGGGAAACCAGGCGTTTTACATGGCGCGTTAATGTATTTGCTTCAAAATGATCATGGGCAAATTCAAGAAGCCCATTCAATTTCAGCCGGTCTGGATTATCCCGGGGTCGGTCCTGAACATAGCCATTTAAAGGAAGTCGGCAGGGCAAAATACTTCTCGATTACGGATGATGAAGCACTTGAGGCGTTTCAGCTTTTATCAAGGCTGGAAGGAATCATCCCTGCGCTTGAAAGTGCACATGCCATCGCTTTTGCCGTTAAACTAGCATCTGAAATGAGAGAATCTCAAAATATCGTTGTTTGCTTGTCCGGCCGCGGTGATAAAGATGTTGAGGCAGTAAAGGCAAGGCTAAAAGGGGGAGAAGGAAAATGAACCGATTGGAACAATCTTTTAAATTACTAATCGAAAATAATAGGAAAGCTTTTGTTCCCTACATGATGGCAGGGGATGGCGGTTTAGAATGTTTAGTAGAACGATTGGTGCTCCTCGAGAAGTTCGGAGCGGCAGCCATTGAAGTCGGAGTTCCATTTTCGGATCCGGTAGCTGATGGTCCAACCATTCAAAGCGCAGGAATTAGGGCGCTTAAAAATAACACAACATTAAAGGGGATCATAACTGAACTATCAAAAGCAAGAGAGGTGGTTAAGATTCCAATTATCCTGATGACCTATCTTAATCCCATTTATGCTTACGGGATAGATGCCTTCGCCAGAGATATTCAAACAGCCGGGGTGGATGGCTGTATTATTCCAGATCTGCCGCTTGAAGAAGAGGATATTATTGCACCGCAGCTTGCTGAAGCGCAAGTGGAATTAATCCGCCTTGTTACACCTGCAACGCCTCTAGAAAGAATAACCGAGATTGCTGGCAGAGGAAAAGGTTTTTTATACGCCGTTACCGTAAAAGGGATAACAGGAACGAGAAATTTGTTCGACAATGACTTAAATGAATTTTTGGATGCCGTAAAAAAGCTAAGTCCAATTCCTGTTTTAGCCGGTTTTGGGATTTCTAACGAAGACCAAATAAAAGAATTGACTAAAAATTGTGATGGTGTTGTTGTCGGCAGTAAAATCGTCGATTTATTTGAAAAAGATAATCTTTGTGAAATGGAAAAGTTGATGGCGGTATTCAAGCAAGAAGCAAAAATAGTGTAATTCAACAGTCTGCTCCTATCCATGGAAGTGACAGGATTTCAACTCCTTGAAGGCTATGAGTATCTCCTATATAATGTGTTTATAGTCTTTCAAGGAGCGTAGTTTAATATGAAGGAAATAACTGTTGATGAACTTTTTACAATAAAGGAACCAGTAATCATTGATATACGCTCTCCCATTGAGTTTAAGGATGGTGCAATTCCGGGAGCAATAAATATTCCGATTTTTTCAGATGAAGAACGTCAAGAAATCGGTACGATATACAAGCAGCAAGGACAGGCAGCAGCAAAATGGCGAGCGATGGAGCTTGTTTCACCTAAAATCCCCGAGTTAATGCGGACGATTAAAGCTTATCATACAAGTGGTAGTGAGCTAGTGATTCATTGTTGGCGCGGGGGGATGCGCAGTAAAGCGGTGATCACCTTTTTGGAATTTTCCGGTATTTATGCATGGCGTTTAATCGGGGGTTATAAAGCATACCGTCATTATATCCTCGAGCAATTACCAACGATGCTTCCGAATAAAGCAATCGTCCTCCATGGGTTGACCGGTGTTGGTAAGACCGAAGTGTTAAAGCAACTGAAAAAGAAGGGATATCCAATCTTAGATCTTGAAGAAATGGCTGGTCATCGTGGATCGATTTTTGGGACAATTGGGCTTAGCGAAGGGCACAACCAAAAAACATTTGACTCCCTTTTATTTAAAGGACTTCAGGAAATTCAAGGGTCAGAATATTTTCTTGTCGAGGCTGAAAGTAAACGAATTGGTAAAGCCGTTCAGTCCGAGGAATTGATGAATAGTAAGTTTAAAGGTACTAACATCTATATCCATACACCCCTTGAACAACGGGTTACCCATCTTGTTTCGGAATATGTGATACCATATGAACGGGAACCATGGTATTACGAAAAAATCTCGCTTGGAATTGAAAAGGTTTTGAAACGTGTAAAAGATGCTGAGATTAAAAAAATCCTTATCGAAGCACTGAAAGAACGAAATTATCGCGTCATGATCCAGGTTTTACTTGAATCCTATTATGACCCGCGTTACGATCATGCCAGACAGGAGTACCAAGAAGAATTTTTTGATATTTTTGCGGATAACCCTATTGATGCAGCTCAAAAAATTGCAGCTAAACTAGAAGAGTTAGCGCGCAAACCAGTTTCAAAAGCGCTAAAATTATAGCAGCCAAAATTATTTCCTTTTTGAAGCACACATATATTATATGTGTGTTTTTTTCTATTATGGGGAATACACACATATAAGTCCATTTTAATTGGAAAATTAATAGTACACTAGGAAATTTTTTTGTTCGCATTTACACACACTAAACAATATTCATTACATAAAAATATATTGATTCAGGTCAATTCAAGATTCTTTTTTTGTGAAATGATAGTAGTAAAGGTGATGTAAAGATACATATGGATTAAGGGGGATAGATGAATGAACATGACTAATGCAGATAAAAAAGCTCGATTAGAAGATTTTTTTGGTCCGAATCTTGGCTATTTGATTGATCAATTTGAAAGGTATAAACAAGACCCAGCTTCAGTTGAACACGATTTAGGTTTATTCTTTGAGGGGATGAATGAGGCTGACTTTTCCACTTTTGTCCCAAAGGTTCCAGATAGTTTACAATCACGTCCTGCTCAGTACGAAAAAATAATCGCGGCAGCAAAGCTTGCTGAGAATATTCGTACCTATGGGCATCTTGCGGCAAATATTTACCCATTAGGAAATCATAAACCAGATATAAGCCATCTTGAGTTTGAGAGCTATGGACTTAGTGAGGAGGATTTAACGAAGCTGCCTGCGGCCATTCTTTCTAGGAATGGGCTGTCAGCTCATCAAACTGCACTGGAAGCCTATAACTATTTAAAGGAAATCTATACTAAAGCAATTGCCTATGAATTCGATCATGTCCATGATGTGAAGGAGAAAAATTGGTTGTTAGAAAGAATTGAAGGCAGGCAATTTCATTCACCTTTATCACGAGATAAAAAGCTTACAATCTTAAAGAGGCTATTTGAAGTGGAAGGATTCGAAAAGTACCTGCACAAAACCTTTGTTGGCCAAAAGCGATTTTCGATTGAGGGATTAGATATAATGGTTCCACTCATTGATGAAATTATTTCGGGGGCCGTACTGGATGGAGCGGAATATATAAACATCGGGATGGCACACAGAGGCAGATTGAATGTTCTGGCACATGTTCTTGGAAAACCGTATGAAATGATTTTTGCTGAATTTCAGCATGCACCCAATAAAGAACTCGTCCCATCGGAAGGGTCGATTGGAATTAACTTTGGCTGGACCGGAGATGTAAAATATCACTTGGGATTGAATCGCCAGCTCACAGCTGACAATTCAGGAAGAGTTAAGGTAACCCTTGCTAATAACCCCAGCCACCTTGAATTTGTGGGAGCAGTTGTAGAAGGATTTTCACGCGCTGCACAGGATGATAGAAAGAAGCCTGGCTATCCAATCGAAAATTTCAAATCAGCCCTGTCGATATTAATCCATGGAGATGCGGCATTCCCAGGTGAGGGTATCGTCGCTGAGACGTTAAACTTAAGCAGACTTAGAGGCTATCGAACGGGTGGGACTATTCATATTATTGCTAATAACACAATTGGCTTTACGACGGAATCTGAGGATTCTCGTTCAACTCGTTATGCAAGTGATCTTGCAAAAGGATATGAGATTCCTATTCTTCATGTGAACGCCGACGATCCAGAAGCATGTATTGCGGCCGCCATGTTAGCGGCCGAATATCGCTCCGTTTTTCATAAGGATTTTCTCATTGACTTAGTGGGCTATCGCAGATTTGGCCATAATGAGATGGATGAACCGATGACAACGAGCCCGCAAATGTATACACTTGTTCAAAAGCATCCAACTGTAAAAGAAATATATTCCACAAGCTTGAAACAGGAGGGAATTGTCACTGAGGAACAGCTTACGGATATTCAAAATGAGATCCTGCAAAAACTAGAGGCAGCCAATAGTAAAGTTACAATGCTAAAGAAAAAGGAAGAGGAAGAGTTAAAGATTCCGGAACCTCCTAAATTCAATAAGGAGCAGGCATTAATAACCACCAAGGTTCCTTTAGAAACGTTAAAAAGGATAAACAGCGAATTACTTCAATGGCCAGATGATTTTAATGTGTTTAATAAGCTTGAAAAAATTTTAAACAGACGGGCCGATATGCTTGATGAAACAGGAAAAGTGGATTGGGCATTAGCCGAGACGCTTGCCTTTGCAACGATATTAGCTGATGGCACCCCGATTCGGATATCTGGGCAGGACACCGAACGCGGGACATTTGCGCAAAGAAATCTTGTCCTTCATGATAGCAAAACGGGAGGAACCTTCGTGCCCTTGCATCATTTTTCGGATGCTAAGGGATCGTTTGCGGTCTATAATAGCCCGTTAACAGAAGCAGCAGTAGTTGGATTTGACTATGGATATCATGTCTTTTCCCCGGAGACATTAGTGATTTGGGAGGCACAATATGGTGATTTTGCTAATGCGGCACAGGTTATGTTTGACCAGTTTATTGCTGCAGGAAGAGCCAAATGGGGACAAAAATCCGGGATTGTCCTGCTGCTGCCTCATGGATACGAAGGACAAGGTCCAGAACATTCTAGTGCCAGGTTGGAGAGATTTTTACAATCAGCAGCTGAAAAAAACTGGACGGTTGTAAACCTTACTAGTGCAGCCCAATACTTTCATCTCCTCAGGCGTCAAGCTGCGATGCTTACAAGAGAAGAGATACGACCACTGGTGATTATGGCGCCAAAAAGCCTGTTACGAAATCCACTTGTTTCTTCTTCAGCAAGAGATCTAAGTGAGGGAGAATTCAGGGCGGTGATTGAACATTTCGCCGCTTCCAGGGAAGATGCAAAGGTTGAGAGGGTTGTTCTTTGTTCTGGTAAAATTGCGATTGATATCGCGGAACAACTGAAAGAGGCAAATGGTTTTGAATGGCTGCAGGTTATTAGGCTGGAAGAAATTTATCCGTTCCCTACAGAGGAATTAACGACTTTATTTTCTAAATTTAACAATATAAAAGAGGTGCTCTGGGTTCAGGAAGAACCTAAGAATATGGGCGCTTGGAATTTTGTTGAGCCACGAATACGTGAAATAGTTTCCACTGGAATAAAGGTTGATTATATTGGACGGCGACGCCGTTCAAGCCCTGCTGAAGGTGATCCAAATGTTCACAAACTAGTTCAATCAAAAATTCTTCATATGGCATTAACGAGGGTTGAAGAAGGAGGTAATTAATGATGGCGGATATTGTAGTGCCAGAATTAGCAGAATCGATTTCAGAAGGAACGATTGCGAAATGGTTAAAGAATGTCGGGGAACATGTCGAGCAAGGTGACTATCTAGTAGAACTGGAAACCGATAAAGTAAACGTGGAAATTATCTCAGACTTTTCCGGGGTTCTTACAGAACAGAAATTTGCAGAAGGCGATACAGTTAAAGTGGGTGAGACCATTGCCACAGTGGATGAAAGTGTTCGGACTGCCCCGCAAACTAAACAGGCCGAATCGACTAAAGACGAATCGACTAAAAATGAAAATATGGAATCTTCGTCAAAGAATGCTGGTACCAATACCAATTCAGAGAATCCGCCGGCGGATATGAGTGAAACTAAAACTTTGCCTCCAATCGCTTCTCCGGCAGCACGACGTCTTGCAAGGGAGAAGGGGATTGATTTAAATGAGATTCGGTCCTCGGATCCACTAGGAAGAATTAGGAAACAGGATATCACGTCTTTTCAACCGGATCCTCATCCAAACAATCAGTCCGTGCCGAAGGTGGAACCAAAAGGAGAAAGTGCACAAGATAGTGAAAAACCAATCATCTATGAACGGATGTCAAGACGCCGGCAAACCATTGCAAAACGGCTGGTAGAGGTTCAGCAAACGGCGGCGATGCTGACGACATTTAATGAAATTGATATGACGGCTGTAATGGATGTAAGGAAACGAAGAAAAGATAAATTCTTCGAGGAGCATGATGTCCGGCTTGGTTTTATGTCCTTTTTCACGAAGGCGGTTGTAGCCGCCTTAAAGAAATACCCTTATATTAATGCTGAAATTCAGGGGGACCAGCTGCTGGTTAAAAAGTTTTATGACATTGGTATCGCTGTTGCGGCCGAGGAAGGACTTGTCGTACCTGTTGTTAGAAATGCCGACCGTAAATCATTTGCTGAAATTGAAATGGATATTATGGAGCTTGCCGAAAAGGCGAGAAACAACAAATTAGCGTTAAAGGATTTACAGGGCGGAACGTTTACGATTACAAATGGCGGTGTGTTTGGGTCTTTACTTTCTACTCCAATCCTAAACGGCCCGCAGGTCGGAATCCTCGGAATGCATAAAATTCAACTTCGCCCAGTGGCGATTGATAAAGAGAAAATGGAAAATCGGCCTATGATGTATGTGGCCCTCTCGTATGACCATCGGATTGTGGATGGGAAGGGGGCCGTCAGCTTCCTAAGTAAAATAAAAGAATTGCTGGAGGACCCGGAAAATTTACTTCTTGAGGGATAAGACAATCTACACTATAAAAAACCGCTGAATCAATATTCAGCGGTTTTTCCATAAATATATTACTAACGATTCTTGTTCGGCCTTAATCCGCGGCGTCTGATTTCATCCTTTAAAATTTTAATCCATTCCTTTTCCTTGCCAGTCTTTAATGCATCCCGATACGAAACAACCAACTGCTCGTTACTCATAATTTTCAATTTGCGAATGCCCTCCTTGGAAAATGGATTGAATATTCAGTTTTAATTATTGTAATGGTTTTCTCATGTTTTGAGAACCCCTATTTAACAATTAAAAAAAGTTTCACACATTTTTCACAAAGTGGAATTATATTTTAAAAATATTGAATATTCATTTAAATATGGTAACATAATTTTGACAGCGTTTTATTAACTATTCCATTTAAAAAGGACAAAGGGGGATATAAGTTTGTCGACTTTATTGAATGTAACGATTGGGGAATTATTAGAAAAAAAGGCAGATTTGCATCCAATGCATGAAGCAGTGGTTTATTCAGATCGCAATTTACGCCTAACTTACCGTGAATTTGATGATATTTGCCGAAGAGCCGCAAAAGGGTTTATCAAATTAGGAATTGATAAAGGAGAACATCTTTCTGCTTGGTCGACAAATACGCCAGAATGGCTGATCACCCAATTTGCAACTGGAAAGATGGGTGCGGTCCTAGTGACAGTGAACACGAATTATCGCACAGCTGAACTGGAATATCTGTTAGAGCAATCCGATGCCACGACAATCATTTTGATGGATACTTGGAAAGATTCATCCTATATTGAGATGCTATATGAAATTGTACCGGAATTAAAAGGTAGTGAGCCTGGCAAGTTGAAAAGCAGCCGCTTGCCTTTTTTAAAAAATGTTATTGTTCTTGGAGATCAAAAATATCCGGGAACCTATTGCTGGGATGACATTTTAAAACTTGGTGATACCATTACAGATGAGGAATTAAACGAACGAATGGCTTCTCTCGACCCAGAAGATGTCATTAATATGCAGTACACCTCAGGGACTACAGGGTTCCCAAAAGGGGTGATGCTCACCCATAACAATATTGTCAATAACGGCTTTAATATTGCGGGCTGTATGGAGCTGGAAGCAAAAGACAGGCTTTGTATTCCTGTGCCGTTTTTCCACTGCTTCGGCTGTGTCCTCGGAACGATGGCTTGTGTTTCTGTTGGTGCCACAATGGTTCCGGTTCAAGAATTCAATCCAAAAAGAGTTTTACAAACCGTTCAAGATGAAAAATGTACAGGGCTGCATGGTGTTCCCACGATGTTCATCGCCGAATTGAATGATCCTGATTTTGAAAAATATGACTTATCCACGCTCAGGACGGGAATTATGGCGGGTTCGAATTGTCCAATAGAGGTAATGAAAGCAGTTATCGGAAAAATGGGAGCTGCTGAAATAACAATCGCATACGGGCAAACAGAATCATCACCAGTTATCACACAAACAAGAACCGATGACCCGATTGAATTGCGTGTTGAAACTGTAGGTAAGGCACTTCCGAATGTTGAGGTGAAAATTGTTGAACCTGGTTCGAGCAAGGAAGTGGCTCGAGGTATACAGGGGGAGTTATGTACTAGAGGTTACCATGTTATGAAGGGGTATTATAAAAATCCTGAGGCCACAAAGGAAGCCATTGATAAAGATGGCTGGCTGTATACTGGTGATTTAGCTGTAATGGACGAAAATGGCTATTGCAAAATTACCGGCCGTCTAAAAGATATGATCATCAGAGGAGGGGAAAATATTTATCCTCGTGAAATTGAAGAATTTCTCTATTCATATCCAAAAATTCTTGATATCCAGGTTGTTGGTGTTCCCAATGAAGTTTATGGGGAGGAAGTAATGGCTTGGATCATTTTAAAAGAGGGGGAATCGGCCACAGTTGAAGAAATTCAGGATTATTGTAAAGGGAAGATTTCCAAACACAAAATACCGCGTTACATAAATTTTACTGATTCCTATCCAATGACGGCTTCGGGGAAAATACAAAAATTCCGCCTTAGAGAACAATCTGTTGAAAGTGTAAAAAATTGAAACGATATCAAATAGCTGAGACAACGATTTTGTTGCGCAGCACGGCTTCAATTGATTATACTAATAATTGGACAATGACCGAAAGGAACGGTGGCAGCAATGATTCATTTATCGTGGCGTGATCGCGAAACAGTTAAGAAGGTAAAATGTGTTCATACGGATGCAAAAAAATATCTTGTTAATAATACTTTAACGGCAGGAAACTTCTATGATGTGAAGAATGAGACAGAAGAGTTTTATTACCTTATCGATAATACTGGAAAAATCGGCGGCTATTACAAAGAATATTTCCAAGACGCCTAAATCCAATAAATGCCTGGCTTAACAGCCAGGCATTTATTAATGATATTAGCCATTATCTTTGGTTAGGAAACACCCTGCGGATGGTATCGGTAAAATCGTTAAAGAAACCGGAGATTGGTCTGCCATTGCGAATATCGCCTGCATAGTTATTCATTCGATCGTAGAAATCCGGGTTAACGGATACATATACATTGTCAATATCACGATCGACCGATTTAACTGCACGGGAAATTTTATCTTCAATAGTTGATGTCATTTCATTTCGAGATGAACGGTCCAACTTAGCAGCAACGTAAGCGTTATTTTCGGTTACAATGACATTTGCTCGGTCCACTTCAGGTAAATCCGCTACCTTATCTGCAGCCTTATCAGCCACTCTCATTTTTGACTGATTGTTCCCAACATTATTTCGATTATCATTACGTACATTTCTTACATTGTTACGATTCATATCTCGATCAAGCCTTGTGTCACTTGTATCAATACCCGTTACGGCAGGACCGCCGGGGTAATTAGGATTGGTGTAATTTACCCTGGTTGGTTCTGTTGCATTCCGGTTGCGGGCGACATTATCATTGACATTATTCCGTGCGCAACCGGATAAGTAAAGACTAAAGATGAGGGTTGAAATGACGAATAAACTTTTTTTCATGTTGTTTTAACACTCCTTTTGTCTTAGTCGTACAAGATTAGGATGCCAAATTTGAATCAAACTATCCTTACAAACAAAATGGAAAAAAATAAAATGGTTATGTTAGAATGTAGGTACTTTTAGTTGTTTATTGGGGTGTTATGTTTGGTTTATTTCTTAGTTGGATTAGGTGGGATCGCAGGGAGTTTGCTCCGTTATGGCTTATCTTTTTTAGCCGTACATATTTGGGGGAAAGACTTTCCAATTGGAACGCTCCTCATTAATCTTAGCGGTGCATTTTTCCTCGGCTGGATTACAAGCCATTTTGTCCATGCCAAAAAGCTTCATCCAAATTTAGTAACAGCACTTTCAACAGGGGTTATTGGCTCCTATACGACATTTTCAACCTTTTGTCTGGAAACAGTCCATTTATTTGAAGAAAATGATTATTTATTTGGGTTTCTCTACATAGCTTCCAGTTTACTTGGCGGTCTTTTATTTACTCATTTGGGAATTCAGTCAGGGAGAAATGGGGTGCGAAGATGAGCGGAATCATATTAGTTTCGATTGGGGGATTTTTTGGTGCAATCAGCCGGTTTGTTATCAGTAAGAGTATCCAAAGAAGAAACCCTAAGGGTTTTCCCTTAGGGACGTTAGCAGTCAATTTAACTGGGGCGTTTTTATTAGGAATGCTAACTGGTATGCAAATAAATCGACATGTACAGGCACTATTGGGAATTGGATTTATGGGCGCTTTTACAACCTTTTCAACTTTAAAACTTGAATCCGAACAGCTTAGAAAGGATAAAAAATATAAGGCTTTTTATCGGTATTTAGTTTTAAGTTATTCCATAGGTATCCTATTTGCCTTTTGCGGCCTAATAATCGGAAGAAGGTTATAAAAAAAAGCGCCAGGGGCGCTTCTTTTTAACTATTTATTCTGTTTTGCCTGCACTAATTCTGGTTTTTTCGTTTGATAAAGTTTATGGCTAATCATGGTTTGAACAATTAAGAATGTTCCACCCACTACCCAATATAGCGGCAAAGCAGCTGGGGCAGTATAAGAAAACATGACAATCATTAACGGAGAAAGCAATCCCATGAATTTCATTTGCTGCTGCTGCGCAGTTGGCATATTGGTTTGCGAAACCTTAAATTGAAAATAATAAATTAGCCCAGCGATAATGGTAATATAGATATCAGGCTTTCCAAGACTAAACCAGAGAAATTCATGGGTTTTAATCACTTCAGACCCGCGAATCGCATAATAAAAGGCAGTAAGAATCGGCATTTGAATCAGCAGTGGTAAACAGCCCATATTTAATGGATTCACCCCATGCTTTTTATATAGACCCATCATTTCAGCCTGAAGCTCTTGCTTTTTCTTTGGATCTTTTTCGGTCTTCATTTTCTTTTGAATAACATCCATCTCTGGCTTTAGGACATCCATTTTTTCTTTCATGCCCATTTGGTTTTTATACTGTTTTAGCATTAAAGGCATTAAGATAAGTCGGATTATGACCGTCACAAGGATAATAGCGATCCCATAGTTTCCGTTAAATAATTCAGCGACAGATTTAATGAAAATCCATAACGGATGAACAAGGTAATCGTGGAAAAAGTTTCCGTTTGTACCGCTTGGATCCTGTGAAGAACAGCCAGAAAGCAATAAAGTTGTTAACGATAAAAGAGCAATTAGATATATTGAAGAACGTTTCGTTTTCATATTTCCTCCTAAAATGTTGTATAGAATGTTAAGTAAAAAGGAAGGAAATAGGTTCTTCGGAATCATCCTGAGTATATTCTTTTTTTCGAATATATTTTACAATTCTAATGAGAATATAACTGCCATTTAAACAGCTTTTTTTCTTATAAAAAAATAGTGGATGAATAATTTTTGTGTTCGCAGGATTTGAAAGGGAGCCAATAAATGAATATTCCACACCCCAAGCCAATAAAAATTTCAGTATTAATCCAAAGTAAATACTGATATAAAGAGCATTCAGGGTATTAATATCCGAATTATCGATAAGTAACTGAAACAAAAATTATCACCTCGTTTGTGTAGCCAATGATATGAGTATATAGGAGAATAGCTAAATAATCAATTTAAACTATGGCAAAATACTAGTGTTTGGAAACTTTACTAAATGTGCATCGGCGTTGAAAAGTAACAACACCGGTTCCAGTTGGAAGCGGTGCTGATTATAACGATTATTTTTCAAGTATTGGTTTATTCCAATGTGCAGTCAGCTTGTGATAAGCAAATTCCACTTTATCTTCCGCTGGGGGCTCAATATCCTTTAATGGATATTCAAGTCCAAGTGCTTCCCATTTATAGACCCCGAGTTTGTGGTAGGGGAGAATCTCAATCTTTTCGACATTTTCCAGTGTTCCAATGAATTCACCCAGTTTTTGCAGGTCTTCAGGATCATCGCTTACAGTTGGTACCAATACATGGCGAACCCAAATAGGTATACGTCGATCTGATAGAAATTTTGCAAATTCAAGAATATGGTCATTTGCCATTCCGGTTAATTGAATATGCTTTTTCCGGTTGATATGTTTTAAATCAAGCAGGATTAGGTCAGTGTACTGCAACAGTTCTTCAAGCTGTTCGATGAAAAGCTTAGAGTGAGAGAAGCAGCCCCCAGAAGAATCAATGGTTGTATGAATCCCTCTCTGTTTACATTCTTTAAATAATTCAATTAAAAAAGGAATTTGCAATAACGGTTCACCGCCGCTTACCGTGATTCCGCCTTTGGATGCTTGAATGAAAGGGAGATAGCTCGTCAAATCATCAATGATTTCGGAAACGGTCATTTGTTTGCCCGTGCCGATTTCCCAGGTATCTGCATTATGGCAAAACTGGCAGCGTAAAAGGCAGCCTTGGGTAAAAACAATATAACGAATCCCTGGTCCGTCGACAGTCCCTAATGTTTCAATGGAATGAATATTTCCGTTCATGATGATATTCCCCTTTCATTTATAAGAAGGGAGCTCCTCGAAAGGGGCCCCTCCCCAAAACTGCTAATTACAATGATTCATGGAAAGTACGGTTGATAACGTCAAGCTGTTGTTCTTTTGTTAGTTTAATAAAGTTTACCGCATAGCCAGAAACTCGAATCGTTAATTGTGGATATTGTTCTGGATGCTCCATTGCATCAATTAATGTTTCTCTATTAAAGACGTTTACGTTAAGGTGATGTCCAGTTTTAATGACATACCCGTCCAAGATGGAGACTAGGTTGCGAATTTGTGTTTCTTCTTCTTTGCCTAATGCTTTTGGTACAATCGAGAAAGTATTAGATATACCATCCATTGCATAGCTGTAAGGAAGCTTAGCAACAGAAGATAGGGAAGCTAATGTTCCTTTCGTATCACGGCCATGCATTGGGTTTGCACCAGGTGCAAACGGCTCTCCGGTGCGTCGGCCATCAGGCGTATTACCGGTTTTCTTACCGTAAACCACGTTTGAAGTAATGGTTAATACTGATAAGGTGTGAACAGAATTTCGATACGTTACATGTTTGCGTAATTTTTTCATGAAGGTTTCCACAATTTCTACAGCGATGCTGTCAACACGGTCATCATTGTTTCCGTATTTAGGGTAGTCACCGGCTGTTTCAAAATCAACAGCCAATCCATTTTCATCACGAATTACTTTTACTTCGCCATATCTAATCGCACTAAGGGAATCAGCGACAACGCTTAAACCGGCAATTCCTGTTGCCATAGTACGAAGTATTTCTGTATCATGCAGGGCCATCTCAATTCTTTCATAGCTGTATTTATCGTGCATATAATGAATGACGTTCAAGGTGTTAATGTAAAGACCTGCAAGCCATTCCATCATATGATCAAATTTTTCCATGACTTCTTCATAATTCAACACTTCAGCAGTGATTGGCTGATAAAGCGGCCCAACCTGTATCTTTAACTTTTCATCGACGCCGCCGTTGATGGCGTAGAGTAGGGCTTTGGCAAGGTTTGCACGAGCGCCGAAGAACTGCATTTGCTTGCCGATTTCCATCGCGGATACACAGCAGGCAATTCCGTAATCATCGCCGTATTCAGGGCGCATAATCGAATCGTTTTCGTATTGAATCGAACTTGTCTTAATCGACATATTCGCACAGTACTTTTTAAAGTTTTCAGGCAGCTGTGGTGACCATAGAACGGTTAAGTTTGGTTCTGGTGCCGGTCCTAAATTATCTAATGTATGAAGGAAACGGAATGAGTTCTTGGTTACAAGTGCACGTCCGTCCAAAGACATTCCGCCGATTGATTCTGTTACCCATGTTGGGTCACCGCTAAATAATTCATTATAATCCGGTGTGCGGGCGAATTTCACCAGGCGCAGTTTCATGATAAAGTGGTCAACGATTTCTTGTGCTTCCATTTCTGTTAATGTACCATTTTGCACATCTCTTTCGATATAAATGTCAAGGAAGGTAGAAACGCGTCCAAGGCTCATTGCGGCTCCGTTTTGCTCTTTAATCGCTGCTAAATATCCTAGGTATAACCATTGGAATGCCTCTTGGGCAGTTTCGGCAGGGCGGGAAATATCAAATCCATAGCTGGTGCCAAGCTCTTTCAACTCTTTTAGAGCGCGAATTTGTTCAGCGAGTTCCTCGCGTAACCGAATATTATCTTCTGTCATAACTTTGCTGGTATTTTTATAATCGTTTTGTTTTTCTTTGATTAAGAAATCGACACCGTATAATGCAACACGACGATAATCACCAATTATCCGGCCACGGCCATAGGCATCAGGAAGGCCGGTAATGATGGCTGCTTTACGAGCAAGCATCATTTCGTCCGTATAGGCATCGAATACACCTTGATTGTGCGTTTTTCGGAACTCAGTGAAAATTCTTTCGATTTCAGGATTTAATTCATAACCGTAAGCTTCGCAGGCTGCTTTGGCCATCCGAACTCCACCGAAAGGCTGCATCGAACGATTAAATGGTTTGTCCGTTTGAACACCAACTACTTTTTCTAATTCTTCATTCAGATATCCTGGTCCATGGGAGGTAATCGAAGAAACCGTTTCGGTATCCATATCGAGGACACCGCCGTTTTCACGTTCCTGCTTGGTAAGTTCCATTACTTGTTCCCAAAGTTTGTTTGTAGCGTCAGTTGGACCAGCTAAGAAGGAGTCGTCACCTTCAAATGGAGTGTAGTTTTTTAAGATAAAATCGCGAACGTTAACTTCCTTAGACCATGATCCGTTTATAAATCCATTCCATTCTTTCATTATTTTTCACCTCTTAAGTTTTTGAAAAAATATATAACAGATGAGATATTTTTATCTTAAACCAAGTATAACAGGTTGAAATTGAAATGTGGGGCATAAAATAGGGGATATTTGTTAAGAAATTGTGAAGTGTTGGTGTTTAAGAGTTTTAAGTGGTTTGAATGTGACTTTTTTATGAACTTCTCTTCGGTGGAGTAAAAACTGTACTATATAAAAGTAGTTGATTTTGAAAACTGTTTTATAGAGGGAAATGGATAATATCAATATATTGATAGTGAAAACCTATGAAACAGCAGGCTTTGACCAATGAAAAAAGCAGGAATACTGTCCCTGCTCTTAATTGACTACTATATCAGCAATCATCGGCCCATTATGTGATCGATCTGAATGTGCCTCACAAATTATCCGGTAAGTTCCTGCTTTATCGAATTGAAGTGGAACAACGGTTTCCTCACCTTTTTTTACTGTTCCCTTAATTTTTGTGCCTTCAATATAGAAAGGATGTTTTTCTCCGTTAATCCCACTAATATACAAATTCACTTTTTCGCCCTTTTTCATAGAAATTGAACCAGGGTCCCACCGATATACCTCTAATTCCTTGCCATTTTTCATTTTCGTCTTGAATTCTACTGTAACCATATGAATCTCACGGGTTTCCTTATCTGATTGGTGATTAAATACGGTAGAATCACCTGCTTTTAACATAAACCATGCTGAAATACTTGCAAGGACAACTCCTACCGCTAGAAAGAAAAGCAATGTTTCTTTTTTTAAGACTAAGAATCTCACATAATAACCCCCTCATAAATTTGTCCTATTTAATACTTATGCTGAGTACGCTAGGAAACTTGTCTCTTTTTTATATATTTTTTTTAATTGGATAAGCGGTAAAGAGGATTGCAGCATTTTGGTTTTAAAGAATGCAACGGTTGAACACCTTAGAAAATGTCTAGAATGAAAATAACGAATTGTCTATTAAACGAATATATCTCTTTGTTTTTCCTGGCGAAAAGTTTATATTTATATCAGGAATGAAAAATAGGTGGTTATTTTGTTGGGGATTAGAAAAGAAAAAATAGTAAAAACAGCAAAAATTATTTTTCCATTGTTTTTATTAATCTTTGCTATTACAGAAATCAAAAAGTTTTCCGGGGATTTGAATGTCCAGTTGCTTAGAAATGAGATCAATCAACTGAACTTCTGGATTTTATTGCTGATTTTAGCGATTACCTTTGCAGCAGTTTTACCAATGTTGTTTTACGATGTTATTTTAGTTCGTATCTTGAAATTAAAAGTTCCGAAACGGGAGCTTTTAGAACAATCGTTCATTGCTAATTCTTTTTCCAATTTAATCGGTTTTGGCGGCCTGATTGGTGCCATGCTGAGAACCTACTTTTTTCACAAGCTTGAACACGATAAACGAAGGCTGCTTGGGGTCATTGCCTCGGTTTCGCTTTTTTATTTAACAGGGATTTCAGCGCTAACCTGGATTGTGACGATTGGATTCCGCCACTTTCCATTGTTTGCTGATGTAAAGTGGCTTTACTTTGCTGTACTAGGCGTGGGTCTTTATCTGCCGATTTTTTTCATTATACATTCTTTTAAGTCGAAAAAAAATCAGACCCTGATTACGGCCAATGTTAGTATTAAACTTGTTATCGTTTCCATTGTAGAATGGCTGGCAGTGTTCGTCGCTATTTATTTTTTAAGCAGGATTTTGGGCATCCCAATCTCTTTTAAAAATCTTTTTCCTGTTTATATTGTGGCAGCATGTGCCGGTATCATTAGTATGATTCCTGGGGGACTCGGTTCGTTTGATTTAGTTTTCATTTGGGGAATGCAGGATTTACAAATTCCTGAGGAAAAAGTTTTGGTCCTGTTATTGTTTTATCGAATTGGCTATTATTTCATCCCTTTTATCATCAGTCTTGTGTTTTTTGTAAAGCTATATTGGGAAAAATGGAACCAATCCTGGAATTATTTGCCGAAAGCGATTATCCAAGGTTTAAGTCACGTTATTTTAACGATGCTGGTTTTTTTATCAGGATTAATCTTGTTATTATCTGCCAGTGTACCAGGAATCATGTCCAGGCTAAAGATAGCCCAGGAGCTCTTGTCTTTTCCAATTATTAATGTTTCCCACCAACTGTCGGTGGCGGCTGGATTTTTACTGTTGGGTTTATCGCGCGGAATTGAATATAGTGTTAAAAGGACATATGAGCTGACAATGTTCGCTTTAATTCTTGCGGCACTTTTCTCTATTTTTAAAGGTATAGATTATGAGGAAGCGATTTTTTTAATCATTGTAGCCTTAATCCTTAGAACATCAAAGGGACAATTTTATCGAGAAAGTTATGTTCTGACATGGGGAAAGACCATTTTTGATGTCACAGTCATTCTGATTATTACTTCGATGTACATTTTAATTGGCTATTTAAATTTACCAATTGCTAAATTAACGATTCCAGAAAAATTGTTACCATTTGTGATTGTGGATTACCGTGACTTATTTACTAGTGCCTTCATTGGGTTGGTTATTGCGTCATTAATCCTATTTACCGGCTATATAATCAGCTTCCGCAAAAAATGGAAATTTGAGAGATCGCAGGGCTATGAAAAGGAAATTTTCACTCATTTGAAAAATTATCAAGGGAAGGTTTTATCCCATTTGATCTTCTTGCATGACAAATATATCTTTTGGAATTGCAAGAAAAATGTCTTAATCCCTTTTCAGCAATATGCAGACAAGCTTGTTATTCTAGGAGATCCCATTGGTGAGCAAGACGAAATATCAAACGCAATTGATGAATTTCAGGAAATTGCTGACTTACATGGATTTACTCCTGTTTTTTACCAAGTCAGTGATGCGATGCTTCCCTATCTTCACGGACATGGCTTTGCTTTTTTTAAATTGGGAGAAGAGGCCTTTGTCGATCTTAGGACCTTTTCACTCTCGGGAAACAAAATGAAGAGCCTGCGTGCGATAAAAAACAAATTTAACCGTGAAAAATTTTATTTTGAAGTATTGCATCCTCCTTTTACGGATGAGTTCTTGGCTGAACTAGAAGAAGTTTCAAACGAATGGCTCCAGGGGAGAAAAGAGAAGGGGTTTTCATTAGGCTTCTTTGATAGTGGCTATTTAAACAAAGCGCCGATTGCGATTGTTAAAAATGGTGGGAACCGAATTATCGGCTTTATGAGCATCATGTATGTGTATGATGATTATCAAACCGTTTCAGTTGATTTAATGAGGTTTAGGCCAGAAGCAGAAACAGGAACCATCGATTTTCTGTTCCTTTCCTTAATTGATTGGGCAAAGGATCAGGGGTATCACCGATTTAATATGGGAATGGCACCGCTGGCCAATGTGGGACTATCAAGATTTTCCTTCTTAAGTGAAAAGATTGCCGCGCAAATTTTCTTGCACGGTCACTTTATTTACCACTTTCAAAGCTTAAGAAAATTTAAAGCGAAATATACAAATATTTGGGAACCGAAATATTTGGCTTACAGACGAAAAACCTCCTTACCTCTCATCATGACACAAATTACGTTATTAATTTCGAAAAAAAGATCTTAGGTTACCGCCGGTTGGGAATATTCCTCCAACCGGCTTTTTGTCCCGTTTAATTTCCACTTTGAACCAAACTTTAGGAAAAACTATTTATTTTTCCAAAAAATCTGGTAAAATCAAAGAGGAATTAAACGTAAAAGGGTGTTTAAGATTGAATAAATTTATTTCTCTTCTCGCGGTTGTACTCCTACTATTTACGAACCTATTAACTGTCAATGCAGCAGAAAATCAGCAATTAGCTCTAAAAAGTGAAGGTGCTGTTTTGCTAGATTCAGATACTGGTGCTGTGCTCTATGCAAAAAATGCGGAGGAAAAAATGTATCCCGCCAGTACTACCAAAATCGCAACCGCTATTTATGCGATTGAAAAAGGGAATTTAGACAGTATCGTTACGGTCAGTGCTAATGCAGTAAATCAAGATGGAACCAGGGTATATTTGAATGAAGGGGAACAGGTCTCGTTAAAGAAGCTGATCCAAGGGATGCTAATTAACTCCGGTAATGATGCGGCAGTGGCGATTGCTGAGTATATGGATGGTACTGTTGAACAGTTTGCAGAACATCTGAATGAATATCTAAAAACAACGATTGGGGTAAAAAATACCCATTTCATCAATCCGAATGGATTGTTTGACCAAAATCATTATACAACCGCAATGGACTTAGCATTAATGACGAATTATGCGATTAAGAACCCTGTTTTTTCTGAAATTTTTGGCACAAAAAGGCTTGAGTGGGAAGGGCAGTCATGGAAAACGACGCTCTTTACCCATCATCGGATGTTGAAAGGTGAATTGCCTTACGAGGGGATTACTGGGGGGAAGACAGGCTATACAACCGAAGCAAAACAAACTTTGGCCACGACTGCCGATAATGGGAAAATAAGGTTAACTGCTGTTGTCCTGAAGTCTGAGCAAAAACTAGATAAATATACAGACACAGCTCTTTTGTTTGATTACGGGTTTAAGGATTATCAGCATGCGACAATCAAGCAGGGTGAAATTTTTAAAACGGGTAATAAAGAATTTTATCCTGAAAACGATACTCTTTTTACAGAAAATATCGATGGATGCATAAAAAATATAGATAGCAACGGGATGCTGTCGATAGAAACTAAAAATGGTCAAGTGCTCCAATCGATTCAATTAAAGTATAACGAACCGCCTAAGCCCAAGGCAGTTGCAAAGAAAATAGAACAAAAACCAATAGAAAAAGAAAGTGAACAACCTCTTTTACAGGTAAATGTTATTTTTGGGTTTATGATTATCGCATTTGTAGGAATCTTTATCGGTATTCGAAAAAAGATTAATAGCAAATATTAAAAGGCCGTGGAAAGAATTTCTTTCCGCGGCTTTTTTATTACTACGGTTCAAAATTAAGCGGACGAGAGTCGAAGGAGGAAGGCGAGTCGATTTGATCTCTGTCATCAACAAAACTTCTTGTTGCCACGAAGTCACTTTTATCTCCAAAATTTTGACCGTAGCCCTGATTTTTTTTATCCGAATTATGCCAATCAGCTAACAAATTTTGACCAATATTTACCGCAGAAGCATTTTCAAAGGAATTAATTTTAATCATAAAGATATTAATATTAATATATGGAGTTGGAGCGGGCATTTCATCTCCTCCTTTTTCTTGCTTTTAAATATATGCGTTTCTTGAACGTTTATGAAGAAGAGGAATAAATGGATTAAATTACAAACCTGGTTAGTAATATGGAAGTAGGCATGTTAAAAATGATTTACATGGTTTTCACGGACCCTTTTAAAGGGACGAAGGGGGTGTGGATAGATGGATATGGAAAAATTAAAACAATGGATGGATGTTGCCAAGAATATGCATGGCGGTGATTTCTGGAGTAATATATTTGACCAAGAGTTCACTAAGCAATTTATGAATGAGCAACAATTTAAAACACCTTTTTCAAGCGGCGAGGGGCAGTCAATTCGGGAAGAGAAAAATTCGCGGACATTCCCGATTATCGATGTGTTAGAAAGCGAGCACGAAGTGATGGTCATAGTGGAGCTTCCAGGAGTTATGAAAGAGAATATTGAATTAGGGCTCAACGGCGATATCCTAACCATTAAAGGCAAGGCCCTGCCAATCCATCCACAATTTAAAGTCACCTATTCTGAAAGGTTTTATGGAGAATTCCAGCGTCAAATTAAAATACCTGATACCGTCCGTCCAAATCAGCTTAACGCCAAATTTTGGAATGGTCTTCTGTTTGTAAGTTATCAGCGCACGATTGAAAAAGGAGAAATCATTCCCATCGACTAACTATATTAATCGACTCCTTTTTAAGTGGACATGTTAAGCTGTTTTTTCCATATAAATGTAGTATGGTAGAAAATAAGGGAGCGTTTGTGAACATGTCATTAAAAAATTTATTCCTTATATTCCGGAAAAATGAATATGAAAAGGAATTAAAGAAGAAATTGTATTCCTTAGAAATAAATATAATGGAGATAAAAAGTACTCTGCAAAGCTTCCAAGAACAAATTCCGACAGAAAAGATTATCAAAACAAAGGAACCGCCGATTATCATCGAAAAAATTAATATTGAAAAGATAATAGTGGATAAATATGAGCTCAATAATAATTTTGGCCAGCTGGGAATTAAAGAATTAACAGGCAAATTAAACATTGGGGCAACATATGGCAGTGAGTATACACCTAATCTAGCTGGAGAAGAAAAAGAGGAAAACAGCCGAACCCAAAAAAAGCAAGAGCCCTTTACAGAAAAAGGCCCGAAGGTGAATATTAAAGCGAAAAAAGACTAAAGTGGAAGTCCTTTAGTCTTTTGAAAAAATTATTGCAGCCTGCTCTCCACTTGTTGACATACTTCATCTGCGGACATTCCGTTTGCATCAATAACAGAACCTTTTGTAAAGGTATCCTGCATTCCCATCATGTTAGAATCCAGGCCGGTAATAACACAGCAATCACAATTTTGCGCATCTGCTTCCTGTTTTAGTTCAACCACATCATAACCCTTTTCCCTTAATGCCTGCTGAATATTTGTAAGAGATTGTTCCACTCCAACTTTTGCCATACAAAACACCTCCTCCTCTAGATTATCATGCCAAAGTTTAAGGTAAATATTCTGTATAAAAGAGATAATTTTCCAAAAGCTAATAGGGGAGGTGTGCATATGGGAAAGCGTAAAAAAGACGCATCGACAATCGGGCTTAATTCTGCGCAAGTGGAAGGTCAAGGAACAACAACAACCGAAACAGGCGAAAGAGCAGAATCATCATCTAGAAAAAAACAAAAAAGATACTAACAGAAAAAGGCACCCTGAGAGTTAAAAATCAGGGCGCCTTTTTCTGTTCTATTACTGATACATCTCTGCAACTTGTTTTTGAACATCTGCATTTTCAAGGTATTCATCATAAGTCATTTGCTTATCAACTAAGCCATTTGGTGTTATTTCAAACACGCGGTTGGCAATGGTTTGAATGAATTGATGGTCGTGTGAAGCAAACAATAATGAGCCTTTAAAATTGATTAATCCATTATTGAGAGCAGTAATCGATTCTAAGTCAAGATGGTTAGTTGGTTCATCAAGCAGTAACACATTCGCGCCGTTTAGCATCATTTTGGAGAGCATGCAGCGAACTTTTTCTCCCCCTGAGAGGACGCTTGCTTTCTTCAACACTTCTTCCCCGGAGAAGAGCATTCTTCCTAAGAAGCCCCTTAGGAAGCTTTCGCTATCATCCTTTGGAGAAAACTGGCGAAGCCAATCTACAAGGTTGAGCTCGCTGTTTTCGAAATACTCGGAGTTATCCTTAGGAAAATAAGCCTGTGTAGTGGTAATTCCCCATTTGAAAGTTCCAGCATCGGCGTCCATTTCACCCATTAGGATCTTGAAAAGTGTCGTTTTGGCAGCCTCATTGGTCCCGACAAGCGCAATTTTGTCACCCTTATTCATTGTAAAACTAATATTATCAAGGACTTTTACACCGTCAATTGTTTTTGTTAACCCATCCACTCTTAATAAATCGTTTCCTATTTCACGATCTGGTGTAAACCCAACAAAAGGGTACCGGCGTGAGGAGGGTCTTATATCATCAAGCGTTATTTTATCCAACAATTTCTTACGCGATGTTGCTTGTTTTGACTTAGATGCATTTGCGCTAAAGCGGGCAATAAAGGCTTGCAGTTCCTTTATTTTTTCTTCTTTCTTTTTGTTCGCGTCAGATGTCAGTCTTGTGGCTAACTGGCTTGATTCATACCAGAAATCATAGTTGCCGACATAGACTTGGATTTTTCCAAAGTCCAAATCAGCGATGTGCGTACAAACCTTATTTAGGAAATGACGATCATGGGAAACAACAATAACGGTATTTTCAAAATTAATTAAGAAATCCTCAAGCCATTGAATGGCTTTGATGTCCAAGTGGTTTGTCGGCTCGTCGAGAAGCAGCACATCAGGTCTGCCGAATAATGCCTGGGCAAGCAAGACTTTCACTTTTTCTGAGCCGGAAAGGTCAGCCATTTTTTTATCGTGAAGGTCTTCGCCAATTCCAAGACCTTTTAATAGAATGGCAGCCTCTGGTTCAGCTTCCCAGCCATTTAATTCAGCAAACTCACCCTCAAGTTCGGCTGCTTTCATGCCATCTTCATCTGTAAAGTTTTCTTTCATGTAAATCGCGTCTTTTTCCTGCATGACTTCGTAAAGTCTTGTATGACCCATGATAACGGTTTTTAAGACTTCAAATTCCTCATATTCAAAATGGTTCTGTTTTAAAACAGCCATCCGTTCATTCGGTCCAAGTTGTACTGTTCCGGTTTGCGCTTCAATTTCACCGGATAAAATTTTCAAAAAAGTTGATTTTCCGGCGCCATTTGCGCCGATAAGGCCGTAGCAGTTCCCAGGCGTAAATTTAATATTTACATCTTCAAAAAGCTTTCGGTCTCCATATCGTAAACCTACATTACTAACGGTAATCATATTTAAAACATCCTCCAAAAAACCATATTGCCATATATTATACCATGAAAATAGAAGAAGAGCGAATTCCTTTGTGACTTTCCTTTCTGCAAAGAAAAAATTTTTTAAAAATTTTTTCCATATTCACACTTTATTCATAATTTTGGTGTAGAATTGTTTTAAAGAAGTCTTAAAGAGGGTGAAAAGTATGGCAAAAAAACAGCTTACTGAACTCGTTAACAAGTTAAAAAAAGCAGGTATCAAAGCGAGTTTAACCAAACCAAAGTCCAATTACCTTTTATCTTTACAGCAAATTAAAAAATTTCCTTCATCCGTGAATTAAATAAGAAAAATTGGTAATTAAAAGCGATTGATCCAAGAGACTAACCGCTTTTTTTTATTCACCTAATTTTCCCCATTATTTTGTTGTAGACCTCTTGTTTATTAAAGTCTTTTCCCATTGGAAATTTCGCTACAAATTTATTGTTATGATCTACTAAGTAAATAAAGGTGGAATGGACAAACTGCCCATTTCCCGGGTCTTTGTATTGAAATTGCAAGGCATCCGTTACCTGGTTAAGTTTGCTTAGGTCCCTTTTAATATTTTTCTTTTCCCCAGTTAAAAACATCCACTGATTGTCATTGTTAATTCCGAATCCTTGCATATAGCCTTGAAGACTCTCCGGGGTATCACGATAGGGGTCAATGGTAATCGTGATAAATTCAATATCCTTACCGAAAACGCCGCTTTTTACTAAATCCTTTTTCAAGTCCACCATCTTTTGTGTGGTGGTTGGGCAAATGTCTGGACAATGGGTATAAATAAATTCAATTAGCTTTAATTTGGTCTTATCCTTACCAAAATTATAGGTATCGCCATTTTGGTTAATTAAGCTGACATTTGCTGGTATTGCCGCATTAGCATCCCGAATGAGAAAGAAAGAAATTCCTCCGGCAACTCCTAAGAACACGGCAAGACTGCAAATGAGATAGATTTTTTTCATTACCAACCCTCCTACAAATAAGATAAAGAAGTTTTTTGAAAAATGATATGGATATTCTGTGAACAAACATAATGCATCTGATTTGTCATTCATTTATACTTGTTATTAGTTGTAATTTTGGGAAGACAGGTGTTAACCATGATAAGAAAGCTAGGGAAATTTTTGATACAAATGTTGATTCTTATTGGTATTTATCAGGTGGGCAATCTAACGGTACAGATTTTCCATTTGCCGATCCCTGGTAATGCCAGCGGAATTATTATTCTTTTCTTCTTGCTTTGGCTGCGTGTCATTAAGATTGACCAAATAGAAATGGCGGCTGGCTGGCTGCTAAAGCATTTAGGCTTCTTTTTTATTCCGATTTCGGTAGGATTAATGACACTAGGGCCGGCGTTAATAGATAAAGGCTTATCGTTACTTCTTGTTCTTATCGTCAGTGCTTTTATTGGCCTTTTAGCTGCAGGAAAAGCAACGCAAGCAGTCATTATGAAAAAAGAAAAGGAAAAAGTGAACTACCATGATCACGCTTTATAGTATTCTTTTAACCGTATCTGTCTATTGTTTTGCCCGCTTTTTAGCAGCAAGATATTCTTCTCCGATAACCAGTCCGGTATTTATAAGTACGATCATCATCATTTTTATATTAGTTGCTTCAAATGTTTCTTTTGATGAATACATTCCAGCAAAAAACATCATGACCTATTTGCTTGGGCCCGCAACAGTTGCACTTGCGGTACCTATTTACAAAAATCGGCTTTTGTTTGCAAAATATTTTGGAGCGGCCATGATGGGGATATCAATCGGAATTGCGACCACGATAACATCGGCCATTCTATTGGCAAAATTCTTTCAGTTTCCGAAAGCATTTACGCTTGCCTTAACCGTAAAATCGATTACCGTTCCGGTCGCAACGGAAATTGGGAAGATCATTCATGGAAATATCTCCTTAATCGCTGCCTATGTGATAATAACTGGAATGATTGGCGCGATGTTTGGATCAAACCTCTTGAATCTGTTTAAGGTTGATCACCCATTTGCCCGGGGGCTGTCAATCGGGACGATTGCCCATGGTATTGGAACGGCCGAGGCTGTAAAGGAAGGGGAGATACAAGGAGCAGTTGCAGGTGCAGCCATGGGGATTGCGGCTGTATTTACGTCGTTTATCATCCCCTATCTTATTCCTTTATTATTTTAATCGAGGTTCGCATTTCAATATTGACAAATGGTTCCAAATATCATAAACTTTAGAAGAATTTAATCTTTCTTGTAAGGGAGTTTGTTTTATGTCTGGTGTCGTTCTTAACTAATCCAATCAATTGGATAGGTTCATTCCGGTTAACCTCGTTTTTTCTAGATTGAACGGGGGCTTATTAAGCTATGGAATGAAGTTAAGAACAATGGGCAAGCATAAGCATACATCCTTTTACCAATGTAGCTGTGTACACTCGTGTAGACAGTTTTATTTTGGTTAAATTTGAGTATGAAAATGAGTGAATCCACTCATATCCTTTAGCCGCAATGACATTGTTCATTGCGGCTATTTTTAATTTCAGGAGGAAAATAAAATGAACCAGCACACCATAAACATATTGGAATTCAATCAAATAAAAGAACAAATCGCACAATTTGCCTTAACAAAAGAAGGGAAAACAAAAATCGGGTGCCTGACACCTTCTACCAATAAAAGGCAAATAGAGGCTTGGCTTGATGAGGTTTCGGAGGCGGTTGAGATATTGAAAAAGAGTGCGAGTGTTCCTGTACATGGGTTGGATGGGATGGGACAGCTGATAGGGAATATGAATAAAGGTGCTGTGCTTAGACCAGATCAGTTGACAAAGTTTTATGATTTTTTGGATTGCTGCGGCAAGATGCGCCGCTTTATGAATGATAAAGTTTACTATGCTCCCAGAGTGTCTGCCTATATAGATGCAATTGATGAATTACCGGAGTTAGCAAGTGAAATCATCCGCTGTATTCGAAATGGCAGAGTGGATGATTATGCGAGCAAGGAGCTATTAAAAATAAGAAAGCAAATAGCCATACTTGAGGAACGGCTGAAAGAAAAAACACTGCAACTGATTCGCTCGAATAAATATAAATCCTTTCTGCAGGAAAATGTAGTCAGCCAAAGAAATGGACGTTATGTTATTCCGATTAAGAAGGAGTTTCGCAATAAACTAAAAGGAACGGTGTTAGATACTTCGGCTTCCGGTTCCACTCTGTTTATTGAGCCTGAAGAAATCGCCATTTACCAGGACCAGTTAACATGGTCCGTTGCCGATGAAGAAATGGAAGTGCAAAAGGTTTTGAGTTACTTAACCGGTTTAGTGGAGGAAAAGCAACAGCTGATCCACCTAGCAATGGAAACAATGATCCATTATGACTTCCTATTTGCAAAAGCAAAGTATTGTCGTTTTATTAATGGATCTAAGGTGGGTATTAATGAAGCAGATGAAATTAACTTGATTCAAGCGAGGCATCCGCTATTAGGAGAAAAAGCTGTGCCGTTATCACTCCGGTTAAGTAGTGAGCAGCAGGCGTTAGTCATTACTGGACCGAATACAGGAGGTAAAACGGTAACAATTAAAACGGTCGGTCTATTAACATTAATAGTCCAATGCGGTCTTCATATTCCTGCAGCCGAACAAAGTACCCTTTGTATCTTTGAGAAAATACTGGTGGATATCGGGGATGGACAGAGTATTGCCGAAAATTTAAGTACGTTCAGTTCAAGAATTGTCAATATCATTGAAATCTTGCAGGATACTACTAACCGGACATTGGTTTTATTAGATGAACTTGGGTCAGGAACGGATCCCGGGGAAGGAATGGGACTGGCGACAGCGATACTGGAAACCCTTTATGAAAAAGGAGCAGCCATCCTGGCAACAACACATTATAGTGAGATTAAAGACTTTGCCGAAACACATCAAGGATTTATAAATGGTTCGATGGAATTTGATTTAAATACACTTAGTCCAACCTATCGTTTGAATATAGGCAGAGGTGGGGATAGTCAGGCATTTGCTATCGCTCTAAAGCTTGGGATTCACCCGAAAATCATTGAGAGAGCCCATCAGATTACTTATAAGGAAGAGATACAGTATACAACGGGAGTAATAGATACTTGGCAATTGAAGGAATTAGAAAAACAAGTGATGGTCAATAAATACAAGGACCGTAAAAGGGACACAAACAAAACCGACATGAAAATGTCAATGTTTCACCAAGGTGATAATGTAAAGATCCCGTCAACAAATGAGTTTGGAATTGTTTATTCCGGTCCAGATACCCTTGGAAATTATCTTGTCCAGATTAAAGGCGAGAAAGTTTCAATCAACCATAAAAGGATTACGCTATATATCGCGGCCAATGAGCTGTACCCTGACGATTATGATTTCGACATTATTTTCCAAACGAAAGAAAACCGTAAGAAAAGCAAACTTCTTTCTAAAGGACATGAGGAAAATATAACGATAGATTATAATGAATAAGGAAAAGAAAGCTGGAACTTTTGTGAAGAAGTTCCAGCTCTTTATTATTTCTCTTTCATATATTTTTTAGCAATTATCGCTTTTACTTCATTATAGCTTAATCCAGACTGGCTGTTTAACCGTTTGACCTCTTCAATATCAGTTCCTACTACGGTATATCTTGTTTTATTTTTCATTTTTAAATTCCTCCAAAGTTAAAATGGTTTCCGGAAATGAAAAGGGACTTTTTGGACATACTATGAAAAAGGAGGCGGTTCTCATTTTTTATGGTAAACGTAAAGAAGAGGAAATTGAAGTAATACTGGTGGATACTGAAATCTATTCATGTATGGATCATTCGTGTATCGGTTGGATGAGAAAAGATTTTGTTGCAGATGACTTACTTTGCCCTATGTGCGGCAATGAAATGATGCATGAAATAAGAGAGCTTCCGAAAATTTAACAACGGGATAAAACAAAGGACTGTCACTGGGAAATGGACAGTCTCTTTTTTACTCCAAAAATCAAACTGCTATAGATTTTCGTTCTGCTGTCCAATTTCATCGCCTGCAATTATTGTGTTCGCTTCTTCAAGCAATTTATGTTCATCCACTGAATCCCCGGCAATATTTTTTAAATTAGGAAAAATAGCACCATTATTTATTGTCACGTGGGGTTCTCGTGGAGCAGTTGTTAAATAATCTTCCTTTTTCGCCATTCCCATCATCTCCTTTACTAAAGGTTTTGCTTTTAAGGCAAGGATTATCCCTGGCTAATCCTATTCAAAAAGGAAAATACCATGAAAAAACTCTCCATTACGGAGAGTTTTTTCAAATATTACTCTTCTCTTTTAGATAAACAGCGATCGCATTCCATTAAATAACTTTCCGCTTGTTCCTCCATAATGTGCTGACCACATTCTGGACATTCTTTCTTTGGCAAGTTTCTAAAAAATTCAACCGGACTCATTAACATAAAAAACTCCCCCTTTATTAATACAGTTTATTTCAACCACCGTTGTTATAGTACAGTATAAACAAAAAACACAAAATTGTGTAGACATTTTTCTGAAAAAAACAAAAAATTTTAAAAAATAAGTCTTTTATCCCAAAAACCGCTAAAGAGTAATTTTATTTATCATTAATATATAGCACTAAATAAATTTTCATTTCCTATTGATTTTATACTTCCATAACATTCTTATTTACATTACAATCATAGTAGAAACAGATAAGGGAACGGGGGATGCTGGATAATGAATGCATTGTTAGGAGCTTTTCATCCATATTTTATTATTATTGCTATCGGCTTAACCATCATGGCATCATATACAGCATTAGATATGTTTACCTTAATTAGAACATCCGACCAAAATAAACGGCTATTGTTCCTTGGTGGTACATTCTCAATGGGCATTGGAATATGGGTAATGAATTTTATGGGGCTGATTTCCGCCGATACAGACCGATTTGCCAGCTACCACATACCCCTAACGATTCTTTCCATTTTTATGGGGGTAGCTTTTACAGGAATGGCCTTTCTTTCGCTTTATGCTAAAACAATTCGATTTTACCATTTACTTGTCGGCAGTTTATTTTTAACGTTTGCCGTTATTGCGATTCAAGTAATTGGACTTTATGCGATGAACTTAAATGTAAAGTACAATATACCTTTATTTACTTTTTCGGGGTTGTTAATCGCCGGGTCATTTTTATTTTCTTTATGGATTCTTTTTTCCTCAAAAAGCTACAATCAAAGTCATCAGGCTTGGTTAAAACCTATTAGTGCCATTATCATGTCGGCAGCTATTGTCGAAGGACATTTCTTGTTAAAAAGGGCCACTGTAACAACAAGTGAAGTGCTAAAAGAATCAAACACAGAAAGTCCCTTTTTTATTTATTTAGTCCTATTTGTTTCAGTTTTAATTATTGGCGGTCTCATTGTATCGAGTACTTTAATTAGTAAGCAGTTAGCGGCGACAGATACAAATTTAAAGGACATTAAGGCAGCGCTTGATGCGTCAACAATTGTTGCGATTACAGACCCTAGTGGAACAATCATCTATGTGAATGATAAATTTGAAGAGATTTCAAAGTATAAACAAGAAGAAATTATCGGAATGAATCATCGGATATTAAATTCAGGGCATCATTCAAAGGAATTCTTTAAGGACCTATGGAAAACGATCCAATCCGGAAAGATTTGGCGCGGAGAAATTCGTAATAAAGCAAAGGATGGATCATTTTATTGGGTTGATACCACGATTGTTCCTTTTTTGAATAAAAAAGGAAAACCAATCCAATATATTGCGATTCGGTCGGATATCTCTGACAGAAAAAGGGCAGAGGGGCATCTAAAGGAAACAATTAAAGAGAATAATGATATTAAATTTGCCCTTGATCAATCCTCGATCGTAGCCTTTACGGATGCAAGAGGAAAGATTACCAATGTTAACGACAAGTTCTGTGAGATTTCCAAGTATAGTCGTGAAGAAATACTTGGGAAAGACCATAATATACTCAATTCAAGGTACCACTCAAAAGACTTTTTCAAAACCCTTTGGAAGACGATTGGTGAGGGAAATGTATGGAAAGGCGAAATTAGAAATAAGGCAAAGGATGGGACGTATTATTGGGTGGATACAACAATTGTTCCCTTTTTAAATGAACAGGGAAGGCCTTACCAATATTTAGCCATTCGTAATGACATTACGGAGCGGAAAAAAACAGAGGAGGTCCTGCACCGCCAGGATAAGCTTGCCGCCGTTGGGCAATTGGCAGCAGGTGTCGCCCATGAAATCCGCAACCCGCTTACCTCAATGAAAGGATATACGGAATTCTTACAGCTAGATGAAAATGATCCAGAGCGGCAGGAGTTTTTGAATATCATTCTTGATGAAATTGAACGTGTTAATACAATCGTTGAGGACTTTATGGTATTAGCAAAACCAAAGGCAGTCGAATTAGAAGAAAAGAATGTCATTCCTGTGATTAAAAATGTTGTTTCTCTGCTTGAATTTGAAGCGCGCAAGAAGAATGTGCGCTTGTCATTTGACTGTGATCATGAAATTATCCAGATTGAATGTGATGAAAACCGCTTAAAGCAGGTTTTTCTAAATTTTATTAAAAACGGAATCGAAGCGATGCCAAATGGCGGGGACCTGCACGTTAAAACATTTATTCACGATAATAAGGTGCAAATCTCGATTCAGGATTCAGGGGTTGGGATACCGAAGGAAAAATTACAGAAGCTCGGGGAACCGTTTTTCACGACCAAGAAGAACGGGAATGGTTTAGGATTAATGGTTAGCTTCAAAATTATTGAAAGTCATAATGGTAAAGTATTTGTTGAAAGTGAGCCAAATAAAGGCACAACCTTTAATATATTACTGCCAGCAAAAATTGCTTAAAAACGAGAGGGTCCCTCTCGTTTTTTTTATATCCAAATTAATCCTTTTTAAAAAAGACAAAATATTTTCGAAAAAGGAATCTACAAATGGAATAAATAGATTAATATGGTTATATAGGTATAAAAGTATTAAATAGGAGGGAAAGAAGTGGCTGAAGCAAATTTTGTGAAAACAATCTGTGGATACTGTGGTACTGGATGCGGCTTAGTCCTAGAAGTCCAGGATAATAAAATTATGAAGATCCGCGGGGATAAAGAAGCACCGGTGAACAAAGGACAAACCTGTGTAAAGGGTGCATTTGCCTATGAATATGTCCACTCAAAAAATAGATTAACATCTCCACTAATCAGAAAAGCTGGTCAGCTAGTGGAAACAACATGGGAAGAAGCCTATCAATTCATTGCCAATAAATTATCCGCAGTTAAAACAACATGGGGTTCAAACGCAATAAGTATGTTTGCTTGTGCAAGAAGTACAAATGAATCCAACTTTATTACGCAAAAATTTATGAGAACCGTCATTCACAGCAATAATATTGATGGATGTAACCGAACGTGACATGCTCCTAGCGTTGCCGGTCTGGCAACTGTTTTTGGAAGCGGTTTCCCTACGAATACTCTTGAAGATTTTGATAAGGCAGAAGTATTGCTTTTAATGGGTTCGAATACGACAGAAGCACACCCAATTATCGCTAATCGGATGAAAAAGGCCGTAAAATCGGGTCTTAAAATCATTGTCATTGACCCAAGAAAAATTGATATGGTAAAAGTGGCCCATCGCCATTTACAAATCAATGTAGGCTCAGATATTGCGCTAATTAATGCGTTCATTCGCGTCATCCTGAAGGAAGGCCTTTACAATCAGGAATTTATCGAGCAATTTACAATCGACTTCGATAAATTAGCAAAACAAGTTGAGCCGTATACACCGGAAGCTGCCGCGGCAATAACCGGCTTAAAGGCGGAAGATATTATAGCAACAGCAAGGGAATATGCGAGTTCGAGCAGTTCAATGATAGCCTATACACTGGGTATTACCGAGCACCATTGTGGTGTGAACAATGTATTTGATATTGCTAATTTAGCCTTATTAACTGGGAACATCGGGAAAGAAGGAACGGGGATTATGCCGCTTCGGGGACAAAATAATGTCCAAGGAGCAGGTGATATGGGCTGTTTACCAAACCAATTGGCAGGTGCAATGAGCCTGGCAAATGATGAGTTCCGAGCTCGATACGAAAATGTTTGGAAGGTAGAGCTGAATCCACAAGCTGGTGACACACAAACCCGTACTTTTGATCGTTTAGAAATGGGCGAGTTAAAAGCTCTTTATATAATTGGTGAAAATCCACTGCTTGCCGATGTAAATATGAATCATACGAAAAAGTTATTTGAAAAGCTCGATTTGTTAATCGTCCAGGATATTTTCATGACGGAAACGGCTAAGATGGCCGATGTTGTTCTGCCTGCTCGTTCATGGGGAGAGGTAGAAGGAACCTATACGAACACTGATCGCAGAATCCAACGCGTTCGCAAAGCAATAGAAGCCCATCCTAATACAAAAGAAGACTGGGAAATCCTTTGTGATCTTTCAACAATGATGGGCTATCCGATGCACTATCATAATAGTGAGGAAATCTGGGATGAGGTTAGAAAGCTTGCCTGGGAGATGTACGGCGGCATTTCCTACGAGCGGCTGGAAAAAGAGTATAGCATCCATTACCCTTGCCCTGATGAAAGCCACCCAGGAACATTTATTATGCACGAAAGGTTCCATAACAAGCAGCCAGTTGTGAAGAAGTCCCCATTTGTCCCTGTGGACTATACGGAACCATTAGAATTGCCAGATGCAGAGTATCCATTTACATTAACAACTGGACGCCGCTATGAATCCTATAATACTCATACACAGACCCGCCATTATGCAGCAGGGGTCAAAGTGAAACAAACGGAGGAAACCGTCGATATCCATCCAGAGGATGCAGCTGTACTAGGGATTACGAACGGAGATGTGGTACAGGTTCGTTCGCGAAGAGGAGAGCTCGAGGTGAAGGCAAAGGTTACAGAACAAGTGGTGCCTGGTCTTGTCTTTATGAGTTTCCATTGGAGTGAAACGCCTACGAATGTGTTAACCTTAAATGAATATGATCCTATTTCCGGGACTGCAGAGTATAAAGCCTGTGCAGTTGCGATTTCGAGGGTATAAAGAATCTAAAGAATAGTGCAGGAAGTAATTTCCGCACTATTCTTTTTTAAAAACTATTTTGTAGCCGAGAAATATTATTGTAATATAATTGCCATTCTTGTAAACGAATTAACATCCCCCTGTTCTTTGTTTCAGAAAAATCCATGTTATCATTGCTACAGTTAGCGTGAAATCATGGGAGGTAAGGAAATGATTAAAAAAATTAAAGCATTCATTGCTGTGGCTGCACTCTCAGGAACTGTAGGTGCTAATGTACAAGCTGCAGAGGTAACCGTGGAAAAAGGGGACACCCTCTGGGATCTTTCTCAAGAACATCATACTACTGTGGAAAATATTCAAAAATGGAATCATCTTTCGACAGCTCTTATTCATCCGGGAGATGTTTTAACAATTGCGACAGAAAAAAATTATACGGTCCAACAGAAGGATACTTTATGGGATGTGGCCGTGAAATATGATGTGTCAGTTAATCAAATTAAAGAATGGAATAAATTAAATACAGACCTGATTCATCCAGGGTTAAAGCTTGTCATCTATGATGAAAAAGCTAATAATGTTAAAAATGCGGAGTCAGCACCAGTATCCAAAAAGAGCAATACCAACCAAAGTGAAACTGGCCGTGCTGAATCTTCTTCCCAAGCGGCGGCTGCGACAAGTGAGAGCAAAAAAACCGCAGCAAAAGCAGCTGACAGCGTTAGGGAATCTGCCCCAAGTGGTAATAACTACTCAAAGGAAATTACTGTAAAAGCAACCGCTTATACAGCTTCTTGTGAAGGATGTTCCGGCACAACAGCAACCGGTGTTGATTTAAATGCTAACCCCGATGCAAAGGTCATTGCTGTTGACCCATCTGTCATCCCGTTAGGAAGTAAAGTATATGTAGAAGGTTACGGTCCTGCTATCGCCGCAGATACAGGGGGAGCGATTAAAGGCAATCGAATTGATGTGTTTCTCCCTGAAAAACAAGACGCTTTAAATTGGGGTAATAAACACGTGACTGTAAAAATATTAAATAACTAATCAAAAAACCTGCCTAAACGTTTAGGCAGGTTTTTTTGATAAAACTTTTTTACGCTTGTTTTGCTAATGTTCTTGCAGCTGTTGCTTTCCGTTGGTAGAAGAACCAGTTAAGTCCAAAAGCAATTACATAGAACCCGATAAAGAAGTAAAATGCGGTAACAGGTGTACCGGTTGTTTTAACAGACCATCCGAAAAGCTTTGGAATGAAGAAGGAGCCGTATGCCGCGAATGCTGCTGAAAATCCGATTACAGGTGCTGCTTCTTTTGGAATAAAGATGTTTGGAATCATTTGGAATGTTGATCCAGAGCCGATGCCAGATGCAAGGAAAAGGACTAAGAAAGAAATTAAGAATCCGGCGAATTGTTTGCCATTTAAGAAATATATAACCCCTGCTGCTCCAATGCCCATGATCACTAAAACATATGCTGTTACCCTTGCACCGCCTAGTTTGTCAGCCATCCAACCGCCGACTGGTCTTGCAGCAGCTGCTAATAAAGCGCCAAGGAAGGCAAGTGAGATGTATTCAGGAAATTGAGATTTTAATAACAGCGGGAATGCCGCAGAATAGCCAATGAATGATCCAAAGGTTGCCACATAAAGGGCAGTCATAATCCAAGTGTGTTTACGTTTCACAATCACGAATTGATCTGCTACCGTTTGTTTTGCTCCGGGAACATTATCCATCTTAAACATTGCAAGGACTGTCATAATGACAATCGGAATGACCCAAATAAATGCTGCGTTTTGTAAATATACTGCCTGACCGTTTGCTAATACTTGTTTGCCGCCTACTAGTGCGAAAGTTCCTGAAGTAATAATTAATGGTGTGACGAATTGGACAACAGATACACCCATATTTCCTAAACCGCCGTTAATTCCTAAGGCTGTTCCTTTTTCCTTCTTAGGAAAGAAAAAGCTAATATTGGCTGAAGATGATGAAAAGTTACCGCCGCCAAGGCCACAAAGGGCTGCCAGCAAAAGCATAATAGAGAATGGTGTTTCTGGATTTTGAACGGCAAAACCGATTCCGATTGCTGGAATTGCTAAAACCGCTGTCGAGATTACTGTCCAGTTCTTACCGCCGATAGATCCGACAGCGAAGGTATACACAAAGCGAAGTGTTGCCCCTACAAGACCTGGTACTGCTGCTAGTGTGAATAGTTGTTCATCGGTAAAATGAAAACCGATATCGTTAAGTCTGATTGCTACTACTGACCAAATTTGCCAAACGATAAATGCGAGCATTAAAGATGGTACAGAGATCCATAAATTTCTTCTTGCATGTTTTTTTCCTTCTGCGTTCCAGAACTTTTCATCTTCTGGATTCCAATAATTAATTCGGGCCATGATTGTTTCCCCCTATATGGTTTTTAGTTTTTAATTTACAAGTTGCTGTTGTTTATGATGTTACTATAAACCACATGGTAACATGATTTTTGTGACGTACGTCACAAAAATGGTGAAGGATCTGTGAACTCAAGTTAATTGACAAAAAGTTGTAATATTTATCTTTTAAATCAAAAAAAAGAGATCTTCTATGGGAGAAGATCTCTCGATTGATATTAATTTTTCTTTGAGTTTTCGGTTTCTTCGTTGAACATTCCAACATAATTTTTTGTTTCCCCTGCGTCATCTTTGATGGCTGTAATTGTTAACCACTCTTTATATATTTCATTATTTTTGCGTTTATTCCAGATGTAGCCTTCCCACATTCCTCTTGATTTTAGACTTTCCCACATTTTTTTATAAAAATCATTGTCATGTTCCCCAGATTGAAGGACACTTGGTGTTTTACCGACTACTTCCTCTTGGCTATACCCGGTTATTTTTGTGAATGCCGGGTTGACACTTTGAATAATCCCATTGACATCAGTAACGCAAATACCGTCAACAGCATGGTTCACTATTTTAACGGAAATGTCGAGCTTGTCTTGATAGTAAAGCCAAACAACGATGACAAGGCTTGCAAGTGAGAATTCAGATAGAGACATAAAACCAATCGCATAATGTCCAGTCCAATTAAAGAGTATCGTTAAAATGATTGGCGGGAAAAAACCGCCAAGACCACCCATTGCGGCAACGATACCATTGACAATCCCCGCTTGTTTTGAAAAATATAATGGAACTAACTTAAAGATGGCCCCATTTCCAATCCCTGCGAAGAAGGCAACTATTAAACAGCCAAAAGAATATATCGGCAGCGATGGTGTGAACGAAAGCAGGAAGCCTGCAAAGGTAAGGCTGAAAAACACTGCCATAAGAATAAGAAAAGGATTAATTTTATCACCAAGCCATCCGCCTACTGGCCTAAAAAAAGTAGCAAGAGCAATGAAACCCGCTGTTCGTAAGCCGGCATCGACCTTATCTAATTCAAAATGATTAACTAAAAACGAAGGCAGATAAATGGTAAATGCAACAAAAGAGCCAAATGTGATGAAATAAAATAAACTTAAAAACCAAAGTTTAGGATTTTTATAAACCTGCTTAAAGCTTGCCAAAAAGGAATTTTTTACTTTATGTTCTTTTTTGTCCCCGAATAGGAAATTTATGATGACAAAAATTAATACAACAATTAGATATATCTTTATCGTCGTTCTCCATCCAATGGAATTAGCGAGTACCGGGGCAGAAAAAGATGTAATGGCTGTCCCGATATTACCTGCACCATAAATTCCATTGATAAAGCCATGACGAGCTTTCGGATAATATTTCGGTAATGACGTGACCCCGATGGAAAAAACTGCCCCGCCAATTCCTAGTATGAATCCGCCTAGTATCAGCATGAAAATCGAATTTGCATAGCTAATAATGGCAATCGGCACAAGCAAAATAATAAAACTAATCGTAAATAATATTCTGGCACCATAACGATTGGCCCAAAAACCTATTGGAACCCTGAGCAGTGAGCCAAGGATAACAGGTACTGCCGTCGCCCAGGCAATTTGCGTGGTAGAAAGGTTAATATCCTCTTTAATAAAAGGCATTAGTGAAGAAATAAGTACCCAGACCATAAAGCCAGCTACAAGACTACCTGTTTGAATAAAAAGCTGTTTTGTTCCTTGATTCATTTTCATCCCCCCATTTCCCATTTCCTCTTAATATTTCCTTAACAAATCGTTATGTAGATAGCTATTGAATCTTCATTAATTTACCCTTTTTTCTTGACTTGTGTCATAGCTCACGGAAAAAATCAGTAAATTGTTTTATAAACATATGAGAAATTTTCCACGTAATATCATGATAACAATTTTTATTTACATCCATTTAGTTGAGTAGTATATTTTTCCTGTAATGACATTTCCCGCTATAGTATATCGAATTTTAACAAAAAGAGAAATAGAATGAATGGAAAAAAGGGCCAGTCGACAAAAAATCCTAAATATTTAGGGTTTCATTGGGAAAAGTACAATAGACAATCCCTTTATTTACGCATTAAATTATTGCCAAAATAATGAAAGGGTAGGAAGGAAATTATGCAACGAAAAAAGTATTATCTGGATCCTCCTAAGATTCTAGTATTGGGATTTGCCGCGATTATTTTATTGGGCAGTTTATTATTAACATTGCCAGCTTCAACTGTGAATGGACACGGATTATCATTCCTAAACGCCTTATTTACTGCCACTTCGGCTACCTGTGTTACAGGTCTTGTAGTAGTGGATACAGGTACCACTTTTACGTTATTCGGCCAATTAGTTATCCTATTTATGATCCAAATTGGCGGGCTTGGTTTTATGACGTTCGCTACGCTTTTTGCCTTTTTATTAGGAAAGAGAATTTCACTAAAGGAAAGAATTTTGCTGCAGGAATCATTAAATAATCTTTCAATGGAAGGAATTGTCCGGTTAGCTAGAAGGATTTTAATTTTTACTGCTGTGATTGAATTTGCAGGGGCAGTCATTTTGGCTATTCGTTTTTCATTTGACATGCCACTTGGAAAAGCAACTTATTTCGGAATTTTCCATTCAATTTCAAATTTTAATAATGCAGGATTTGATCTTTTTGGTCATTTTCAAAGCTTGACTACTTATGTCGATGACCCAACAGTTGTATTAACAATTTGTGCCATAATTACCTTTGGAGGAATTGGATTTATCGTCATGAATGAACTTTATGACTACCGACATTCTAAACGCTTGTCCTTGCATACAAAAATTGTCTTGGTAACAAGTGGATTTTTGTTAATAGGCGGTACGATTGGTATCTTTTTATTAGAATTTTCGAATGAAAAAACCTTAAAACCATTAACTTTTTCAGGAAAAATACTGGGGGCGCTCTTCCAATCCGTTGCTGCCAGGACAGACGGTGCCAATACGCTGAATCTTAGCGATATGACCCAATCTTCATTATTGTTAATTGTGTTATTAATGTTTGTCGGTGCTTCTCCTGGTTCGACTGGCGGTGGTATTAAAACAACGACCTTTACTACATTAATTGGAGCAGTTTGGTCACAAATACGAGGAAAAGAAGATGTTATTTTTTATCGGCAAAGAATCGGTTATGAAACGATTTACAAAGCATTGACCGTTACATTTAGTGCCTTGTTTCTTGTTATGACGATTACGCTGTTATTAACGATTACGGAGCGGGGGACGGATTTCTTAAGGCTTGTCTTTGAAGCTACGTCTGCATTTGGCACTGTTGGTTTATCAATGGACTTGTCCCGCGAATTATCTCCTTTTGGAAAAGCATTAATTACCTTTACGATGTTCGCGGGCAGGGTAGGGCCATTAACAATTGCCTATGCTGTAACAATTCGTAGAAATCCGGATTCATTCCGATACCCTAAGGGTAAAATAATGATTGGGTAGGTTTTAACATCAAGGGGGCTCGATGAAAAAATGGCTAACCAATACGCAGTAATTGGTTTAGGTAGATTTGGGCTAAGTATTGCCAATAAGTTATTTGAATCTGGCCAAGAAGTACTTGGGGTGGATGTGAATGAGGAACGGGTGGAAGAGTCCCATCCGTATGCAACCCATTCGATAATTGCAGATTCAACAGATGCTGAGGCATTAAAATCGATTGGGATTCGAAATTTTGATACTGTCATTGTGGCGATAGGAAATGATATCCAAGCGAGCATCCTTAGTGTTTTGCTTTTAAAGGAGCTGGGTGTTAAAAAGGTGATTGCCAAGGCTCTAAACAAGCTTCATGGCCAAGTGTTAAAAAAGGTAGGAGCGGACTGGGTTGTTTTTCCTGAAAGGGATATGGGCATTCGAGTTGCTCATCAGCTTTTATCACCCAATGTTTTGAATTTTATTGAGATATCAAAGAATTATAGTGTGGAGGAAGTGAAAATTCCAGATCGGATGTTGAATAAAACCTTAAGGGAGCTTGACTTAAGGGCTAAGTATAATTTGAGCGTTATTGCCATTCGCCATGAAGATGAAATTAATATATCGCCGTCACCGGATAAAAAAATTGACCATGGGGACGTCCTGGTCGTGATAGGGGAAAATCGTGATCTCGAACGATTTGCAAATCTTAAATAAACTTAGGGAACAACAACAAAAAAATAAAAGGCAGGATAAGTTTCCTGCCTTACTACATATCTTCGTTTTCTTTTTCGATATCACTTGGCTGCGGCTGTTCTTGCGAGACAATACTCCCAAGGACCTCTCTGTTATGACTACTTGCATCTTTTCCAGCGCCCGGTGCGATATTCGCCATTGGAAGCTGTTCTAATTCTTTCCCTCTAGGCATTTCCTCACTCCTTTTTCTTACCTTATCCATTACAATGAATTTCAATTCATTTGGTAACAACGTAGTGAATTGTAACTGCTTTCTTCTATTATATATATATATTTCAATTTAACGATTGTAAGGATAATCAATTTCCACTCCATTCAAGGATCCTGGGTCCTCTAGGTCTTCAAGGCTGTTTAGATAATTTTCCAACTCTATTTGTAGTTCTTTTGGTGCTCCGTCCTTTAAATGCCAATTTCCAGGCTCATCAACAAAATACGGGCTCTTGGTAAATTCAGGTCTAATTCTCGGCATACTTCAATCCCCTTTCAGAACATTTTTCTCCATTGCGATTATACTATCCAATCTTTATTACTATTATTAGCTTGTTCCATTTATTTGTAAAAATAAGGCTAATTTCATATTGCATAGAAAATGGTTCAGGTTTATGATAATTAGCAAATGAATATTAGGTGAAACTATTTAGTAATTTCAACGTCTTATATTAATGAGGATTGAAACAGCATGTCCACAAAGGACCACCCGAAAAATATGTCAAAACGTCATCATGAATATTTGTTTTAGTCGAATTAACAAGAATATTGACATAAATTATTGCTGTACATAAGACAAATAATGGCATGATTTATGTTTTTATTTTTTATTAAAATATGTTATAGTAGTTGAGGTTCGTTTACCGAAGCTTAATTGGTAAGTGAGAGGAGAATATAGAAATGAATAAACTAAGATTGCCTAAAAAATTAAACAATAGTCATATTACGTTTTTTGCAATTGCCGTAGTTTTATTTTGGATCAAGACCTATACGGCATATCAAATTGAATTTAAACTAGGAATAGATAATAGCCTGCAGAAATTTCTGTTATTAATTAACCCATTGAGTTCAGCACTATTCTTTTTCGGACTCGCCCTGCTGTTTAAGAAGCGTACAAAGCTGGTCATGATTATCATCAATTTCGTTTTATCGTTCTTATTGTACGCAAATATAGCCTATTATCGTTTCTTTAATGATTTCATTACAGTACCTGTTTTAATGCAAACAAAAACAAATGCTGGTCAGCTTGGAGACAGTGCTCTATCTTTAATGTCTCCGTTTGACATTTTTTATTTTACCGATTTCATTATATTAATTGTATTAGCATTAACCGTTTTTAAGAAGGTTACGGTAACGAACAGAAAATCATATAAAATCGTCCTTTTGTTTGCCATCACCACATTTTTATTTAATCTAGGTTTAGCGGAAAAGGACCGTCCACAGTTACTTACACGTTCTTTCGACCGAAATTATTTAGTTAAATATCTTGGTGCTTATAACTTTACGATTTATGATGTAATTCAAAACATTAAATCTTCGAGTCAGCGTGCATTAGCTGACAGCAGCGATATTACCGATGTTGAGAACTATCGGAAAGCTAACTATGCAGCACCAAATCCAGAATACTTTGGTAAGGCAAAAGGAATGAACGTAATTTATATTTCAATGGAATCCTTCCAAACCTTTATGATTGACTATAAATTGCCTGATGGCCAAGAAGCAACACCGTTTTTAAATTCCTTGGCCCATGATAATCAAACCTTTTATTTTGAAAACTTTTACCATCAAACAGGACAAGGGAAAACATCTGATGCTGAATTCTTGATGGAAAACTCATTATATCCAATGGGTCAAGGTGCTGTATTCGTTAACAAAGCTCAGAACACCTTCCAAGCTGCACCTGCAATTTTAAAAGGCCTTGGCTATAATTCCGCCGTCTTCCACGGTAATTACAAAACGTTCTGGAACCGCAACGTGATGTATAAGGCTTTAGGGTATGATCAATTTTTTGATGCAGATTATTATAGCATGTCAGAAGAAAATACAAAGAACTATGGAATGAAGGACAAACCATTCTTTAAAGAGTCAATGCCGATGATTGAAGGTTTGAAACAGCCTTTCTATACAAAGTTCATATCATTATCGAACCACTTCCCATTTGCAATGGATCCGGGAGACACAGATTTTCCTGCAGGTGATTTCGGGGATACGGTGGTAAACCAATATTTCCAATCAGCCAATTACATGGATCAAGCATTTGAACAATTTTTTAATGATTTAAAAGCTAATGGTTTATATGATAATACTGTGATTGTGATGTACGGTGATCACTACGGTATTTCTGAGAACCATAATGAAGCAATGGCAAAAGTGCTTGGTGTTGACGAAATTACACCTGATATCAATGCAAAATTACAGCGCGTACCATTATTTATCCATGTTCCAGGTGTTAAAGGCGGCGTTCAGAAGCAAGTGGGTGGAGAAGTGGACGTACGTCCAACAGTTCTTCATTTATTAGGTGTTGATACAAAGGACTATATGGAGTTTGGTTCAGACCTATTATCTAAGGACCATCGAAATTGGGCTTTATTCCGAAATGGTGATTTTGTGTCTTCAGATGTCATTCAGATTAAAGATAAGTGCTACTCATCTGAGACAGGCGAATTACTGGAAAATACTGAATCATGTAAGGATATTTCTGAAAAAGTGAATATTGAGCTGCAGATGTCCGATGAAATCGTCTATAAAGATTTGCTCCGTTTCTACAAACCAGAAGGGTATACACCTATTAATCCTGATAATTATAATTATTTAGGCCCTAAAGGAAACAAAGGGGTAAAATCCACCGGAAATAATTAAAAACAGAGAGAAGATTAATTCTTCTCTCTTATTTTTTGATACTAAAAAAAGGCTGTGCTGACACTTCCAGCACAGCCTTTTGACTATTTTCGAGTAAAGCCCTCTTCCTGCAAAAACGCTTCTGCTTCCCCGTATGTATCAAAGCTGGCATCGAGGTTTAATCCAAAATAGATATTCCAGCTTTCATTTTCATTTAATAGTATTAACTGATTGTCTTCACCGTCAATCCAGCGTTCTTCCGAAGAATCTCCAATAATTGCTTCCTCAGATGCCGTTTTTTCAATTGGTGACAAGCCTTGAATTGCTGATTTTAGTACTGCTCTGAGTTGGTCGGCAGAAAAGTCGCGGATATTTACCAAACCCTTTTCGTCTGTTTCATAATTCCCTGTCTTTCCAGCATAGACAAAGCCATTTCCATTTGGATGTAAATGATAAACAATATTTTTTTTATCCGAAATACTATTAGGGAATTGAAAATTAACGCGGCCGAGAGAAACATTCTTTCTTTCTAATTCCGGGAACGATTCGATAATGGCTAATTTCTCATTAAATGTAAGCATAATTTCCTCCATCTTTAAATATGAACATTCTTATATCATACAGATTTTACCCTCAAACATACAACTTTATTTTTTTACAGTGATTTTTTTAGAGAAAATCTTGAAAATATTTGACGGTAGTGTAAAATTACACTATAGAGGAAAAAACAGACAGTTGCTTAATGAAGGCAAGGATCTGTTAACTATTAAAGGGTTGAATGTGGGAGGATATTATGGAGCCGAATAGAAGGGAAGCGAATAGACGGATTTTTAGGCAAGAGCTGTTTACCTTAAGAGAGGAAGGGTACTTATCTGAGGATATCGTAGACACAGTCGCCAAGGCGCACCACCAGTACCAGCTGGATTTAGTAGAAATAGAAGCGATTCCACTGCCAGCAGAGGCGAATGTTCAATTCAAAAAGGCGACGCCTCCAGAACCGAAAGTTCTAATCAAAAAGGAAATGCCTCCAGAACCGCCAAAAGTGAAAAAAACACTTACCCCGGAAGAGGTTCGTGAAAGGAACATTACGTGGTCGTTAAACATTGGTGTGATTTTTTTATTAATAGGCGGGTTATTCGTAGCCACAAGTAACTGGGAATCAATGACAAGCTACATGAAAAGCGGGTCGATTGCATTTGTAGCTTTACTATTTTACGGAATTTCCTTGTTAACAAAGAAGGTATTGCATATCGATAAAACAGCCTTTGCCTTTATCGTCCTAGGAAGTTTATTTTTGCCAATTTTTATTCTTTCGCTTGGATGGTTTGGCCTTTTGGGTTCGTATTTAGCGATAAACGGAGAAGGGCGTTACCTGCTGGGGATGCTGGGCAGCTTTCTTCCAATGATTGTTTATATTCTATTTGCCAAAAACTTAAACTCGAGACTATTCGTCTGGTTTACCTTTGTTTCCCTATCTGTGGGGATGGCCTTTTTATTGGCAGGACTGCACCTAAAGGTTGATTTCTTTTACCTCGGGATGACGGTATTTAATGCGGCGCTTATTTTTGGCTATCTTCAAGTTAAACACAAGGAATCACTCAAATTATTTACAAAAGAATTTATTCCGTACGTACAGATTAATTTGGTCCTTAGTACACTTTTCATGCTTTTTTTATTCAACAATGAGGTGCTATACAGTTTCAACCTTTTATTGACTGCGGTTATTTATTTATCGATGATGTATGTCAGCGGTCGAAAGGAATACCATTTTATTTTTAGTGTTATGCTTGTTTATGGAGCCTATCAGCTTATCGAGCATAGCTTCCTTAATTATTTTGGCGAGGTTGTCTATGCCTTAATCGCATTTGGTTTGGTATTTGTTCCAAAGGCGATGAACGGAAGATTTTCTCTTGATAAGGTTTTTCAATATACGAGTGCAGTAATCTCCGGTTTCGCCTTTATTTACATTACCCTGGAAGGAATTCTGCTTCGAGCAGGAAATCCGTCGATTATCCTGATGCTGGCGTACTTTATCATTGCTGTTAACTTTGTTTATTTATCCCATAACAGTCCAAACCGTCTTTTTACGTATTTGAGTTCGGTTTTTGCCGCTTCAGGTATCTATGAGGCTAATCTCTTACTGGTCAAACCAATCTATAGTATAAACTTTTCACTTACATTGTCTTTGACTGGCTTTATCTTGTTTGTCGTGTTTGGGGTTGTACCATTTGTCAAATATTTAAGAATCCTTCAGAATAGCTCTAAGGACGTAGGAATCGCGATTATGACTCTCGCACTTTTGGCCGCGATATCGCTCTTTCAATGGTGGCAAGCCGGGGTTATTCTACTGTTTATAACGATCGTTTCCTTTTTGGTCATTAAAAAGGAAACAAGGAGCTATTATAAGGAAGCTGCCTTATGGGTCTTACCAAGTGCCCTAGGTCTTTCAATTGCCGCGTTTGCTGAAGAAATGAATGTTAATTTCATTTACTATCGTGAGGAATTTGGTTATGCAATTAATTTTGCATTGGGGGCAATCCTCGTTCTATTGTCGAGCTTTGTCTGGAAAAAGGCAGGAGAAAAGGAATTAGAGAGGATTTCATTCTTTATATCCCAGGGATTATATACATTTGCCATTTTCCATGCGCTATTAAGCCCAATCAATCGATTGTGGGTTCAACCCATCGTGTTGTCAGCCGGAATTGGGATGTATTACTATTTATATAAAAAGATTGGCACGAAATGGGTTCCATATCTTGTTAGTATCACAACCGTGCTAGCCTATTTTTCATTGATTGATGCCATTAGGATGAGAATTCCATTTGAAGGTACAGTGGATTCATTAATTGCCACAACAAGCGCAATCGTGCTTCTGTTTACGGCGTTCCTTAGCCGGAAAAAAGATTCGGTTTTGGCCGTTGCTTTTGCCTGGACAGGTCACAGTATATATCCAGCTGCCCTTGTGTTTACCTGGTTTGTCTATCATACTGATTCGATTTATAGTTTTATATTGGCATTGTTTGCTTATGGAATTAGTACAAAATTAGCCAATAGGGAATGGAAAATCAAAGTATTCCTTTATGGAGGTTTTACAACTTTATTTTTTGCTGTTTCAACAGGAATCGATTATTTAAACATTCACTTTTCCGGACCGTATGAATTTCCAATCACAAGTGGTCTTATTCTCATGTATGCACTTTTAGCCAAGGAGGAATTTAACAAACGGACAGCCTATTATATCGTACCATTTTCGATTATTGGAATTGGATCGCTGCTATTGATTTATCCATTTACATGGGTGCCGTACATGGTCATCTCTGGATATACTTTTACTGTCCTGTTCTATTTGCATAAAATTAAATGGGATTTAGTGGGGCTAATTCCCTTATTCCTCACTTTTATGGCAACAGTTGAATTCTCGTACCAAAGTGAAATGGATGCACTCCAAAAACTGCTTTTAGCTGGCGGGTTAGGAGTACTGTTGGCCTTAATCGGACAGAGTGTTTATAAAAAGCTATTTCAAAGTGGAACAAAACTTGCGGACATTAAAATAGATGGATATACAGCAATCTCCTTCTTGTATTTTTGGCTGATGTACTTTTTTGAGCATCCTTCTATATGGAGTAAAGCGCTCCCAGGCGTCCTGATTGCTGTTACTTTTTGGATGCAGAGAAAAAGAGTTCCAGCTAATCTTTCGGTCTTTATGTCTATCCTTGGAGCCGCCTATTTATTACAGCCTTATTATTCAATTATTGCTAGGTTAAATATCCCGTCCTTGTGGGAAAGGGAAGTGCAAGTCCTTCCATTTGTTGGTTTGATTATTTTTACTCGTCTCTTATTAAAAGGGCGATATTCAAATATTACAAAAGCAATTCAATGGGGAGTCCTAGTTTGCGTTTCACTTGTCTTAATACAAGATGGGTTAGCGAGCAATACTATTTATGATGCGGTTATCTTAGGGTCACTCTCCTTGTTATCGATGATGGCGGGGATGTTCCTGCAAATTAAATCATACTTCTTCGTAGGGACCGGTGTGTTATTATTAAATGTATTTCTGCAAACGAGACCATATTGGGGACACATGCCTTGGTGGTTCTATTTATTAGTTGCCGGTCTAATCTTAATCACCGTTGCCAGTTTCAATGAATGGAATAAGCAAAAGACATTGAAGGGTGAATCGACCTTTATCACTAAAATAAAGGAAAAGGTAATCGGCAAAATAAAACAGTGGGATTAATCAGCTTGAAATATAGGATAAACTATGGTATTGTAGTGTTAACTTAATGTTCGTCAAATGGAGGAGCCTGTCACCAAGGGGGAATTATGCCCTTTTGGTTTGACAGGCCTTTTTCTATTGTTTAGGGAAGAGTCTGTCAATGTTGTGACAGGCTCTTTTTAATTTTCTAAAAAAGGAATGGTGATTAGATGGAATTAATCTTTGAGTTAGCGATTATTTTATTTGCTTCTAAAATAGCAGGGGATATTAGTGTAAAGTTTGGCCAGCCCTCTGTTTTAGGGAAGCTCCTTGTAGGAATTCTTTTAGGCCCAGCGGTTTTGGGGCTCGTTTCCGAAACGAAAACATTGGAAGAGCTAAGTCAAATTGGCGTTATACTGTTAATGTTTATTGCCGGCATGGAGACCGATTTAGATGAATTTAAACGCTCTGGGAAAGCATCGACACTCGTGGGCGTTAGTGGAATAGTCGTCCCGCTTTTTGTTGGATACTTAGCGGGAATCATGTTGAAAATGACGACAATTGAAGCGGTATTTTTAGGACTACTGCTGTCAGCTACCAGCGTAAGTATTTCCGTACAGGCGCTTAAAGAGCTTAATAAAATGCAGTCAAAAGAAGGGGCGACCATTTTAGGAGCGGCGGTCATTGATGATGTGCTCGTCATTATTGCCTTAGCGTTTTTAATGAGCATGGCAGGTGGAGATGTAAATTTAAGTATGGTCATTATTGAAAAAGTACTCTTCTTTGGAGGTGCTATTTTAGTAGCTTGGAAGGTTGTGCCATGGGTCTTAAAGAGGTTTGCACCATTAAAGGTGACGGAATCGCTCCTATCCTCCGCATTAATCATCTGTTTTCTTTTTGCCTATGTGGCTGAATTAACAGGTGTTGCCGCCATCATTGGTGCTTATATTGCCGGGGTAGCGATTAGTGTAACAAAATATAAGCAAGAAATAGTTGAAAAAGTAGAAACAATTGGTTATTCGATTTTCGTGCCGGTTTTCTTTACCTCTATCGGTGTGAAAGCAAGCTTCGCAGGTCTTTCGCAGCATTTAGGTCTTATTATTGGTCTTAGTATTCTAGCAATCTTAACCAAATTAATTGGTGCAGCAGCTGGGGCGAAAATGGCCCGCTTTTCGTGGAGAAACTCGCTCGGAATTGGGGCCGCCATGGTTTCGCGCGGGGAGGTTGCTTTAATTATTGCCACGATTGGATTAGAGACAAAGTTAATCAGTCCAGAACTATTTTCGATATTAGTCATCGTCGTTCTAGTAACCACGCTTGTTACTCCGCCGATGATGAAATATTTTTTTAAACAGCCGAAAGTACGAAAAGAAATGAAAAACACTGCTTAAAGTAAGAAAATCCAGCCTATGCAGCTGGATTTTTTGCTTTTGAAATGAATTTATATGTTTCACAAGTATATACTTAAAAATCACCTGTACTTTTTGATTCTTTACTTTTGATTTCTATATTACCCCCGTATTTATCATAAATAGCTCGAAATGTTTAGTAAAGTGATATTTTACTAAAAACTTAGGAGGTTAGAGAAGATATGGGCATCGTTTTAATCGATATCGACAAATTACTTGAAGCAACAACAAATCTAACATCTGAGAAAAACATTCATAATGTGAAAAAAGTTGAGATAGATCAATTACTCGAAAACACACGTGATTGGTAAGATTCATATTTTTGTTCCTCCATTCATAATTTAAAATACATGCATCAATGCCTTCTACTTGTTAGAAGGCATTTTTTTTCGAAGAAGGGAGGAAGAGGTAATATGTTTCCTTATTGGAGATTATGTCGCTTTAAAGCAAAAAAATATTTTTGCTATTTCTATTGCTTTTAAACAAAAAAAATACTAGAATAATTTCTAATATATTAAATTTTTAGAAAATTTGTTGTTTAAAAAGAATACTATTAGGGGGATGTTTCTTAATGAAGAAAAAGGTTCAAGCACTTTCAATTGCCTTGGCAGGAATGCTCTTGCTTGCCGGCTGCGGCAGTAAAGAATCAGCAGGGGGTTCAGAAAAGGGAGGAACTGATAAGGAGTTCAAGGTTGGAATTAGCCAGTATGCTCCGCATCCTTCCTTAGATGCTGCGACAGAGGGCTTTAAGAAGGCTTTATCAGACAAAGGAATAAAGGTAACGTATGATGATCAAAATGCACAAGGGGATCCGAATAACCCGCAAGTAATTGCCAAGAATTTTGTCGGCGACAAGGTAGACTTGATTTTTGCCAATGCAACCCCAAGTGCAACGGCAGCCTTAAATGCGACCAAGAAAATTCCGATTATTTTTACATCGGTGACAGACCCTGTCGGTGCTGGATTGGTAAAGGCATTTGATAAACCTGGAGAAAATATTACCGGTACAACTGACAACCATCCTGAAGCTACCAAAAAGACGATTCATTTTATTACTGATGAAGTAAAAGCTAAAAAAATTGGTGTGATTTATAATTCCGGGGAACAAAATTCAGAAGTCCAAGTTAAAGAAGTGAAAAAATTAGCGGAAGAAAAAGGCGCTGCTCTAGTCGAAGTTTCTGTTGCGAATACATCAGAGGTTAAGCAGGCAGCCGAGTCACTAGTCGGTCGAGTCGATGCTATCTATATTCCAACTGATAATACTGTTGTTACCGCCCTTGATTCGGTCATTGCTGTAGCAAACAGCAAAAAAATTCCCCTTTTCGTCGGCGAGCTTGATTCGATGAAAAAAGGTGCCGTTGCGGCAAGTGGATTCAGCTATTTTGACCTTGGCTATCAATCCGGATTAATGGCCGCCGAGATTTTAACGGGGAAAAAGAAGGCTTCAGAAATTCCTGTTGAACTTCCAAGCAGTTTAAAGCTAGTCATCAATAAGGCAGCGGCTGAAGCACAAGGATTAAAAGTGAATGAGGAATGGAGCAAACTTGGCGAGTTCTACGATGGTAAGTAATCTTTAATCATTATCAAGGAGGGGGCCTTTTAAATGGGACACTCCTTGATTCATACATATGAATGTAATTTGAAAGGATGATCTCAATGTTTACAGCCATATTTTCATCATTTGAAACAGGTATCATTTATGCGATTATGGCACTGGGCGTCTATCTTTCCTTTCGTATTCTGGATTTCCCAGATTTGACGGTGGATGGGAGTTTTGTAACAGGGGCTGCCATTTCAGCGATTATGATCGCCAGTGGGGTTAACCCATTTATCGCTACAATCGTGGCATTAATTGCTGGTTTTGCTGCAGGCTGTATAACAGGGATTCTCCATACATTTGGAAGAATAAATAACTTGCTCTCCGGAATCTTAATGATGATTGCCCTCTACTCAATTAATTTAAGAATCATGGATCGCCCCAATATCTCACTATTAAATACCGATACAGCATTTACTAAAATTAGTGGTTTTTTTGAGCGTACTGGAATTGATTCATTTTTCAATCGTTTTCTTTCAATGGTTGGTCTTGGTGATAGTCTTCCGGATACATGGGGCATTCTTATTTTTATGATTTTCGTCACCTTCGTTATCAAGTTCCTAACCGATCTGTTCTTACAAACGGAAATTGGTCTAGCAATCAGAGCGACCGGAGACAATAGGCGAATGATTCGCAGCCTTTCGGCTAATACAAACCTTCTTGTCATTCTTGGACTGGGGCTTTCCAACGCATTGGTTGCTTTCTCAGGCTCCCTTATTGCCCAGCAAGGCGGCTCTGCCGATGTCGGCATGGGAATCGGGATGATTATTATCGGCTTAGCATCTGTTATTATAGGTGAGGCTTTGTTCGGGACCAAAACCATTGCAAGAACAAAGCTTGCTGTCATTGGCGGTTCGATTATTTACCGAATTGTCGTATCCATGGCCCTCAGGATTGATTTCTTGAAGCCGGGTGATATGAGGCTGATTACTGCAGTAATTGTCATTGTTGCTTTAACAACACCGAAAATGATCGAGCGATCGAAAGAGAAAAAGCGAAAAGCGCGGAGAAGGGCAGATCATCTATCGGCTATTCGTGCTGCTGCCGCTGGTAAGGGGGACAATCATGCTGCACTTAAATCAGATTCATAAGATTTTTAATGAGGGGACACCTGATGAAAAAATCGCGATAGATCATGTTAATCTAACCCTTAAACCCGGAGATTTTGTAACGATAATTGGCAGTAATGGCGCAGGAAAATCGACGTTAATGAATGTCATTTCCGGTGTTTTTATTCCTGATATCGGAGAGGTTCATATTGGCGAAAAAAATGTTACCAATATGTCGGAATTTAATCGCTCGAAAATGATTGGACGCGTCTTTCAAGACCCAATGGCAGGAACGGCTCCAAGTATGACGATTGAAGAAAATCTGGCGATGGCATATTCTCGGAATAAATCAAGAACACTCCGAAAAGCTGTCACGAAAAAAAGACGCGATTTTTTCCGGGAAGTGCTTGAATCCTTGCATCTCGGTTTGGAAAACCGCCTCAGTGCAAGGGTCGGTTTATTATCCGGCGGAGAACGCCAGGCCCTATCGTTATTAATGGCCACCTTCACGGAACCATCCATCCTTTTGCTGGATGAACATACGGCAGCACTGGATCCATCAAGGGCAGAGTTGATAACGAACCTAACCAAAGAAATAGTTGATAAATACAAACTTACTACCATAATGGTTACCCACAATATGCAGCAGGCCATTGATCTAGGGAATCGTTTAATCATGATGGACAAAGGCCAAGTTATTTTGGAGGTTGATGAGGATAATAAGCGGGAGCTGACGATTGAACGATTATTAGAGGAATTTAAACGAATTCGTGGTGTCCAAATGGTAAGCGACCGAGCGATTCTTTCGTAAAAATTTTTTAACTGCCTTAAAAGCAGGAATATTTTAGTGAAAAATATATTCCCTATTCCAATAGTAGAAACAACCTAGTCCTAGGTATGTTTCTTTTTGTTTTTGCTGAAATAATTATTATGATGATAGAGTATTTCTTTACTGCCTAAAAGCGTTATTGCTTTACTTCCTGCTCTTGAGAGATCAAAAGCCTTCATTTAAGATTAATTCAGAATATTAATATTATTACAAATGGAGGTTTCTAGATGAAAGAACAAAGAGTAAGGGCAGATCAACTTGTCGATGACTTTTTTCCAGTACGGGATGTGGATTATATTGAGATTTACACGGGGAATGCTAAGCAATCTTGTCATTATTTTTGCACGGCCTTTGGGTTTACGCCAGTTGCATATTCCGGACTAGAAACAGGAAATCGTGAAACGGTCTCATATGTTCTTAAGCAGCGGAATATTCGTCTCGTGATTACAGGCTCCTATAACGAAGAAAGCCGGGTAGCTCAGTTTGTCAAGAAGCACGGGGACGGCGTAAAGGATGTAGCCCTGTTGGTCGAAGACGTAGACAAAGCATTCGAAGAGGCTGTAAATAGAGGAGCCATTGCCCATGTAGCCCCATTTGAAATGAGCGATGAAAAGGGAGTTGTTAAAAAAGCTGTTCTCGGTACATATGGCGACACAATCCATACGTTAATTGAACGCAAAAGTTATCAAGGGGCGTTTCTACCAGGGTTTGAGCCATACTCAATCTATTTGCCAAATGAGGATGCCGGGTTAATCGGGATTGATCATGTCGTTGGTAATGTGGAGCGGATGGAAGAATGGGTTGAATATTATTCGAAGGTAATGGGCTTTAAAGAAATGAAGCATTTCTCTGACAAGGATATTACCACAGAATACTCGGCCTTGATGTCAAAGGTCATGCATAACGGCGGGCGCATCAAGTTTCCAATTAATGAGCCGGCGGAGGGGAAACGGAAATCGCAAATCCAGGAATATTTGGAATTCTACAATGGTCCGGGTGTACAGCATCTGGCCATTTTAACCGAAGATATTGTCTCAACAGTTGCCACTTTGAAGAAGAATGGCGTTGAATTCCTTAAAACCCCTAGTACTTATTACGAGTCATTAGGTGAGCGGATTGGCAAAATTGATGAAGAAATTGAAAAACTTCGCGAATTAAATATTTTAGTTGACCGTGATGATGAAGGCTATTTATTGCAAATCTTTACCAAGCCGATTGTTGATCGTCCAACCGTTTTCATTGAAATCATTCAACGAAAAGGGGCTCGCGGTTTCGGTGAAGGAAACTTTAAGGCATTATTCGAATCGATTGAGCGGGAGCAGGAAAAACGCGGAAACCTGTAAACTATCGAAAAGATAGAAAAGGTATATTTTAAGGGGATAACTACCAAACAGAGCGAAAAAAGGGAGGAAAATTTCTCCCTTTTTTAAAAGGAAAAAAGGTGAACCAATGAAATTTGTTACTTTTGAAAAAAATGATGGGTCCATTAGGGCCGGGTTTCTGCTGGACCAAGCGCATGCAGTCGATATGTATGAAATGTCAGGCGGGGAGTTACCTGATAATTTAGTAGCCTTTCTTGATAACTGTGAAGTGAATTTAAAAAAAGCGGCATTAATGTCTCCAACTAACAAGCTGCAAGGGGTTTACCCTTTGAATGAAATCCGCTTACTGGCTCCACTCACTTTCCCTAGAAGCTTTCGTGATTTTTATGCCTTTGAGAAGCATGTGAAAACAGCAAGGGAAAACCGCGGTCTTGAGATGATACCAGAATGGTATGAAACTCCAGTCTTTTATTTTTCCAATCACCTTGCGATAAAGGGTCCTGGAGAAGAAATCACCAAGCCAATAGGCTGTGACTGGCTCGATTATGAACTCGAAATTGCCTGCATCATCGGAAAGGAAGGAAGAAATATTCGAGCGGAAGATGCTGATGAATATATTTTTGGCTATTGTATTTTGAACGATTGGAGTGCGAGAGACCTGCAGCGGAAGGAAATGAAAGTAGGGCTTGGCCCTGCAAAAGGAAAAGATTTTGCCACCTCGATTGGTCCATGGATTGTCACGAAAGATGAGCTGGAACCTTTGAAAACGGGAAAGGGCTTTGAGCTTTCCATGAAAGCACGGGTAAACGGACAATTACTTTCGGTAGGAAATATGAGGGAGCTTTTTTATTCCTTTGGGGAGATGATTGAGAGGGCATCTGCAGGCGTTACCCTTTATCCTGGAGAGATGATAGGTTCTGGAACGGTCGGAACAGGATGCATCCTTGAGCTCGGCCAAGAAGTGCACCGCTGGCTTGAACCCGGGGATATCGTAGAATTAGAAATAGATTGTCTTGGTGTTTTACAGAATTCGATTATCGAAGGAACTGAGGTGAAATAATGTATTACCGGCAAATGGGGAAAGTCCCGCATAAACGTCATACGATGTTTAAAAAAGAGGATGGCGGTCTTTACCGAGAGCAGGTTATGGGAACACGAGGTTTTTCAGGCACCCAATCGATATTATATCACCATTATATGCCTACAGAAGTGGTGAAATCTGAATTGATTGGTCAATACTTGCCGGAATACGAAGAACAGAGGGCTCTTAATCACCGCCACTTTTTTACGAATAAGACAACCCTAAAAGGCGATGCCTTAAAAGCCAGGGAATATATTTTAGGAAATCAAGACTTGCTGATTGGAACTGCAAATGTCACTGAGCCAATGGAAAGCTTTTATCGCAACGGTGATGGCGATGAAATGCTTTATATCCACACCGGATCGGGGAAACTAGAAACGATGTTCGGGATGATTTCCTATTCTCCTGGTGACTATCTTATTATACCGATTGGAACGATTTATCGAATAATTCCTGATGCAAATGAAATGACGAAAATGCTTATCGTTGAAGCGTATAGTCAAATTACCACACCAAGGCGCTATCGTAATGAATATGGTCAGTTATTAGAGCACAGTCCGTTTTGCGAACGAGATATCCGCGGTCCGGAAACATTGATGACTTTTGCCGAGAAAGGCGAATTTGAGGTTTTGACGAAATCGCGAGGGATGATTTCCTCCCATATTCTGGGACATCACCCCTTTGATGTAGTCGGCTGGGATGGATACCTATATCCTTGGGCCTTTAATATTGAAGATTTTGAACCGATTACAGGAAGGGTTCACCAGCCGCCGCCTGTCCATCAAACCTTTGAAGGGAATAATTTTGTTGTTTGTTCCTTCGTGCCTAGATTGTATGATTACCATCCTGAGGCGATTCCTGCACCATACTATCATAGTAACGTTAATAGTGATGAACTACTTTATTATGTGGAAGGCAATTTTATGAGCCGTAAAGGTGTCCAAGAGGGGTCAATCACGCTCCATCCAGGGGGAATTCCTCATGGACCACATCCAGGGAAAACAGAAGCAAGTATTGGAAAAAAGCAAACACTGGAATTGGCTGTGATGATTGATACTTTCCATCCACTGAAAATTGTAAAAAAAGCTCAAGCCTTCGAAGATTCAGCTTATATGTATTCTTGGTATGAAAAAAAGGAATAAGATTTTTCCCGGGATAATCCAACTTTGTTGAAGTTGGATTGTTTTTTTTCATTAGACGGTTAAAAATGGTATTGTAGATAATAAGAACATTTGATAATGAATAGAGGTGAAATCATGGAGTTAGAAACTGTTGTAACAAAATTAAAAAGACATAACCCTGTAATACTAGGGAGCGAGAAGTTCTCAAAATATGCTGTAATGTTACCTCTTATCCAAAAAGAGGATGGGATTCATGTACTATTTGAGGTTCGTTCGCTGGAGCTTAGAAGGCAGCCAGGCGAAATTTGTTTTCCTGGAGGAAAAGTCGATTTGGAAGACAAGGATGAAAAAGAAGCGGCTATTCGCGAAACAATGGAGGAATTAGGGATAAGCGGGGAAAATATCACGGAAGTTTATCCTCTTGATTTTATGGTTTCTCCTTTTGGTATGTTGGTTTATCCGTATACAGGATTAATTAGTCATTCAGAATGTATTCAACCCAATCCGGCAGAGGTTGGAGAAATTTTTACGGTTCCTTTATCTTTTTTTATCAATAAAGACCCAGAAATTTATCATATTGAATTTAAGGCAGTGCCTGAGGAGAATTTTCCCTTTGATTTAATTGTTGGCGGCGAAAATTACAATTGGAGGACAAGAGGGGTAGAGGAGTATTTTTATGTATACGAGGGGAAAACAATTTGGGGAATGACCGCGAGAATCCTTGCTCATTTTATTGAGATCATCCGTTAAATTCTAAAAAGTTAATGAAAAAATGGCAGGATCAGGCAGTGAGATACTAATGAAATCTCACTGTTTTTCATTTTTAAAAGGTGATTGTCTCCCTGAGGGAAACAAATGTGCATGTACAGTGGAAAATGCTTGAATTATTTCTGAATTTAGATAAAATTAAGATTATATTTTTGGGATTAGGAGATGTTTGCATGAAGGTAGTAAAGTTTGGAGGATCCTCTTTAGCTTCCGGAAACCAAATTGAGAAGGTTTTCCAGATTGTTATTTCTGATCCCGAGCGTAAAGTTGTCGTCGTATCAGCTCCAGGGAAACGGTTTGCCGAAGATCAAAAGGTAACGGATTTATTAATTGAATGTGCAGAGCGATGCCTGAGCAATCAAGATTCAGAGGAAATAGTGTCAGCCGTCATCAAAAGGTATTCGACGATTGCTGAGGAACTACAGCTTCCTTCTGAAATTATTAGTGAAATTCAAGCTGATTTAGAAGCAAGACTAAATGGGGATAGAAGTAAACCTGAACGGTTTATCGATAGGGTTAAGGCAAGTGGTGAGGATAATCATGCAAAATTAGTGGCTGCGTTCTTCCAAGAGCAGGGGGTAGAGGCCTCGTATGTTAACCCTGGGGAGGCTGGGCTGCTCGTTAGTGCTGAGCCGGGAAACGCTCAAGTTTTACCGGAAGCGTATGAGCGGCTGCATTCCTTGCGGGAAAGAAGCGGTTTATTAATCTTTCCCGGATTTTTCGGGTTTAGCAAAGAAGGGGAAGTATTCACTTTTTCGAGGAGCGGCTCGGATATTACGGGCTCTATCCTCGCAAATGGCTTGAAAGCTGATTTATATGAAAATTTTACTGATGTGGATGCCGTTTATTCGGTCAATCCCTACATTCTCAAGAGGCCTAAGGAAATCAAGGAATTAACGTATCGGGAAATGCGTGAGCTTTCATATGCAGGGTTTACCGTTCTGCATGATGAAGCCCTTGTGCCGGCCTTTCGGGCAGGGATTCCCGTCCAAATCAAGAACACGAACAATCCGGCAGCACCGGGGACGAGAATTGTTTATGAGCGTGACAATACGAATGGTCCTGTCATTGGGATTGCCAGCGATCAGGGGTTTTGCAGTATTTATGTGAGTAAATACTTAATGAACAGAGAGATTGGTTTTGGCCGTAAACTGTTAAGCATTTTAGAAGAGTTTGGCTTGTCCTATGAACACACCCCTTCGGGTATTGATGATATCTCGATCATTTTAAGGGAAAATCAGTTTGAGGTCGAAATGGAGCGGGAAATAACCAAGCGGATTATCGCAGAATTGCATGCCGATGAAGTGAAATTCGAGCACAGCCTTGCTCTTATCATGGTAGTTGGTGAAGGAATGCGCCATAATGTCGGGACGATGGCAAGGGCGTCCAAAGCCTTGGCAAGGGCGAGTGTTAATATTGAAATGATTAATCAAGGCTCATCTGAGGTCAGCATGATGTTTGGCGTAAAGGAAGTCGATGAAAAAAGAGCCGTTCAAGCTTTGTATGAAGAGTTCTTTGTTGCTGTTACGGTGTAATTTTAATGGAAAAAGCAGTTCTAAACTTGCGTTAGACTGCTTTTTTCTTTGTAATTAAACCCGCTGTTTCTTTATAACTGAATAAATAGCAGGAAGCAAACCTCCGGCTACTCCACAAATCAGGTCATACATGGTATCTTTGTTACCGCCTCTTTGCATCGTGTGGGAAATTGTCAAATCACCAACAAATTCATAAATCTCCCAAATTATACTGGCCAAAGCGGCAAGAGATAGAACGAAAAGAAAAAGTAACCAATGGGAAACCTCATTGCGGGCATAATTTGGGATCCAGCGTTTATATAATGTTATTCCAACACAGCCAATGAATATCCCCTTTAAAAAATGAAGGGTGGAATCCCACCATTTCAAATGCAGATAAAAGCTTTCGATTGAACCTAAATACAATGAACAAAATAAAAAAAGATAATAACTAACAATAATAGGAATGTTAAAAGGGTTATTTTTCAACCGTAATAGTAGAAGTGGGAGTGCGCCAGCAAAAATACCGCCGAGGGCAACCTGCCACCTTGAAGAATCACCTTTCACTAGGTAATAAATACATAATGCAGCCATAAAGATGATGAATCCCACACATAAAAAGATGATTATTTTCCGTTTCATTTCTACACCTCGATAAAAAAAGACTCCTTACAATTATGTCCAATGTTCGTAAAATAAAGACAAAAGGTGTCAGAGGGAGCCTAATATTTTTTCCCTCGCAAACATATGCGTAAAACGGTATAGTGAAATGGTAATGCTATTGATTAAATGGTGGTGATGGTCTGCTATGCAAAGGGCACAAATCCCAACTTATGAACGAATTGCGATTGATTTGGCCAATCGCATTTATGACGGGAAATTTAAAGTAGGGGAAAAGATTCACGGCAGGTCTACGTTGGCGAGTGAATATAAGGTATCTCCAGAGACAGTAAGGAGAGCAATTAAAATTTTAGAGGACGTGGAAATTGTTCATTCTGCAAAAGGGAGCGGCATCGTGATCTCTTCCCGGGAGAATGCATTTAAATATATCTCTCGTTTTTCTAACCTGGCCAGCATCAAAGATCTTGAAAAGCAAATGAATTCTCTAATCACAGAAAGAGAAAGACTGGATGAAAAGGTTTTCGAAACATTGCGGAAAATCATGGATTATTCCGGGAAACTACGACACACCAATCCATTAGCACCAATTGAAGTGGAGGTATATCCAGGAAGCATTCATATCGGCAAGACAATTTCGGAACTGAAATTTTGGCAAAATACCGGCGGCACCGTAATCGGGATGAAGCGAAGGGATGAAATGATCATCTCCCCGGGCCCGTATGCTCAAATCCTTGAAGGGGATGTCCTCCTTGTCATTGGTGATGAAAAAACGTATGACAGAGTCGTTCATTTTTTGGAGGAATAAGAAAAAGCCGGATAACCGGCTTTTTCTATAGTTATTTACTTAATAATCCTTCTTTTTCTAAAAATTCTTTTGCTACTTTTGCAGGAGACTGTTTGAGGCTGTCTACCTTATAGTTAAGTTCCCGCATTTTTTCATCGTTAAGCTTGCCGGATAAGGTGTTAATTGCCTTTTTTAATTCTGGATGTTCTTTTAATGTTTCTTCTTTAATAATTGGCACAGCATAATAAGGTGGGAAAAAGTTTTTATCATCCTTTAACACCTTCAAGTGAAAGGCCTCGAGTAATCCATCGGTAGAAAAGGCATCGATAACATCACTCTTATGATTCTCAAGTGCGGTATAGCGCAATCCCCCATCAATGGCTTTGACATCTTTGAATTCGATATTATAAGTTTTTGCAAGTCCAGGTAATCCATCTACCCGGTTTGGAAATTCAATGGTTGGACCAAAGACTAATTCATTGCTTACTTTTGCCAGATCAGATATCGTCTTTAAATTATACTCTTCAACAGTGTCTTGGCGTACTGCTAAGGCATAGGTGTTATTAAACCCAAGCGGTTTTAATAAGTCAATTCCATATTTTTGCTTGAATTCTTGTTGAACAAAATCATAGACTTTGTCCGGGTTACTTTCTGGAGGCTGATTTAAAATATTTACCAAACCTGTCCCCGTATATTCAACATATAAATCAATATCCCCATTTTTAATCGCACTAAAAGCAACCTGCGTACCACCAAGATTTAACTTTCTTTCTACTTGAAGATCCGTCTTGTTTTCGATTAGATCAGCAAGCATATTACCTAAAATTAATGACTCACTGAAATTCTTTGAACCAATGACGATTTTGTCTTCAGCATTGGCGATTGAATAAACTTTAAGTGAACCTGCAGCAAGTAACAAAATAGAGGCCACACCAATTATCCATTTTTTTGCCTTTTTACTTGACTTAGCTGCAGATTTTTTCTTGTTCGTATATGAAAGGGAGGATTCAAGTTTCCCAACAACAAAGTCAATCAAGAGTGCTAATATACAGGCAGGAATCGCTCCGGCCAAAATCATATGATTATCGACGGTCTGCACACCTGAGAATACGAGGTACCCCAGTCCGCCTGCTCCAACGAAGGCAGCGATGGTCATCAAACCAACAGCTGTAACCGCTGAAATTCTGATACCCGCCATAATCATCGGGAAGGCGAGCGGAAGCTGAACCTTTCTCATTGTTTGACTCTTAGTCAGACCGATGCCTTTGGCGGCTTCCAGAATGTCTCCGTCAATGTTTGTTAAGCCCGTGTACGTATTCTTTACGATTGGAAGGAGGGAATAAAGGACAACCATCACAATCGCCGGCGTACTGCCAATTCCAACAAAAGGAATCAGGAATCCGAGTAAGGCCAAGCTTGGGACGGCCTGAATAACGTTTGTCGTTCCGATAATCGGTTTTGACAGCTTTGGTTCATTTGAAATTAGAATCCCAAGTGGAATACCAATGATAATGGCAATCGCTACTGATACAATACTTAAATAAAGATGCTCACCCAGTAAATTGAGTATTTGCTGATAGTTACCAGTTAGATAATTCCAAAAGCCACTCATTAAAACGCCACCTCCAAGTCAATTAATTGACTGCTTAAAGCTGATAAAATACTGCTTCTTGTAATCAGTCCTGTTAACTGTTTTGCCTTGTTGACAACAGGAAGATAACCAATTTTATGCTCATTCATTGTTGCTAAAACCGAAATTAAATTCGCATCCTGTGAAACGGAAAGCACATTTTGCTCCATAATCAACTCAATTGAAGTCGTTCGATTGAGCAATTGAATAGCTTTTAAGGTCACAAGACCCTTGAGGACATTATTTTTATCTGTCACCATTAAGCTGTCTACCTTATTGTCCTTCATAATCTCAATGGCCTGTAATACGTTGCGCATTGGGGTGATTTTTACAGGTTGATGAATCATGATATCCTCTGCCATCAATAATTCAGGATTGTTCCAAACCCTTCTTTTTCCAATAAAGTCTTCAACAAAATCATTAGCAGGGTTTTTAAGAATATTTTCAGGAGTGTCATACTGGAGAATATCTCCGTCTTTTAAAATACAAATCTTGTCTGCTATTTTAATAGCCTCATCCATATCATGGGTAACAAAGATGATGGTCTTGTTTAATTCCTTTTGCATTTGGAACAACTCATCTTGAAGTGAACTTCTAGTAACAGGGTCTAGTGCACTGAAGGGTTCATCCATTAGGATTATATCGGAGTTTGTAGAGAAAGCTCTTGCTACACCAATTCTTTGCTGCTGACCGCCGCTCAGTTCTTTTGGAAAACGATGTAAGAATTCCTTTGGGTCTAAACCGACAATTTCAAGCAATTCTTTTGTCTTTTTCTCAATTGAAGCTGGCTCTTCACCTTTAAGCTTTGGAATCAACTCTAAATTTTCTTTAATCGACATATGTGGAAAAAGTCCAGTGTTTTGAATTACATATCCGATATTCCTCCGTAGTTCAATCGGATTCATTGTCGAGATATCCGTCCCATTCACAAAAATTTTTCCTGAAGATGGTTGGATTAATTTATTGATCATTTTGAGTAAGGTGGTTTTCCCGCAGCCACTTGGTCCAATAAAAACCACCAACTGTCCAGCATCAATTTCCAATGAAAAAGGATTAATGATGGTTTTGCTTCGATATTTCTTTACAATATTCTTAAACTCTATCAAATTACATTCCTCCTAAAATAAAAATGTACGTTCGCTAATGCAACAACCCGATGATAACATATAAGTTGTTGGTTTGTCGAATCGATTTCTATTCTGGTTTCCTTCTTTGCAAATTATTTTCAACTAGGCGTAAATTTGCGATAGTTTCAACAAAAGATGTTAAAATGAGGTATGAAGAAATTTATAAAAGAGGAGAATCAATTTTGAGCTTTGTTCGCGAAAAATTAAGTATGAAGTTTTTCCTTTTCCTCGTGTTAGCTTTTTTGTTGATTCACGTACCGCTTCTCGGAAATTATGCAAAGGTCATTAATACGCTTATTCATGAATCAGGCCATGCTTTGATTGCCTTGCTTGGCGGCAATGTGGAAAGGATTTCTTTATTTATGAATTCAGAAGGGGCAACATATAGTAATCAGTCTACCTGGATTGGCAGCTTCTTTACGAGTCTTGCCGGCTATACCTTTGCCTCGTTTATGGCGTTTCTCTCATTCTTACTGATAGGAAGGAAGAGGCAAACCATTTTGATTGATATTTTGCTAGCTTTTATTTTCCTTAACCTTATCTTTTGGGTGCGGAACCCATATGGAATCTTTTGGTTATGTTCATTCGCTGTCGCTTTTCTCTTTTTACTTATCAAAGGGAGCCAAACAGTACGGGATCATTTGTTACTTCTTATTGCCTCCATTCTATTAGTTGATTCGGTTCAAAGTGCCTATGAAATCTTGTATATAAGTGTTATTCAACCGGATGGAGCGGGGGATGCTGCTAACCTTGCCCAGTTAACAGTTATTTTTCCAGCGCCAATTTGGGGGATGTTTTTCTTTCTCCAAGCCCTATGGTTTTGTTATTTCGCGCTAAAAAGAGGTTATTATAAACTAGGAAGTTAAAAGACTCCTGCGGCCGACCAAGGCGCTGGAGTCTTTTCTTACTGCAAGAGATTGAATACTAGAAACTTTCATTTATTGCTTCACCATATTCTGTTGTGAGGTTGTCAATAATTTTTTTGACTGGGAGAATTTCTTTGATTTCATCCACTCTTGCACCTGCAAAAACAAGCCCGTTTTCCACATCACCGCCAACAGATGTTAGAAGAGAATCAAGCGTACAAAAGCGATAGGAACAATTCTTAAGGCAATCATGGCATTTAGCTATTTTTAACTTATCAGGTCCGCTGATTAATTTTGTGAAATTATTTATGATGGCTCTTCCCTGCAGGCCGACAGTGGTTTTAACCAAAACCGTGTCATCTTTACCAGCATCGACATATTTCAGCTTAAACGGCATAGGGGCATCACATTCCTCGCTGGCAACAAAACGAGTGCCCATTTGAACTCCAGATGCTCCCATGGAGAGTGCTTTGGCGATATCACTGCCCGTCATAATGCCGCCAGCTGCAATAACGGGGATTGAAACGGCTTCAACAATCTCGGGTAGTATTTCAAACATGGGCCGATCGGTTCCAAGATGACCCCCTGCTTCAAAGCCTTCAACGACAACGGCAGCCGCGCCTAAACGTTCGGAAATCCTTGCTAATTTAGCAGATGAGACAATGGAAATAACCGGGATTCCTGCTTGTCTTCCCCATGTATACATATCCCTGGAGATTCCTGCGCCGGAAATAATAAAATCAACTTTTTCTTCAAGGGCTGCTTTCATTTTTTCAGCAAAGTCGTTCATGGCAAATAATACGTTTACACCAATATATCCAGCGCCCGCGACTAGTTCCTTTGCCCGTCTAATATGCGAACGCATTTCTTGAACAGTAATTCCTGTACCAGAAATAATCCCAACCCCACCGGCATTTGCAACTGCTGAAGCTAACCTGCTTAGAGAAATACCTACACCCATTCCGCCTTGCATAATGGGAACTGCAGGTCTCATATGTCCTATTTTTAGTTGTGGAAAATTCAATTCATAACCTCGTTTCGATTAATATACCTTCAAATGTATGGTATCACCTTGCCATTCATTTGTATGTGATTTCTATCACCTGGTCATAAAAGCAGGTTGTGATATTTCTGATACGCAAACATTTACTGACCAGTTGTAGCGACTTTTCTGTCTAGATATGGTAATATTATACTAAGATTTTCCTTGACTAAAAGGAAGAGGATAACTTTTCATTTTGTATAGGGATACTACGGTTTTGCTCTTTTAGGGAAAACCAGAGGATTATCTATACAAATGGAAGGTTCATTTTTTTATTTAGGAGGAATTTGTCATGAAAAACTTTATGAAGTTCTGCAGGAAATTTGACCCTAGCTTGGAGGCGATTTATTATGAACCATAGTAAACCCTCCAAAGACTTTTTCAGCCAGCAGGTTGTATTTATTGAGGAGAATATTCAGGAATTAACCACTCTTTATTTTTCTTCAACCCCTGTCCAAGAGAGAATGAAGCATTTTTTTAGTCTGTACGTCTTGGAGATTGATGATTTACTAAAGGAAAATCTTAAAAACACCTATATATCATTGATTCCTAAAGTTTTTATCGGAACAAAAGTAACTGTTCTCTACGACGATGACAATGAGACGGAAGATTATGTTATCTGTTTTCCGGAGCAGTCTGAACCCGATCAAGGTCATATTTCCTTTTTATCACCAGTTGGCAGACAGCTATTGCTAAAAAATCTTGGTGAGCAGCTTTCTCTGAAGATTCCAACTGGCGAAATTCCTGTTACTATCAAGGAGATAACATATGCCGGAGAGTTGTTTGAAGTCGAAGAGAGATTAAAAGAAGCATGACAGTGACAAAATAAAAAAACATGGCCAAACAGGAAAAATCTGTTCGGTCATGTTTTTTATACATTGGTGGTTTTGTTTAAAAACCGAATAGAGAACTGACGATATTTTTCTTTTTTCTTCTTACCTTGCCACCACCCAAAACCAGTGGTTTGTCCACTTGTGGGGATGTGTTCATTTCCTTTATTTGAATTTGAAGCCGTTCAAGCTCAAGTGCTAATTGGGTTAGATGATTTTGTAAATCGTCTATTTCCCGACGATGCTGGAGGAGTTGATAGGATGCAACTGAATCGGCCTTGGTATTTAGATTCATTTCTAATTCGCTGACCTTGGTAACCAACCTTTCGATGACTGTTTCCTTTTCCCCGCCTCTTTTAATTGCACCTTTTCGAATTCCCCTTTTTTCCACCACTGGGGCGACATCCTGGAGCAATATTCCATTTTGAAGCTGTTCATGAATTTTTTTTAATAGTTCAATATCTTCGTTATTAAAATGATAATGTCCCCGGTCATTTTTTTCCATTGGCAGCTCCAAAAGTTTAACCCAGCGCTGAACAGTGCTCGCCGACACCCCTAATAATTTTGCCACTTCACTTGTATTCATGTGAATTCCCCCTTAAAGACCAGAATTTCCACCATTTCCTCTCTTTGGCTGCGGCGACATCTCTAAAGCCTACTAACATTTGTTGGAAAGCTCGTTCCCTTTGGGTAATTTCAAGCAAGTATTGATTACGCTCTTCAACAAAGAATTCACGGTCGGTTGAAATAGCCTCAGTTAGACTTGAAATTTCGTTATTTGTGGTATCGGCATAATGAGATAACTCTTCAGAGGCTTCAGACAGCTTCCTAGAAAGGATATGAATCTCTTCGGAAGTCTCAAGTGAAACATTTGCAATGCTGTTACTAAGGTACAGTAAAGAGTCAGCGGTCAACTCTGAAGATTTTTCAAGTGTTTCGGATAACTCCACGAGATCAGCTTTTGTGTTGGCTGTCGATTTGTAAATGGAATCTGAAAGTGATTTCACCGTAATAAAGGTGCCTTTTGATATTTCTTTTTTCAGTTCGTCTACTACCTCTTTACGAACGACATTTCGAATTTCATCCTTAACTTCATTTAAGAAATTTTTCTTATACGTTTCCATTGCCTCAAAAAATAGGTCAGCATTATTTGGTGCATTTTCATCAACAGGGATTGGAGGAACCGGTTCAGCAATGATTTCTAGTGACACTTCCGCTGTTTTTGTACGATCTTCACCCCCAGCCTTTTGTCCATTTTTCATTAATTGTCCTATCTGGTCTTTACTTAACTTCTTGGTGGTCATTTGTTTTATTTCTATCAGTTGGTCAATCAGCAATTCTGAATAAATTCTTGCACCTTGTTTAGAACGGGGAATTTCTAAAGTCTCATCAAAGTCTTTTTCCCATTGGCGTAACGTCCCCGGTGCAATATTTATTTTTCTGGATACTTCTTTTAAGGTATAGGTCTTCATAAAATTCATTCCTCTCTATCGAATCTAGGAAATAATTATCTTTGTGATAGTTATTCACCAACTGGTATCCCATTTTCCTGCCTAATGACAAAAGCTATCAAAACAAGACTGAAATCACGAAATAACAACATATTCTTGCAAATTGAGCAATTTTATCTTCAGGAAAAAAAAGTTAAAAAATAATTAACAAACCGACGGTCGGTTTGTAAAATAAAATTTGTAAGCTAACGTTAGTGAAAAGGGGTGTAGGAGAAGTGAAGGTTTCATCAAAAAAGAAATTGATTCAAATGATTGTTTTAAGTCTTGTGATAAATGGTGCGATTCCTGTTGTTGTTTATAATTTGCTTTTAAACTATTATTCAAGTTTTGTCTCGCTGCTAATTGCAACCTTGATTCCGTTGGGGGATAACCTGTATCATATTGTTAAATATAAAAAGGCAGATGCGTTTGGCTTGTTTATGCTAACGGGGTTTGTATTAAGCTTACTGGCATTTGTGCTCGGTGGGAACGAAAGGCTCATTTTATTAAGGGAATCCATGGTTACCGGATTATTAGGCCTAATCTTTATCGCCTCCTTGTTCTTTGCAAAGCCGCTGATTTATCACTTCGCAATCAGATTTAGTTCCCAGGATTCGTCAGAAAAGAAGGGGCAATTTGCAAAGAATTGGGAGCTGCCATATTTTCGTTTTGTCTTGCGATTTATGACCGCTATTTGGGGCATTGCGCTTTTGGGTGAGGCTATAGTAAAAATCATTCTTGTCTATGAACTTTCCATATCAGCCTTTTTAGCTATTTCACAATTGATTTTTTACGGTGTCATTGGTGCGGCGATTTTAATTACAATGGTGTATCGAAGGTATGCAAAAACACGATTAGACTTATTAACCAATGGTCGTTAACACAACTCGATGAACAAATAAGGAAGGTAGAAAAATGACTAATTCAATTTATAATAATCCAAGCTTTCAACATATTCTTTCTACAACTGAAGAAATCATTTTAGAAAAAGGCTGCCGAAGTACAACTCTGAAGGATATCATTGAAAGGTCGGGGTTGTCTAAGGGGGCCATCTACCATTACGTTGACAGTAAAGATGAATTGTTTGGGCTAATCTTAAAATCAAAAATTGAAGAAATGAATGAAAAGTTTCATAGCACCATCACTCGTTCTATTAAGGAAGAAAGCCCTAATCAAGGACGATTCGGCGTTGTCAGCCAATTTTTTCATTCGCGGCAAAATAGCAATGATATCGGCAATTTAATTTTTATTTATTTGCTAAGTCAGGATAATGAAAAGGTTAAAAAAATTCTTAATGATATTTTCAGATACAGTAAAGAAACAGGTACTCATTGGATTAAAATGGGGCAAGCGAATGGAGTGATTCCGAAAACCATTGATGCTGTAAAAATGGCAACTTTGATGATGACCTTTTCATATGGACTGCGGGTCACACAAATATTAGCGACAGCAGAAGAGGATGCATTGGAAGCAAGTGATGTATTTAAAGTGATTATCAAGACGTTGACGTAACGATTATTGCCCCTTTAATAAGGGGATTTGGAACATAGGACATACCGACAGTCGGTTTATTTATGATGAGGTGAGAGGGATGGAGATTCACACTATTGGACTAAATGAATTAAAAGAAGTAAATCAATTTTATGCTGAGATTACTGCAAATTTAAGGATAAAGGGGGTTAATCAGTGGGATCGGTTTTACCCCAATCGATTTGTCATAAAAGCAGACATAAAAAAAGGGAATCTTTTTGGGATACAAGCAGACAAACAAGTAGTTGGAGCGGTGGCCCTTGATACGAATGAAAGCAAAAAGTACCGGGATCTTTTATGGGAGGATGTAAATGGCAGCCCATTAATTATTCATCGTTTAGCGGTCCACCCCCAATATCAAGGGAAAGGTTTTGGGAAAAAGCTGCTACAATTTGCAGAAGATTATGCTTTGACAAATGGTCATACAAGCATTCGACTGGATGTGTTTAGCGATAATCCTGGGGCTTTAACCATGTATGAACGGGCAGGGTTTCAAGAAAGAGGAATAATTAGATTTCCATTTCGTAAAGTACCATATATATGTTTTGAAAAAATTTTAGGATAGGGAGAAATGAACATGAAGACTGAGAAAAAAAGAAAACTGACAATCGGGGGATTATATTTTACGATTGCCTTATTCGCAATCTATATCTTTATTATGTTTCTACTGAATGGAGTAGAATGGGCACCAATGGTTAAAGGGAAGATGAAAAATCCAGACTTTTCATTGGCAACATGGAAGTTGTTTTTTTACCCGCATATTTTTTTGGGTACAATTGCACTTGCCATTGGACCCTTTCAATTGACGAAGATCAGCCGAAGGAAACCTAAGCTGCATAAAATGTTAGGGAAAATTTATGCAGTGGCGATTTTTATAAATATCCTGGTCGTACCCTATATTTCTCTGTCTGCAACAGGTGGGAGGGGAACAATGATTGCCTTTCTTGTCCTAAATGCGCTTTGGCTGTGGACGACTGCCATGGGTGTAATCAGAGCAACTCAGTGCAAAATCAGCGCACATAAAGAGTGGATTCTTCGTAGTTATGCAATTACCTGGGTTTTCGTTACGTTTCGAATTGTCGTCATTCCCTTTTCATTATTCTTAGACAGTTCCCTTGCATTTCCCATCGCCGTGTACCTAGGTATCGCCATGAACCTCTTATTTGTTGAATGGAGGAAGCGGAAAAATAAGAAACTTACGACAGGGCGAAAAATCGCATCGACAAATCCCATGATATAAATGAAGTTTTTTAGAAAATAGTTATAGTTGATATCTTTTTCAGGAAGAATAAGATGAAAAACATATGAATGACATAAAGTGAGGCATGCGATGAAAAGGTTATTACTTCTATTCTTTTGTATTCACTTCTTAAGCCTTCCTGAAAAAGTATCAGCTGCGGACCCAGTTCCAATTTTGATTTATCACTCGATTGACGAATACAATGGCCATGGCTCTAAAGAGCTCTATGTAACTCCTGAAAATTTTGAAAAACAAATGACTTATTTACGGGAGCACGGTTTTACATTATTAACCTTTGAACGCTGGCAAGAAAGGAAGAGAGTTAACAAACCTATTTTTCTTACCTTTGATGATGGCTACAAAAATAACCTAACAGTCTTCACTATTTTTCAAAAGCTGAAAACGGACCATTTTTCGCCAACCGGAACCTTTTTTATCATTTCTGATTTTATCGGCCGTTCCAATCGCCTATCAAAAACTGATTTAAAAATGCTGGCCGAATCAGGGGTTATTTCTGTCCAATCACATACGGCCACACATCCGGATTTAACAAAAGTGGATAATCTTGATTATGAACTTAAAAAATCGAAAGAAAAGATTGAAAAAATAACCGGAAAAGCGGTCATAGCACTTTCTTACCCTTATGGCAGCTATAATAACCAGGTTGTATCTGAAACGAAAAAGCATTACCAATTTGGACTTACAACAACACCAGGCCCTTTTTCTGAAATAGGTACAAAAAATGAGCTTTATTTGTTACCAAGAACATATATTAAATATTCAACATCACTCCCAGACTTTATAAAACTAGTGGAAGGAAATAAAAATTGATAACTTTTCCGTAAAAAGAATGATATTGATAAACCAATGTAATCTGAACGAAACTTCCATGTAAACAAACACCGTTATAATAGTGGAAACGTACTATATCCTCGATTAGGGTGGGTGTCTATATGGAAGAAACAATGGTAAAATCCTATTTGCAAAAATCACTGGATGAGTGGAAGGATGATATTTCCTTAGTCCTTACTGAAATTGCTAAGGAATATGATGAAGTTGCGCAGGAATTAAAGGTGTATTCCTATAAATATGGAATCACTAAACAAGTGATTCAATCGACGGTAAATGAGGAAATCATCGAAAAAATTCGTGAGATGTACCATAAACCTTTTGAAGAAAGTTATAACCAGTTGAAAGAATACATAAAAGACCTAGAGGAAAAACGCCGCGTATTTCAAATGTTTATCCAAAAAATTGATGAAGTAAGCAGGAAAGAATCTGCGAAAATCACCACTTATTAGGAATTATCTTAAGACTTTTATAATAATTTTAAGAAAGTGAGGCAATTCTTTTGGAAGAATGCCTCCTTTTTGTTTTCTAAATCGGAAAGGGTGAACCACTGGAAAAGTGTCCTGCATATATTGAATAGCAGGACTGTTTTGAGAGGTGTGAAACAAATGATCACCGCTACTATTGGAAGCAAAACCTATCGAGTTCCGAATAACCTCGAGAAATATTTTCAAACCTTCCGTTCACAGGTGATTGGGATGGATCAAGAATTTGAGTCCCCTTTTGGAAAAAAGAAAATTATTTATGCGGACTGGGTGGCAAGCGGGCGTCTTTACCGGCCAATCGAGCAAAAGATTTCAGAGGTATTCGGACCTTTTATGGCAAATACACATACAGAATCCAATATAACCAGCTTAATGATGACAGGGATATATAAGCAATCAAAGAATATTATTAAGAATCATGTAAATGCGGGTAAGTATGATGCTGTTATCCTTGATGGCTTTGGGATGACCTCTGTGATTAATAAATTACAGCGGATATTAGGAATCAGGGTACAGGAAAAGTGGAAAAAACGGTTGCAGCTTCAGCTTTCTGAGAGCGAAAGACCCGTTATTTTCATAACGCATATGGAACATCATTCGAACCATACATCCTGGCTTGAGACGCTTGGTGACGTGGTGGTAATTGGACCTGATGCGAATGGAGAAGTGGATGTCAATCAACTGGAGCAGCTCCTTCGTCGTTATAAGAATCGCCTGTTGAAAATTGGCTCCTTTACAGCCTGTTCGAATGTAACAGGGATTAAAACCCCTTATCATCAATTAGCAAAAATTATGCATCAGCATGGTGGAATTTGTTTTGTTGATTTTGCAGCATCAGCACCATATGCTGCTATTGACATGCATCCGAAGGATCCTTTGGAAAAACTGGATGCGGTATTCTTCTCACCACACAAGTTTTTGGGGGGACCGGGATCAAGTGGTGTCTTAGTTTTTGATAAAAGGCTGTATACCAATAAGATTCCTGACCATCCAGGCGGGGGAACAGTTACCTGGACGAATCCATGGGGTGAACACCAATATTACGCCGATATTGAACTGCGTGAGGATGGAGGGACACCCGGGATCCTGCAAGCGATTCGTACGGCACTTTGCTTGAATTTGAAAGACCGAATGGGTGTTGAAAATATTTTAAAGAGAGAGAAAGAACAGTTAAATTTATTATTGCCTCATTTAGAAGGAATTCCAGGATTTCACTTATTGGATGGTCATTTATGGGATCGCTTAGGTATTATTTCGTTTTCAATTGAAGACATTCACTATAATTTAATCGTTCGTTTGCTAAATGATCGGTTTGGCATTCAAGTAAGAGGCGGTTGTTCTTGTGCAGGTACTTACGGGCATCATTTATTGCATCTTAATAAAGAAGCTTCTAAGCAAATTACCGAAAAAATTAATCATGGTGATTTGTCAGATAAACCAGGGTGGGTTCGATTCTCCCTGCATCCGATTATGACAAATGAGGAGATCCTGTTGTTTGTAAAGGCAATCAAAGAAATTATTATAAACATTGAAGAATGGAAAAAAGATTATGTTTATGATAAAGCAAGTAATGATTATTTTTTTATTAATCACATTCGGGAAGATATGTCACCATTATTCCGTTTCGAATGATAGTTTAAATGGGTGTAAGTATTCGACCTTTATTGACCGAAATACAATGAAAAAGGCCGATTTTTAATCAGCCTTTTTTCGTTTTATTTAATTAATAAAATTATACCCCTGTTTAAAAAGAACACAATATGGAGATTTTTATTGAAGGATGGGTAAAAAATTAGGCTTAATTCCCAAAGGAGGCTTTTCAATGCAATTAGTACCCCGCGAGATTGACAAGCTTATGATTGTTGTCGCAGCCGATGTTGCTAAAAGAAGAAGAGAAAGAGGCTTGAAATTAAATTATCCCGAAGCAGTGGCACTTATCACCAATGAAGTGTTAGAGGGTGCAAGGGATGGAAGAACTGTGGCGGAATTGATGGAATTTGGTGCCACTATTTTGAGACGTGAAGATGTTATGGAAGGTATTGCAGATATCATTGATGACATTCAAGTAGAGGCTACTTTTCCGGATGGAACGAAATTAGTGACCGTTCATGATCCGATTCGATAATGGAGCGGGAGGCATAAATAATGGAACTTGAAATGGAACCAGGGCAATTGTTTTTAAAAGAGGAACCGATTATTTGTAATGAGGGAAGAGATAAATCTAGGCTAAAAGTAACTAATACGGGAGACCGGCCAGTCCAAATAGGTTCTCATTTTCATTTTTTTGAGGTGAATGAAGCCTTGCAATTCAATCGGGATGAAGCCTTCGGTAAAAGATTGAATGTCCCTGCTGGTGCTGCCGTTCGCTTCGAACCGGGTGATGAAAAAGAGATAGAATTGGTCTGTTTCGCCGGGGAAAGGAAAGTTTACGGGTTTAATAATAAAACCGATGGTTCTGTTGAAAGCGGGTGTGGAAAATGAGCTTTAAAATGCCGAGAAAACAATATGCCCAAATGTACGGACCAACGACTGGTGATTCGATTCGGCTTGCAGATACGAATTTATTTATTCAAATTGAGAAGGATCATACTACCTACGGCGACGAGGTCGTTTTTGGCGGCGGTAAAGTGATTCGTGATGGGATGGGGCAGCATCCGCTTGTAACTCGGGGAGATGGAATACCTGATGTGGTCATTACAAATGCGGTTATTTTAGATTACACGGGAATCTATAAAGCAGATATCGCAGTTCGTGATGGGAAAATTGCCGGAATCGGTAAAAGCGGAAATCCACTGGTGATGGATGGAGTGGATATCATTATCGGTGCCTCCACAGAAATTATTGCCGGTGAGGGTATGATTGTGACTGCAGGCGGAATTGATACACATGTGCATTTTATTAATCCAGCACAAGTGGATGTTGCCCTCACCGCTGGGATGACAACTTTAATTGGCGGCGGTACTGGAGCAACGGCAGGCTCAAGGGCCACTACAGTCACTCCTGGAGAATGGAATATACACCGAATGCTTGAAGCAATAGAAGGGCTTCCAATTAACGTTGGATTAACGGGTAAAGGACAAGCAGCAACCGAAGAACCTTTAGCAGAACAAATCCGAGCAGGTGCAATCGGACTAAAAGTTCATGAAGACTGGGGCGCTACACCTTCAGCCATTGACCATTCATTGAAGGTGGCAGACAAATATGATGTGCAAGTGGCTCTTCATGCAGACACCTTGAATGAGGCAGGGTTTGTTGAAAACACGATGGCGGCGATTAAGGACCGGGTTATTCACTTGTATCATACGGAAGGGGCAGGCGGCGGACATGCTCCGGACTTAATCAAGGCAGCCAGCTTTATGAATGTTCTGCCGTCATCAACAAATCCAACAATGCCATATACCGTTAACACAGTCGATGAACATTTAGATATGCTAATGGTTTGCCATCACTTAAATCCATCGGTACCTGAAGATATAGCCTTTGCCGATTCACGGATTAGAAAAGAAACAATTGCTGCTGAGGACATTCTTCAGGACATGGGGATTTTCAGCATGACCAGTTCAGATGCACAGGCGATGGGACGTATTGGCGAGGTGGTCATTCGGACATGGCAAGTGGCAGATAAAATGAAAAAACAAAAAGGCTCGATGCAAGGGGATAGCAAGCTATCTGATAATAATCGAGCAAAGCGTTATATCGCGAAATATACGATAAATCCTGCGATTACCCATGGAATCGCTGATCATGTCGGATCTGTAGAAGTAGGAAAAATTGCAGATCTTGTGGTGTGGTCACCGGCGTTTTTTGGTGTGAAACCAGAACTCGTTCTAAAGAGTGGGTTCATTGTATATGGGATGATGGGGGATGCAAACGCATCGATTCCAACGCCGCAGCCGATTATAAGCCGTCCGATGTATGGTGCCTATGGAAAGGCCTTACAAAAAAGTTCGATTACGTTCATTTCTCAAGCCGCATATGAAGGAAAAGTACATGAACAACTTGGATTAGAAAAAATAATTCTTCCAGTTCATAGCATTCGGAAATTAACAAAAAAAGATATGAAGCTTAACTCCGAAACACCTGAATTATCTGTGGATCCACAAACGTACGAGGTACGGGTAAACGGGGAACTAATCACATGTGATCCGGTGGATCAAGTACCAATGGGGCAACGATATTTCCTATTTTGAGGTGAAAAAATTGATTATTGAAAGAATTGAAACAAATATTGAATGCATGGAAAAGGATGATCTCATCAATCGTCATATTGAAAAGGTTTACCTTGAAAGTGCTCATCTAGTGAAACGGATTCAACGGGTTAAAACAGACCACGGCCGGGAAATAGGCATTAGATTGAAAGATCCACGTGACCTGGCTGCGGGTGATGTATTGTATATGGATGACCGCAATATGATTGTGATTGATGTGGTTGCTGATGATTTATTAGTGATTAGCCCGCGCAGTTTAACAGAAATGGGGTCGATTGCTCATCAATTAGGAAATCGACATCTGCCCGCCCAATTTGCAGATGACGAGATGATGGTTCAATACGATTACCTTGTAGAAGAGCTTTTAAAAGAATTGCAAATTCCTTTTAAGCGGGAAGAAAGAAAAGTGAAGCAGGCGTTCCGTCATATTGGACATAGTCATGGAGCATAAGATCCTTTCATTATTTCAGCTTTGTGATTCCAACTTTCCAACCGGGGCCTTTAGTCATTCATTCGGTCTCGAGAGTTATATTCAAGAGAATAAGGTACATAATCAAGAAACATTCTCCGAATGGCTTCGGGTGTATTTGAATGAGCAGCTCATCTATTCAGATGGGCTGGCATGTCACCTTGTTTATCAAGCGTTGGAGCTGGAGGATCTTCAGAAAGTGTGGAAGTTGGACCGTTTATTGACAGTACAAAATTTACCTCGTGAAACGAGGGAAGGCACGCAAAGAATGGGAGAGCGGATGTTAAATCTTGTCGAGTCATTATATGACGTCCCGATACTCTCAACTTACAGAAATAGGATTGGGACTAAGCAATCTTTTGGTCATCCAGCAATTGTGTTTACGATGATTGCACAATACATTAATGTTTCAAAAGCCGAGACTACTTTATTTTACCTGTATTCGGTTGTTTCCAGTCTTGTCCAAAATGCTGTCCGTGCAATCCCGTTAGGGCAGACAGCCGGACAAAAAATTATTCACCAGATTCAAGGTGATTTAGCCACAGCCACATCAAAAATTGGGCAGTTAAATGAAGAAGATTTTGGTATTGTCTCACCAGGTTTAGAGATGTCACAAATGATGCATGAGCGAATTAATATTCGGATTTTTATGTCATAAATGAGGAAAGGAAGTGTGTTTTTATGGAACCAATTAAAATTGGCGTTGGAGGCCCTGTTGGCGCAGGAAAAACAATGCTAGTGGAAAAATTAACTCGTCATTTTAATGATAAAATAAGTATGGCAGTGGTCACAAACGATATTTATACAAAAGAAGATGCCAAATTTTTAATCCAAAATGGCGTACTCCCCGCGGATCGTATTATAGGTGTAGAAACAGGGGGATGTCCGCATACTGCCATTCGCGAAGATGCCTCGATGAATTTTTCAGCAATAGATGAATTAAAAGAAAAACATCCTGATTTAGAACTTATTTTTGTTGAAAGCGGCGGAGATAATCTGGCAGCAACATTCAGCCCGGAATTAGTTGATTTTTCAATTTACATCATTGATGTTGCCCAGGGAGAAAAAATTCCGCGAAAAGGGGGACAGGGAATGATTAAATCCGATTTATTTGTCATTAATAAGACGGATTTAGCACCGTATGTCGGAGCAAGTCTCGAGGTCATGGAGTCAGATACAAAAACTTTCCGTGGAGATAAACCATTTGCGTTTACAAATTTAAAAGACAATTCAGGTCTTGATGATGTTATCGATTGGTTAAAGCAAAATGCTCTTTTAAAAGGGTTGGCCTAAAATGGGGGATTGGACGGGTGCGTTAAACTTAGAAGTGGAAGACAGAAAAGGGAAAACGGTCGCAAAGAATGTATATTTTCAGGGTGCATTAAAAGTTATGCGCCCTATTTACCATGATGAATCCGGCCAGGCTTGTTATTATATATTAAACCCGGGCGGCGGGTATTTAGATGGGGATCGCTATCAAATGAAAATCTCACTTACAGAAAAGGCTAAGCTGACGCTAACAACACAGTCTGCAACAAAAGTGTATAAAACACCGAACAATTTTGCCTATCAAGAAGCAGAGATATCCCTTCAACCTGGAAGTTACCTTGAGTATCTCCCTGATCCGCTGATTGCCTACCAAAATGCAAAATACAAACAAAAAAATGTAATTCGAATGGATAAAACAGCTACTTTCCTTTATTCTGATATTGTCACTCCAGGCTGGTCACCAGAAGGAGGGCGATTTAGCTATCAAACGATCCAGTTATTAAATGAGATCTACGTGGATAATGAATTAGTCGTTTATGACCATATTAAATTAAATCCTGCAACACAAAATATGAAGGGACTTGGATTCATGGAAGGATTTTCGCATTTAGGTTCCATGATTGTAGTAGGGAAGCAAACGAACAGTTCCCTGCTTGATCAGTTATATTTGGCGATTGATATGAATTCAGATGATTATAAACTTGGACTATCCTTACTTGCGATTCCAGGAATGACAATTCGGGTGTTAGCAAATACCACACAAGTTATAGAAAAACTATTTTCTGAAATTCACCGTGTCATTAGTCAAGAATGGTTTAATACAGAACCAAGCTTTCTTAGAAAATATTAATAGTTACGACCCAGTGGAATAAATTCGGACTCTCGGGGTTTTGATGCAGCTGATGGGATATTTAGCCATGCGAATATCATTTTAAGTAAATGGAAAAACTTAATTGTAAATATATAGGGGGTGCTTTATGTTTGAAAAATTTAAAGTAAACCATCTATTCAAAGGGCAAGTACATGAACGCCCTCACTTTTCTTTACGGATACAAGGTCATGATTATAAGGGAATGGTCCATGGTGATAAAATACATTGGTATCATCCTCATCCTAAGCAAAAGCATGAAGAAGATTTTCTCGATGCTGTAGAGACCAAGGTTTTTAATATGATGAAGGGTCATCTAGTAAAATGAAACAAAGCATCCCGAACTTTCGTTCGAGATGCTTTGTTTTTTCTTCAAATAGACCGGAGGGATTTCATTGCACCGAGGAGAAGCCATGTACAGAAAACAAAAGGCATTGTCAGTGCCGGAAGTCCATATGGTAAAAGCCAGGTCGCAATACTGGCCGTAATAGGAACGGTTAAACAAGCCGACAATACGCCATATAAAAGTGCATATCGATGATCCTCTTTATAAACTGCCGCTACAGCGATCATGGTTAAAATCGCATTGTATCCATAATGTCCCATAAAGATCAAGCTATGTTCTCCGCCGAGTGCATACGCGGTCAGTAATGCTGATGCATTTCCTATTATTGCATAGAGTCCGAATCTCCACCCTGCCCAAAATATGGCAATATAAAGCAAAATTCCAGACCAGTTATTATCAAGAAAGAAAATTTGCCCCATTCCGTTAACGGCTCCGTCAAGCCAATTTGTCTCGCCTTTTATATTTAGTGTCCAATTAGCTAATGATTGTGGTGCAAGCTTAGGATCTATCTTAAATGAAACTAAGCGGTAAGCAGTCAGCAATAAAAACCATGTTAAGATAATAAATGGAAAAGTGAGAACAGGGAGTCCAACTTGCCTCATGATATGAATCATTGCTGCTGTAAATATGGCTGCGATTGCGGCTCCAGCTAAGGCAATAATCCAGCGGTTATCGCCTCTTAAAAACAACGATAGGGCCATTCCGGTCAGCACTGAGTTATAACCATAAATCCCTTGGTTAACAGACTTTCCATCTGCTCCCCCTAATTTTCCAATTAATGTTCCAGTAATAGATGATAAAAGGGCAATAATTCCCATAGGCAGGGAAGACACCATTATCGCAATTAATATTATGAATCCAGTTGCTGCATTTTCAATCAAAATAACTTGAGAAACTCCTTTTAGGGACGTCGATATCACCCAATTAATTGTTTCTCTGCTAATAAATCTCGATACCCTGTTATGAAGTATTATTACCACTCCCATGTAATCCTAATAGTAATTAATTTCCCTAAAATAAACAGAAATATGACCCGGACAATAATGTGGAACGTCTTCACAAATCGCCAAAAACATTTTAAAATAAATGATACAATTGAATTTAGGAAATATGCCAGGCTGGTAAACATGGTACTGGCTGGAGAAGAAACAGTGGACGCGGGAGCACGAGGGGAGAATTTTCTTTTGAAAAAAGTACATATTATACACGAAAATAGCGAATGGACCATTCATTTAACAAAGCGCTTAGATGAACTAGGTGTTCCATATGAAGAGTGGCATCTAGACAGTGGCCGGCTGGATTTATCTAAAGAACCGCCGGAAGGTGTTTTTTATAATCGCATGAGTGCATCTTCACACACAAGGGGACACCGCTTTGCACCGGAATTTACTGCACAGGTCCTTGCTTGGCTTGAGACGCATGGCCGAAAAGTAGTTAATGGTACGGGGGCTCTTCAGCTTGAGGTCAGTAAGGTCCTCCAATACTTAGAACTAAATAAATTTGGCACTCGAACACCACGAACAATTGCTGCAGTGGGGAAGGGGCAAATCCTAGAGGCAGCAGCTGAATTTTTGGATACACCGTTTATTACCAAACATAACCGTGCCGGAAAAGGGCTTGGAGTCCAGTTGTTTCAAACCATTGATGGGTTGAAAAACTATGTAGAAGGTCCTGCATTCGAAGAACCAGTGGATGGAATAACCTTAATCCAAGAGTATATTCAAGCACCTGAGAGTGTTATTACACGTTGTGAATTTGTCGGCGGGAAATTCGTCTATGCAGTGGAAGTGGATACTTCTGAGGGCTTTCAGCTATGCCCTGCGGATGCCTGTCAAATTGGAGACTTATACTGTCCTGTAGGTGAAGAAAAGGAAGAAAAGCCAAAATTTGAAATTATTGACGGGTTTTCAGATCCTATCCTCGGAAAATATGAGCAGGTACTTGCTGCTAATCACATACAAGTTGCCGGTATTGAATTTATCCGTAATTCAGCTGGTGAAATTTATACTTATGATATCAATACGAATACGAACTATAATTCTGATGCAGAAGCAAAGGCTGGAAAATTCGGCATGCTCGAGCTCGCAAGGTTTTTGAAATCCGAACTAATTAACTAAGAAAAAAAGCTCTCCCGAAAAGGAGAGCTTTTGCTATTATTCAGCTTTTGCTGCTTGAAGTTGCAGGCTGATTTTTACTTTTTCCGCAACAAGTACGCCGCCAGTTTCAAGAGCTGCGTTCCATACTAGACCATAATCAGAACGGTTAATGGTTCCTACTGCACTGAAGCCCACTTTTTCATTTCCCCATGGATCTTTTCCTTGACCTTCGAAAGTCACTGCGAAGGTTTCTGGTTTTGTAGTACCACGAAGTGTTAAATCACCAGTAACATTGTATTCATCATCATCTGTTTTTTCAATTTTCGTTGCTTTGAAGGTCATTGTTGGGTGATTTTCAACATCAAAGAAGTCTGCAGAAACCAAGTGACCATCACGATCTTTACTGCGAGTGTCTACACTTGCAGTATCAACTGAAAATTCAATATTTGCCGTAGTTAAATCAGTTGGATCTGCTTCAATCGTAGCATTGAAGCTATTAAAAGTTCCTTTTACGTTGGCAATCATCATGTGACGAACAGAAAAATCTACACTGCTGTGTGAAGCATCAAGAGCCCATTTTGTTTTTGTCATTAAAAATCTCTCCCTTTTTGTTTTGAAATTATTTATCTTGAAATTAATATAACTCAATTCAAGATAAATTATATGATGTTAGTCACTATATTGTCAATTGTTTTTTTAAAAAAATTAGGGAATGAGATAATGCGGGTGTGTAGGAGAAAAAAGAAGTGAAGATTGGTTTCGGAAATTTTCCATAAAAAAAAACGCCAATACAGCGTTTTTTGTAAGCAAATTATTGAAAATAAAAAAGGAGCATGATAAAATGAAAGTTGGCACAAAATGTTATTATTTTCATTCAACATAATTACTCTATAATAACATTAACACATCTATTTGTGGTTGTCAACATTTTGGATCAAAATTTTAGCTGGAGAGTGGTTTCATGAGCGATGTTCAAAGCAGAGACTGGCAATTGGAACAGCAACGAGTCAATTTAGTTGTTAATGATATTGAAAAAAAAGTAAGTAAATTAACACAAAATGCCGGCAAAGTTAGCTCAGACGTTCTCGAGATACGGAAAACCTTTTGGGAAGATGTTACCGTCAATATGGATGAACCGGATGATATCATAGAAACGGCAGCGAGTATTAAGCAGCAGGCTGAATTCCTTTCAGAGCGGGAACGGACGCATAAACAATTAGATCACCACCTCAAAACCCTTGCTAGGCTAAAATATTCCCCCTACTTCGGCCGCATTGATTTTTGGGAAGATGGGGAAAAGTCGGCTGACCAAGTTTATTTAGGGATTGCTTCGTTTATGGATGAACAGGATGAGAACTTCTTAATCTATGACTGGCGCGCACCGATTTCGAGCCTTTATTATGACTATTCTCCGGGTCCTGCCCAGTATAAAACCTTAGACGGGAATATCGAAGGTGAAATGGAATTAAAACGGCAATTTATAATAAGGGGTTCGGAAATTAAAGGGATGTTTGATACAGGGGTAACGATTGGTGATGAAATGCTTCAAGAAGTACTTGGAAATAACGCCAGTACCCAAATGAAAAGTATCGTCGCCACGATTCAACGTGAGCAAAACCAAATTATCCGGAATGAGCGGAGTAAATTGCTCATTGTTCAAGGTGTGGCTGGGAGTGGTAAGACCTCAGCTGCATTGCAGCGAGTTGCCTATTTGCTTTATCGCTATCGCGAAACGCTAAAGTCGGAAAATATTATGCTATTTTCTCCTAACCCAATGTTTAATAGCTATGTGGCAACAGTGCTGCCCGAGCTTGGAGAAGAGAATATGCAGCAAGCCACGTTCATGGAGTATTTAAATCATCGATTAGATCGTGATTTTGATGTCGAGGATTCATTCAGCCAAATGGAGTACCTACTTAATGGGAGAGAAGACGAATTATATACAACTAGGGTTGCGGGAATTCGCTATAAAGCAAGTCTTGATTTTAAAACGATGATTGATCAATATGCCTCGTCTCTGTCAAAACATGGATTAATGTTTAGGGATTTATTGTTTAGAGGGGACGTTTTAATCTCGAAAAAAGAGATCCATGATTATTTTTATTCTTTAGATGAAAGCTTTTCTATTTCTAATCGGATACAGCTGGTTAAGGAGTGGCTTTTAAAGGAATTGAAGCGAATTGTAAGAAGGGAACGGTCGCAAAGCTGGGTTGAGGAAGAAATTCAGTTTCTTGAAAAAGAGGATTATCTTGAAGCATTCAAGAAAATGCAAGAAAAGAACCGCTTTACTGATAATACATTTGATGATTTTGAGCAAGAACAAAAGCTCTTAGCCCAAATGGTGGTGAAAGAAAAATTCAGGCCTTTATTTAACAGGGTAAAGAGGTTGAAGTTTATCGACATGTCAGGTATCTATAGTCATTTATTTGAACAAGATTGGCGAAGCGGTGAAGGATTGCCGCCGGATTGGGGTTATATTTGCAATGAAACAGTGAAGCGATTAAACAAGCTGGAAATTCCTTATGAAGATGCAACTCCATACGTATACCTTCAAGATTTAATTGAAGGGCGGAAATCGAACACTGCCATCCGCCATATATTTATAGATGAAGCGCAGGATTATTCTCCATTCCAGTTTGCCTTTATTCAATTGCTTTTTCCTTATAGTAAAATGACGATGCTCGGTGACTTTAATCAAGCGATTTTTTCCGGTGCGACGGGTTCTGCGACCGTTTTAACGGATTTGAATTTGAAAGGTGAGGAAGTTGAAACGATTGTTTTAACAAAAACCTACCGTTCAACACGGGAAATTGTTGAGTTCACAAGCGGTTTGATTGATGGCGGGGGAAAGATCGAACCTTTTAACAGAAAAGGAAGGAAGCCCGTTATTGAACGAACAACAAGTACAAGGATCAACCAGTTGATTTTAGAAAAGATAAAGGAATATCAAAATGAAGGGCATCGTACTATTGCGGTTATTTGCAGGACTGATGCAGAAAGTAAACTAGTTTTTGAAGCACTTAAAACTGAAGTTCCCGTTTATTTAATTGAAAAAGGAACGGTTTCTTATGAAAAAGGAATTCTGGTTATCCCATCCTATCTGGCAAAAGGGATTGAATTTGATGCGGTCATTCTTTACGATTGTTCGGAGTATAAGCGTGAAAGTGAACGGAAGTTATTTTATACTGTCTGTACTCGTGCCATGCATGATTTGTATATGTACGCAACAGATGAAATTAGTCCATTATTAAATCGCGTAACGGTGGATAAATATGAGTTAAAATAAATACTTACAGAATAAACAGAAAACAGCGGCATATGCCGCTGTTTTATTTAAACAATGGTGAACTGTTATTTTTTCCATTGTTTTTGAACTTGTTCATAGGCAAGGCGGAGGATTTCTTCATCCGACGTATCCTGATTAGTAATAACATTTGTTAAATAATTTTTTCCTTCAAAAGTTATTGTTACATCTACTTGTACCATATTAAATCACCTTTCTTTACAAATTGAATATATATATTTGTTGATCAAAAATTCCACAACAATCTATTGTATTAATGAAACTTATAAAGTATGCTGATTGAAAAAAAAACTTCCTTATAGGAAGCTTTAAACCTCGATGACCATAAATTCCTCAGCGAATAATTGCACCCTGTTTTTGTCTATTTTGTTCTTTTTCAGTAAGGATTCTGCAATGACTAGGTGGGCTTGAATGGAAACATTTCTTTTTAATTCACGAATTGATACATCGCCATTTAATAATTGAATGGCCTTATCTTGGATGTCTTGATTCTTAGAAGACTTGTAAAGGAGATACGCAATACAGGTAACTTTGTCCACGACAAACACTCCCTATTGATCAAGAATCGAACTTCTAATAATAAATTCGCCACAATAGTTGATTTTCCTGCCAATTTTCTGAAAATAATTGAAAAAATCTGACAATAGCTGTGCCAGAAAATTTGTTGAATATTGCTTATTTGTTGTGCATTTTATATAATATTGTGGGGCTAATAGAAAAACGATGAGAGTTCTATGGAATTTTACCTTTCGTCCCAATGGGGTGGGAGGTATTTTACTTTTTTACATATGATTTAGGAGGATAACTAATGAAACACGCCTTAATTAAGGAATTGTACAGAAATACCGACAGCTTTATTGAACAAAAGGTACAGTTAACTGGATGGATTCGTACCATTCGCGATTCCAAAACCTTTGGGTTTATTGAATTAAATGATGGCAGCTTCTTTAAAGGGGTACAGATTGTGTTTGATGAGCAATTGGAGAACTTTAAGGATATTGCTAGGCTTCCTATTAGTTCTTCGATAAGGGTTGAGGGAGAGTTTATTCATACTCCTCAAGCTAAGCAGCCTTTTGAAATCAAAGCAACTAACATTGTCATTGAAGGAACTTCAAATGTTGATTATCCTTTACAAAAGAAAAAGCATTCATTTGAATATTTGCGAACAATTGCCCATTTAAGACCGAGAACGAATACATTCTCAGCCGTATTCCGTATAAGATCACTTGCATCGTATGCGATTCATAAATTTTTCCAAGATAAGGGTTTTGTTTATGTGCATTCGCCAATTATTACCGGCAGTGATACGGAAGGTGCGGGAGAAATGTTCCGTGTAACCACTCTTGATTTGGACAATCCTCCAAAGAATGACGAAGATAAAACGGATATAACAAAGGATTTCTTTAATAAAGAAACCAATCTGACCGTTAGCGGGCAGCTTTCTGCCGAATCCTTTGCGTTAGCATTCCGGAATGTCTATACATTTGGACCGACATTTAGAGCAGAGAATTCAAATACAGCGCGACATGCAGCAGAGTTTTGGATGATTGAGCCGGAGCTAGCCTTTGCTGAGCTTCCTGATACCATGGATTTAGCTGAAGAAATGGTGAAATACGTAATTGGCTATGTTCTGGAACAAGCTCCTGAAGAAATGAATTTCTTTAACAGCTTTATTGAAAAGGGGTTATTAGACCGTCTTAATAGTGCCTATACGGCAGACTTTGGCCGTGTGACGTATACGGAGGCCATCAAGTTGTTAGTCGAATCCGGTGAAACGTTTGCCTACCCTGTTGAATGGGGAGTGGACCTGCAAACAGAGCATGAACGTTATTTATGCGAACATGTCTTTAAACGCCCTGTATTTGTCACCGATTATCCAAAAGAAATTAAAGCCTTCTATATGAGGTTAAACGAAGATAACAAAACAGTTGCTGCTATGGATTTACTTGTGCCTGGAATCGGAGAATTAATTGGCGGCAGCCAGCGTGAAGAACGTGAAGAAATTTTGGCTGGAAAAATTAAAGACCTTGGCATGAATGAGGAAGATTATTGGTGGTACCTTGAACTCCGAAAATACGGGGGTACAAAACATTCGGGCTATGGGATTGGTTTTGAGCGCTTAATTATGTATTTAACAGGTATGTCAAACATTAGAGACGTTATCCCATTCCCAAGAACACCAGGTAATGCAGAATTTTAAATGAAACAGGAAGAAGACCAATTCATTCGTTGAATTGGTCTTCTTCTGGTGCTGCTGCAAACATCATTTTAAAGATCTTGTAATTCTTCCTCGAAATAAAAGGTTTCCGGGTGCTCTTTAACGATATAAGAGTATCTCTTCATATTTTTTACATATTGCCATTTTAAAATTGTGACTGCCTCTCCAGTTTCAATAATATTAACAGTCTGACCGGATTTGTATCGATTATTTGCGTTTTTCAAATTTAACACCCCTTTAATATTCCCTTCTTAGTATAACACAAATGAATGAACTACTATGTATCTTCATCTCATACTAGAAATAGGGTAAGGATAAAGGCATTCATTTTGAATTATTACCTAACTATGGTATGCTAAATAAAAGTGAGGTGTCGTTTTGACAAATTTTAAAGCAAAAAAGAGTAACCTCAAAGAATTATTAGCAAAAAGAGGAATGGACCTGGATAGTTTGGAAAAAAATACAAATATACCCAGGGATCAGCTCGATGACTACTTGTCAAAGAGAGTTATGAATTTAAATAATGCGATGACAATCTCCAAAGAATTAAATTGCCGTATTGAAGATCTATATGTTTGGACGGCAGAAGAAGCATAAACTTGAAAAAAGCAGACTCGATTGATGAGTCTGTTTTTTTTGTTTTTTTAGCGGAAAGAAATTGGAATCAATAAAATTAATTAAATGATAAATAAAATTAATTTTTCGTTTAAATTTAATGAAATATTTTAATATTTATATTTAAATATTTGGAAAAATGATGTATGATATGGTTAAAGAAGGAAAGGAGAAATAAATGTCATATCCGGTTATTACAAATTGCCCTGTGTGCAGTAAGCAATTAAAAATTATGAAGTTACAATGTACTCATTGCCAAACGACAGTTGAAAATGAATTTCAGTTTTCAAAATTAGCAGCTCTAAGCCAGGAACAGCTCCATTTTATCGAGATTTTCCTAAAATGCCGTGGAAATATTAAAGAAGTTGAAAAAGAATTAGGTGTTTCGTATCCAACTGTTCGAGGGAAATTGGATGATATTATTTCTTCTCTTGGATTTGCTCTAAGTAAGAAGACAGAAATCGATAAGCAAAAAGTTGTTTCCATGCTGGAAAAAGGTGAAATTACTGCTGAAGAGGCGATTCATTTATTAAAAGAGGGGGAAGCGTAAATGAAGGAAGAAATCTCAAGGGTGTTAACGATGGTGGAAGAAGGCAAGCTTGATAAGGAAAAAGCAACCGAGCTGATTAATGTATTGCAGGGAAAGGATCAGCCAGTCAAACTACAAAAAGAAATACCGTACGGTAACAAAATGTTAAAAATCCGAGTAACCTCAGAGAAGGGTGACAATGTAAACGTAAATCTGCCAATTAATTTGGTCAAGGCAGTACTTAAAGTGGGAACGAATATCGCTGAAAAAATTCCCGAAGCAGCAAAATACGTAAAGGATATTAACGTAGATCTCTTAATTGAAGCCATCGAAAATGAATTAGACGGACAAATTGTCGATATCACATCAGCAAATGGCGATAAAGTGTTCGTAGTGATTGAGTAACCGATGCTTAAGGTCCGTGTAAAGGTAAAGGATAAAAAGTTTACGGTACCTGTTCCGTATCCAGTCTTAAATATTGTTAGTACTGTTATTACTTCAAAAAGATTTAATCGTTTTGTAAACCAGGCAATTGAAAGAGACGGTAGGAAATTCGTAGTCCCCCAAATAGAAAGGAAAGACCTAAAACCGCTGCTTAAGGCATTAGTAAAGCATAAAGGGTTAACGTTGGTTGATACAAAATTAAACGATGGCACTGAAGTGACGGTCAAGTTGTAAAGCATTATCCGAAATTTAGGGATAATGCCTTTTTTTCTTTTTAATTTTAGAAAAAACACGCGATTTCGCGTGCTTCTTCTAAAATAATTAATTTGTCAAATCACATTTCTCTAATGGAATAACCTTGGTTCTTTTCGTGAACTTATAACCTAGCCATAATAGTACGAATAGCGGCAGGCCGATATAGGATACCAGCACACCGTTCCAGTCGATATGGCCGCCCATGAAGGCAGTATAGTTTTGCCCTAAAACCACAAATCCACAAACAGAAAAGGCGAATATCGGACCAAATGGGAAGAATTTCGATTTATATGGTAACAAGCTAAGATCCTTACCTTGTGCGGCAAACGCTTTTCGGAAACGATAATGACAAACAGCGATTCCAAGCCACGCAATAAAGCCGGACATACCTGAAGCGTTTAACAGCCAATTGTATACTTTCCCATCTCCAAACAGGGAAGCAAGGAAGGCTAGGGTACCCACTAAAGATGTTGCGATTAAAGCATTAACTGGAACACCATGTTTGTTTAATTTACCAAGGAATCTTGGGGCTTTACCTTGACGGGCCAAATCCCATAGCATCCGTGTCGACGCATACATCCCGGAATTGCCTGCAGATAATACCGCTGTTAAGATAATAGCATTCATGACAGAAGCGGCGAAGGCGATTCCAGCTTTTTGAAAAACAAGTGTAAACGGGCTGACCCTGACACTCTCAACGGCCAAATTACCATTTGTATAAGGAATAATAAGTCCAATAACTAGAATGGCCAATATATAGAATAAAAGGATCCGCCAAAAAACTTGTTTTACGGCACGTGGAATCGCTTTTGCAGGATTGTCGGTTTCACCTGCAGCAATACCAAGAAGCTCTGTTCCTTGGAAGGAAAAGCCTGCTGCCATGAAGATTCCGAGCATGGCCATAAAACCGCCATGGAAGGGAGCATCGCCAATTGTGAAGTTTTTAAAGCCAATAGCGTGATCGCCCATTATACCTAAAATCATCAACGTTCCAATAATAATAAAGATAACTACCGTTACGACTTTAATGAGGGAGAACCAATATTCAGCTTCCCCAAATCCTTTAACCGAAAGATAATTTAATAAAAACATAATAGCCAAAAAAAGGCTGCTCCATAATATAGATGGGGTATTAGGAAACCAAAATTTCATAATCATTGTCACAGCAGCTAATTCTGCTGCTATCGTAATCGCCCAGTTAAACCAGTAATTCCACCCAAGTGCAAAACCAAGGGAAGGATCAACAAACTTAGAGGCATATGTGCTAAAGCTTCCGGCAACAGGCATATAGGCACCCATTTCTGCTAAACTTGTCATCAAGAAGTAAACCATGAGACCAATAATAAAGTACGATAACAGGGCGCCGCCTGGACCAGCTTCATGGATGGCACCGCCACTTGCAAGAAATAGGCCTGTACCAATTGTTCCGCCAAGTGAAATCATTGTAAGGTGTCGCGATTTTAAACTGCGTTTTAATTCTGATGGATCCTTTTTCGCTGATATTTCACCAATATATTCATTTTCTTTTAATACTCGTGCTGATTGCATTGTCATGACTCCTTCTTTTCTTCATTTCAGTTCAATGCTAGGATTGGGAAATGAGACTCATGATAGCTTTTCAGGAAGGAGTTTGGAATAAAAAATGCCATCGAAGTAGAATCGATGGCATTGTCAATACCCCGCATCATACCTTCCGAAAGATAGCTCAACACGCTCGGCTGGTAAAGCCTCACGTGACAGTTCTGTTCCTATTTGGAGACAGCCCCAGCATGCTTTTCTAGAGATGAAAAACACACTTCGGCAGCTTTTCCTTTCAAACGGAGTCAGGGATGTCTCTTCCATCTCGTCCACTTTACTGATAAAAACCGCGACCTCTACCTCATCGGTTTGATGAGGATTTTTTTATGAAGTTTATTATATTACTAAAGTATAAATAATCTTTTATTATTGTCAATATCCACAGACAATTTATTACTATTGTGAAAAAACTATCAATTTACATTGGATGAGAGAATCGGTATGATTTTAAACTATATTAGATCAGGTATTGGAGGAAACATAAAAATGCGGTTTCTGGGAATAATTACAGGTTCTCTTATTATTGTGATCGCTTTTAACCTATTCTTAATTCCTCACGAGGTGTTAAGCAGCGGCTTGAGTGGAATATCTATGGTTTTTGGGATGATTTCCCCTCTAAATACAGGCTTGGTCAACTTGATATTGAACCTTCCGTTATTGATTATCGGTTATAAAATGCTTGGAAAAAAATTCATCATGAATTCTATCTTCTCGGTAGCAATCATTTCCTTGGGACTTTATTTAGTACCAGTATTTCCAATTGCAAAAGACTCGATTCTTTCCTCGATATTTGGCGGCGCTTTAACAGGTTTGGGGGTAGGAATTGTGTTCCGTTCTTCGGGATCAACTGGAGGATTCGATGTTATTGGCATGATTGTTGCTAGGAAAAAGGACTTTCCCATCGGTGTGCTGCTATCTGGGATGAATGCCGTTGTCATCGTTATAAGTGGATTTTTGTTTAATTGGGATTCCGCCTTAAATACGTTAGTATCCATTTTTGTCACTGGTAAAGTAGTGGATGCCATTTATACGGATCATGCAAAATTAACGATAATGATCATTACAGAAAAAGGTCAAGAAATGAGAGCACATTTACTGACCAATTTGTATCGTGGCTTGACGATTATGGACGGAGTCGGCGGCTATTCAAATGATAAACGAAATGTTTTGGTTACTGTCATTTCCAGGTATGAATTGAATGAGGTAAAAAACCTAATTACCGAAGTAGATCCAGCCGCATTCGTCAACATTACCGAAACCATTGAAGTGATGGGCCTGTTTCATCGGCCTAGTCCCCAATAAAAAGCTTGCACATCTAATTTTTGTGCAAGTTTTTTTATTGTGAATTTAAGAATATTGTTTCCTGATTTATCCGAAAATTTGCTATAATAGAGAGATAATTAAGCATTATGAACGGGAGGCAATCCGATGTAAAATCCTTTACTTTTATCCATATCAATTGAATAAAAAGTGAGGGTGTTTTATGTCTATTATTGTCGGAAAACAGACTTCTTTCCGGTTTCTTTGGTTTGGGCAAATGTTTGCCAACTTGGGAGATATCTTATATATTGTCTGTTTAATTAAGTTGATATTTGATGCGACCGGTTCTGTTACCTATATGTCGCTTGTTCCGTTTTTTAATACCATTTCAGCTTTGATTAGCGGTTTATTGGCACCATTGGTGATTAATAAATACAGACTCAAGTCAATCTTGTTTTATTCACAAAGCGGTAAGACCATCTTGCTGTTTGTATTGACCATAAGTGCTGCTACGTTTAAAATGGGAGGCTTGTTTTGGATCTATTTGCTCATTTGTCTTATTTCTTTTTTAGATGGATGGGCTTCACCTGCACGAAATGCGATGGTACCAAGTCTGGTCGAAGAGGGGAAACTCGTAAAAACGAATAGTTTACTTTCAATATCCGATCAGATTGTCCAGCTGGTTGCCTGGCCAATCGGCAGTATTCTGTTAGTATCCTTAGGTGCCGGTAATATTCTGTGGTTAACCTTCAGCTTGTATTTCATTTCAACGGCTTTAATGGGGTTAATTGAACAAGCTGTACACATCCAAGCTCAAGAGGACCAAACTCGTTTGGATGCCTTGAAAGAGGGCTGGGGAATCATTTGGAAATCTAAACAGCTTCGGACCATCAGTTATATGAACATCCTTGAAACCTTTGCAAACGGGGTATGGATTGCTGCCATTTTGTTTGTATATGTTTCCGAAGCATTAAATAAAGGAGAGAATTGGTGGGGGTTTATTAATGGCTCCTTTTTTGCCGGAATGCTGTTTGCCGGCCTGCTGATTTATCGTTTCTCCTACCTAGTAGAAAGAAATTTAGGAAAAACAATTCTTTGGTCGACCTTTAGTTTAATTGCCATCACCTTAATGTTTGGCATGACCTCGATTCCTTGGTTTGCCCTTTTCGTCTCCTTTATGTTTGGTTTGCCGCAAATGGCCCGGGATGTTGCCGAGACAACGATCATTCAAAAAAGCGCAAGGGAACAGCTGCTTGCCAAAGTCTATTCTGCTCGGGGAACTCTTGTTTTTGCTGCGTTTGGGATTTCGTCGCTCGTGATGGGCTGGATTACAGATGAATTTGGGGTACGAACGACATTTAAGGTTGCAGCTGCCCTGTTCATTTGTTCCTTTTTTATTGCTCTAAGGGGGAGAAGGTATCTTTTTGGCGAGTCCAATATGGAAAGAAATTAATTTTTAGCGGGAAACTACTTGATGGTTTCCCTTTTTTCATAGAAAATAACACTATATTGATAGTAAGAAGGTGATTGTTTAATGCGGCCCATAATATTAGGTATCTTTGCTGCTTTCTTTTTTGCCTTTACGTTTATTTTAAACAGGTCGATGGATTTAGCAGGCGGCAGCTGGATTTGGAGCGCATCGTTACGCTATTTCTTTATGGTTCCATTTCTGTTTATCATCGTAATTGCACGAAAAAACTTTACACCATTGCTTAAAGAAATGAAAAGCCGCCCATTTGCTTGGGCTTCATGGAGTTCGATTGGGTTTGGCTTGTTCTATGCACCGATTTGTTTTTCTGCTTCCTATGCACCTGGGTGGTTAATCGCAGCTACATGGCAAATTACGATTATCTCTGGATCATTGCTGGCGCCGCTCTTTTACGAACAGGTTATGACTGAAAAGGGTACCATTCAATTGAAAGGAAAAATTCCTTTTAAAGGAATGGCGATGTCATCAATCATTTTGCTTGGAATCATCCTAATGCAGCTGCAGCAGGCCAATCATTTATCCTTTGCGGCAATCTCTTTGGGTGTGCTTCCTGTTATCCTAGCCTCCTTTGCCTATCCGCTGGGAAATCGTAAAATGATGGATTTGTGCGGGGGGCGCCTTGATGTTTTCCAACGAGTATTAGGAATGACGCTGGCGAGCATGCCTTTTTGGCTAGTTCTATCCGTGTATGGTTTACGAACAGCTGGACCACCCAGCATCGGACAAACGATCCAATCCAGCTTGGTTGCCATTTCGTCTGGTGTCATCGCAACGATTCTTTTCTTTCATGCCACGGATCTTGTGAGAGGGGATATGCAAAAATTAGCTGCCGTTGAAGCGACTCAATCCATGGAAGTTTTATTCGCAGTTATTGGCGAATTGTTACTTTTGAATTCCTTATTCCCAAATGCTTTATCATGGTGCGGGATGGTATTAGTTATGCTGGGGATGGTGCTGCACAGCTATATTTCAAACAAAAGCAGTACTGCTTCTATTTCAATAACAACAAACGATAACACAATAAACTCCTGAAAAATTTAAATCCTTATCAATCTTGGTTGATAAGGATTTTTACATTACCCATTAAGAAAAGGCGCAAGTTTTTCAATTGCATCCTGTAGGATCGATGCATTTTTTTTATACATTGCTTTTGATTGATCACAATCGGTTGCAAGTGTAAATATTTCTAAATCAGCTTGGGTTTTTTTAAGTGTCGCAAGTAAGAGGGGGCGCTGAGCTGCCTCAGGTACCTGGATTTTATCATCATAAAGGTCTACAGTTAGTTCACCGTATGAATCCACTTGGCCCAAAAAGACATTATCTAGCGTTACTCCTAGTTTTTCTAATTCTGTATAGAGCCATCCTCTGCCTTTTCCAGACCATCTTAATGGTTCATCCATAATATTTCCGTCCATAATGACGGTTTGCGGTTCTTTTTCCTTTCCCATTTTCATTTGTAAATCTTTTGGTGTAAGTGGACGGTTTTCTTTTTTTAATAATGCGCTTAAATTTCCTCTTGGTTCTAAAACGGCAAATTCAACGTCAGCAACTCGAAATATATCCTTTGCCCGAAGGAGGGCTGAAAGTTCATCAATGGTATACTTTTCTTTTTTTAGATTGTTCTCTAATATTTTTCCGTCTTTAATAACAACAGTCCCTTTACCTTCAACGAGATCACTGAATTTCTTGCTTTTTATGGATAAAAAGTTAACCAAGAAAGTAATAAAGCCAAATACACAAATAGCTAAAGCGCCATGATACAAGTTAGACTCAAGACCGGTAACGACTTCACCGGCAATACTTCCAATCGTAATCCCTACAACGTACTCAAAGAAAGAGAGCTCTGAGATTTGTTTCTTTCCTAGTATTTTTGTTGTAATAAATAAGAGCAGCAAAAAAATCAACGACCGAGTTATTATAAAAAACCAACCTGGCATTATTTTTCACCTCAAAATTGTTATGAACCTTTGTACTGCGGTTCCTGGCGTTCAAGCTCCAAAACTCGGTATTGAAGGTCTTTTTTAACATCAGCCATCGTTAAAGCTGTTTCATGGAAAACGGCCTTTGCTTCCTCTTCAAGAGAATTTAGAGCGAGGGAGGATAATTGTGCTTCAATCCCTTTTATGGTCGAAAGGCATTGTTTTACATTTGAAGCAACGGTCACATCAAAGACCTCCTTTCTTATGTGCGGCTGAAGATTTGTTGGAAAATGAAAAATGGGTTGGCAGAATCGCCAACCTATTCTAAGCCATTATTGATTGTATTGTGGTTCTTCAGCGACAATTTCTTGAAGACGTGTTTCTAGGCTGTCAAGAACAGATTGAGTTTGCTGTGCTGCCTGCTGATATAGTTGTTTGGCATTTTGGTTATCTGTTGCCAATGCAAAGGTTTCAAAGCTTGCCTGTGCACTTTTTAAGCCTGCTAATGCTTGTTTTACCTGTGTTCCTACTGTCATTAAATATTCCTTCTTTCTTTAAAAAATTTCAATACAAAAGTAGTATGCCAAGATAATGAATGGATATGTATTTTAAGAAAAGGATCTTATCCTAAAATTTTTTAAAAGCAGATAAAATCTACAAAAATTAGTATTGATTTCTTGCCACTTTTTCTTATAATTCTCGTCAAATAATTTAAATATTGGCAATTATAGGGTAAAATGGAGAGAGATAAAATCAATACATAAGGGGAGATTTTTTTGTTGTTATTAAAAAGAAGAGAAGCATCAGAGGATCATCATGTAAAATTAGTAGCATATACGATTATTTTATACATAAGCAGTTTGTTTGTTCCGTTTGTGGTGGTGGCATCGTTTCAAAGTCTAGTTTATTATTCGCGGTCTCAATGGTTTTTTTCGACGCCATTTTCTGCCTATATAACCTTTATGTGTGGAATGTTATTTATCGCGGTTGTATTTACCGTTTATTTACTATTTAGGGAGCGCTTCGAAGGGCGTACTTTCAAATGGCTAATAGCTGTCTTACTGATTGCCAGTATACCGGCTTTTTTCCTTAGCCTTACCAATTATTATTACTTGGATGAGGCTGGTATTCATTATAATTACTTAACAAGCATAAAGGAAACAGAGTATAAATGGGATGAAATCACCAAAGTAAATGTTGTATATCGAAACCACCAAGGCACCACTAGTTTATATCAATATAAATTTGAGGATAGGGATGGCAGTAAAGTAACCCTTCCGTTTGATGACTACTTGTCGAGTCACAAATGGCAAATCGAGGGGAAAATTAAAGAGAACAATATTCCCGTTCAGGACAATTTCAAAAATCCAATTGTGGACTAAATAAATAGCCTCCAGATTTGGCGGTTTTTAATATCCCGGTATATTACCCAAAGTTTTTGGGAAAATATTCTCGGAAGGGAGTGTTTCACATTGTCTAAAAGGAAAGACAGCCAAAATGATCGGCCAACACTTGCTCCGGGAATCGATGATCAGGAAGAATTAGAGCAAAGTGCCTCAGAGAAAGAGATTGACAACGGAGAATATACGAGAGTTATCACACTATCATACGACGAGGTTGACCCAAGTTAATGAAACAAACCGGCTGCCTGAATTCAGGCAGTTTCTTTTTCTAATCGACTAATTTAAGGCATATTTATATAAAACAATGGCTAAATTCGCTATACTGTATTTAGAACACTATTTCGAAAGGGGCAAGATAATGACAGGAACACAAGAATTAACTATACTTGAACAGCAGGAAGCGATTATGGCTAAAATTCAGCATCGCAGATTGACGAAACGAAAGCTTTTTCTACGGATACTTTTAATAACGATTGGTGCCACGCTGATGTCAGTAGGACTCGAAATCTTCCTGGTTCCCAATAATGTTATTGATGGCGGGATTACTGGAATTTCTATCATGCTTTCCTACATTACAGGCTGGAAACTAGGAATTTTCCTATTTATTCTTAATATCCCTTTCTTCTTTATTGGTTACAAACAAATCGGTAAAACCTTCGCCTTATCAACCTTATATGGCATTATAGTCCTATCAATAGGTACTACCCTGCTTCACCCGGTTCCAGCCTTTACCCAAGATATCCTTCTTGCAACTGTTTTCGGTGGAATCGTACTCGGTATTGGCGTAGGTATGGTTATTCGCTACGGCGGCTCCTTAGATGGTACTGAGATCCTTGCCATTCTTTTTAATAATAAACTCCCTTTTTCCGTCGGGGAAATCATCATGTTCTTTAATCTCTTTATTCTAGGTTGTGCCGGTTTTGTTTTCACCTGGGACCGGGCTATGTATTCCTTGATTGCCTATTTTGTCGCTTACAAAACGATTGATATTACCATTACAGGGCTTGATGAATCCAAATCGGTTTGGATCATTAGTGATAACGCCAGAAAAATTGGCGATGCGATTATGAATCGACTTGGGCGCGGTGTTACTTACATCAATGGAGAGGGTGCCTATTCTGGTGACGATAAAAAAGTAATTTTTTGTGTCATCAATCGTCTTGAAGAAGCAAAATTGAAGGAAATCGTTACCGAAAATGACGATAGTGCCTTTTTAGCTGTTGCGGATATTGCCGAGGTACGCGGCGGAAGATTTAAGAAAAAAGGTATTCATTAACAGCTTGATGAAAGTGGATTTGTCGTATTAGAAGGAATTAGCAAATAGACAGGATTGATTTTTGTAGTTTCAAGGTGTTTTGTGTCGTTTAGTAGGGAAATGAGCACCGTATATCTATCTTCATTTGTCGTACTGTGCGCTTACCTCGGAAATATTTTTTGCAAAAAATGAAATATTTCGTTAAAAGATGGCAGAATAGTTTCTGCCATCTTTCTTTGTTAAAAAAGTAGTTCATATACTTCATTTAGTTCAAATGCTCTTTTTTTGTCATGTTCCTCTTTGGCATAGCTAATTTCATTTGGAAGAATCTTATTTAAAAAACGACTTTCCTTTTGGCTTAAATCACGGACAAAAGCTCCTTCGGAAGCATAATCGCCTTCCATTAATTTTCGGTATAAATGTCTGCCCTCTGTATGTTCATCAGTATAGTTAGCTAAAATTTCCCTAAGATATCCTAATGTTTTATCCATAACTTCACCCATCCTTTCAGCGTTATTTTTTAACGAAATGTCAATAATATTCACTTCAAGAAAGGCGTTCATCCTATTAACTGTCGTGAAGAGGAGAAAATAGGCAAATAAAAGCAAGTATTAAGCTATACTTGCTTACCAAAAGAAGAATGGAAAACCAATAAATGGGACAAAGAACGGTCTGAAAAACGGTCTACGACCCCAAAAGCCGTAACCGTATCCATCATTAGAGCTTGTGGAATTAACTTCTTCGACCTCAAGGCCATCTTTTCTTACCTTGACCACCCGTGCCATTACCCATTTTCCTTCATGATTTTGAACCTTGATAACTTTGCCCTCTAATCCGCGTGCTTGCTCATAATTTAGATTCATGCCAAATGCCTCCTTTAACTTGTACTTGCTATAAAATATGAAAAGAGGTTATTGGTTGCACAGGCAAATGAACTAGTTCTTGTCCTTTATTTGAAAAGGGGCGGGATGTATTAATTAATAAAGTAAAAAAGCCCCATCAGAAAAATAAGGGGCTTTGCAGCATATTATTAAAAGATAAAGTATAAATTTTTTACTTTGAGAATTGTCCAGCTCCAGCGCCCTAGCGGCTAGTGTCCTTCGAGCTCCGCCCTACGATAAGTCAACATCGGGCAGCGAAGCTCACCGTGTTTCCTTTATCTCAGTTGGAGCGCTCCAGGCCATACGCCGCTGAACAGGGCGCTTGCGCTTTTCTTATTTTGTACAGAAAATAGTACGATAGCTTAAAATATCATGGTACTTGATGACAATATTTCCGTGCTGATTAAGAATATCAAATAGCTCAGGTTCAAAGTTCTTTGAAAAATTAAATTCTTGGGACGGATTACCTTGACTCATCGTTTGTTTCTGGGTTTGTATTTCAATATTTTGAAACCCAGTTTTTTCTAATAAGCGCTTCCAATCTTTCTCAAGTAATAATGAATCTAAGCCATAAAATTCCTTGATTTCTGCTTCCTCTAGTGAATCTAATTTTGTATTTATTGTCATTTCGTTGGCAATTAAGCGGCCGCCCTTTTTTAAAACGCGGTAAAATTCCCTTAATGCTGTCGGTTTATTAACAAAAGCTAAAACAGACTCAGACAAAATAATGTCGAAAGTATGATCTTCAAACGGAAGCTCTTCTACTGAACCTTGGAATAATTGAATTGGAAGCTGTAAGGTTTCAAATCGGGCCTTCGCCTTTTCAAGCATAATTGGATTGAGCTCCAAACCGAATACGTTAGCGTTATACTGCTGGGATAAATAAGCAGTAGTTTGTCCTGTGCCGCAGCCTGCATCCAAAATAACTGTGTTCTCAGTAATATTTTCTCTGGAAAGCATGTTCTTGGTTAAAGGAATTCCACCAGGATGGGCACCGCCAACACCAAACTTGGCTAAGAAATCAATATATGTTAATCCTCCCATAGACTCCACCCACTTATCTTTTTTTGCATAGTATGATAAGAAGCGGAGAGAGGTTCTCTTCTAATTAAGTTTAACTTTAAATTAACGATAATGATATTATGTAAACTTTATTTCCCATCAACTACCACTATAATGTATCTGCTCTTGCTACTATACTCAGTAGTGGGAGGGGATATCTTTGATTTTTCTAATGTGCATCATCATTCTATTCGTTATTTTCTATCGGGCTTATAAAAATACAAAGAAAGTAGCCATCAATACGATTAATGTTTCTCACTCCAAATTAGCGCATCCTAACTTGAATATTCTTCATCTTTCTGATATTCATCTTGAAAATATATCGATTTCACCCGAGGAATTATATCAATCTGTTTCGAAGGAATCGATTGATTTGATTGCCTTAACGGGTGATTTTCTTGACAGAAAAAAAAGTATTCCGAAATTAATTCCATATTTAAACGTTTTAGGTAGAATAAATCCAAAACTTGGGATTTACGCTGTTTTCGGTAATCATGATTATTACCTTAAAGGTGAAAATTTCGATTGCTTAAAACAAACCTTAGAGGAAAATGGATGTATCACGCTTCAAAACCAGCATATATCCCTAAACATTAATGACGATACACTTAATATTATCGGAATTGATGATAATCATTCAGGACGAAGCAATATTGAAGAATCTTATCGAAATTTACCTAATGGTTATAATCTTGTTTTGACACATGATCCAAACGTGGTTCTGCAAATGAAGGACTACACTTTTGATTACCTGTTATCTGGCCATTTTCATGGCGGACAAATCCATTGGCCAAAACCATTTCATTTAATGAAGATGGGGAAACTTGTTCGGATGAACATTATTAAAGGACTGCACTATCACAACGGGAAGCCATTTTATATAAGTGAAGGTCTTGGTCAGACAGGTGTTAATATCCGTATTGGCAGTCGTCCTGAAATTACCTTACACCAAATTTCTTAAAGCCGGGCTAATTACCGGCTTTTTTTCATATCCGATACATATCCTTAGATTACCAAACTAAAAACGAAACATCTTTATCATCCTATGGATGAAGACCGTTAAGGGAGTGACTCTAAGATGATTTTACGTCTAACAATATTATGGATCTGGAAGCTTATAGACCCGCTATTTTATTTATGTTCCCGTTTGCATTATATTAATGATGACCCAAATAACCAATCCGTATTTCGGGTTCGAATTACCAAATACAAAGGTGGGAATTTCACTCTTGCCGATGGTACAAAGATAAACAGAAACGATTGTTTATTAAAAATTCATTTGCATAATATTAGGCTATTACATGAATTTAAAAAAATAAAAAATGATTTAATGAGGGCAAGGCTGATGTATAAGCTAGTTCTAAGCTCTATGCCTTTGCTTGCAAGTTATCTGAAAGACCACCCTGAGGAGTCTAATATTAAAGGGATTATTGGAATTACTACAATTAATAAGGGGATTAGGTCATTAGGCTTTGAATGTTATCCTCCGAGTAACCGCTGGTATAAATATTTTAAAAAGCTGGGCCAGCTGCCTATTTCCTTAATCTCTAGTTCCTCCATCAAAAACTTTCATACCAATAGTCTCAATTATTTATTTTTATCCAAAGAAAAACTTTACCATCTATATGGTCAAAATCCTTCCAGTAAGTAACAAAGCAAAAACAGTTTTTAAAACATATTTTCAGCTGAAAATGCACAAATTAAGCAAATGGAAAGGGGTAAAATCCAATTTCCATATTTGCGGAAGGAGTGCTGTTGATGAGGGACATTAGGAGGCAGCCGTTTATTAAATTATTTGCACCGAAACGAAAAGGCAGGGGCGCAATGTGGGCATCTCTCGTGGGGATCGGCTTAGGCGCGGCCGTTTTTGGCGCAGCTAGAGGAAGAGGAAGGCGTAAAGACTTAGCACTTCCTTTACAAAATGCAGTAAAAAACTTTTCCTCAAAGATGAATTTTAATAAGATGGATGATGCAGCCTTAACCGAATTTTCAGAAGAGCTTTTAACAAGTGCCTTAAATAAAAATAAACAATAATTAAAAAAGTCCGCATTCTTAGCGGACTTTTGTTAATTTATGGCGGAGGGTACTTTCCGCGGTATGTACTCGATGTTTTCGGCAGAATAGAGCTTTATGATTAATAAATGGCCAAGCGTTCTTGCTTGGATTAACACTGGCTGATAATAATTATTTTTAAATGCAAAGTCTGGTCCATACCAGCTAACAGTTGCATCACGCCCTGGTGGAATATAGGGGACAGACCGACTGTGAGAAAATCGTTCGACAATCTTCAGCCCGGCATTATCAACAGCATTAAAGAGTGTTGAGGAAACCTGACAAATACCTCCGCCAATGTCCTCAGCATACTCGCCTCTGACAATCACTTTAGCCCGCAGGTAGCCCCGTGCATCTGTCCGTTTACCTACTACTTTGTTAAAAGAAAACACCTCTCCAGGAAAGACGACATGATTATTAATCGCTTTTGCTGCTAATTCAATATTGGTAGAGCGGTTTTTGTTATGCGAATTGAAAGAAGTGACATAACGGCCAATACGCAAACTGCGGATATTACTAAGCAATTCACTATCTACTTTAGGATAAACAGTAAGCATGGGAATTTCCAATTGGGATTGTTTATGTGAAAAATAGTAAATATAGAATTGTTCCGTGAAGGCCTGACGATGAATTCGATAGCCAACTTGTTCAGCTAAAATAGTTCCATTCCGATCAATAATGGCATTTTCCGGTTGGACCGCAAATTGTTTATCTAATTTGTCCAAAAATTGGTTGTATTTGTTGGAATCAATAATTGGTAAATCAGTATATGGAAAAGAAAAATCTAACCGATTGATGTTTGTCACATTTTGGCCGTCTTTGGTAATGGTTAAACTGTCTGGAGCATGTATTTGTTGTGCAGCCAGCGCTGCTGCAAATATCCAAGATAAAATCATTCAGCACACCTCCCTTGTTATAATATTGCTAGATGTTTGCCATTTCATGTAACAAGGATGAGAAGAATTTAAATGAGGGCCATTTTTTTATTTTGATGAAAAATTTGAAGGATTATAGTATACTAGCGAATAATAACAATGAAATAGTTATCTGCTAGCAATTAGCTAGCATTAAAAAAGGAGTGTCTTTCTTGACTGAAACCGAAAGAATTCAATTAAATGTGAGAATCACGAAGGAAACCTCTGCAAAACTTGATGAAATTGTCGAGTATTATCAACAGGGATTAAAGCTTGGCAGGATCTACAAAGGCGATGTCCTAACGGATATTATCGAAAAATCGTATGAAGTGATGAATAAGCAAAAGAAGTCATTTAAGAGATATCCGTAAGATTTTTAAGGATAATAAAAAACGAATTTGAATATTTACATTTTGGGAAGTATAATTGTTGTAAAGAGATACCAACCGGTTAGTATAAAAATGGATTGTGAGGACATAAAGGTGAAAGAAAAAATAACGGAACAAAGCATCCGCTTATTTGAAAAAAAGGGATTTAGTGAAACATCAATCCAGGATATTGTCGATTCCCTTGGCGTGACAAAGGGGACATTTTACTATTACTTCTCGAGTAAAGAAGAATTATTAATGGATATTCATTTAGGATACATCAATGGATTGCTTGTTCAGCAGGAACGGATTTTTAAAGACGAGAAGAATTCCTGCAAACAAAAATTATTTGAGATTGTTTTTATGCTGCTTTCCGACATTAAACTCCGGGGCCCTAAAGCAAAAATATTTTTTAGAGAATTAAAAAATTTGAGTCCTGAGCGCCACGCCTTAATTGACCTAAAGCGTGACCGTTTCCGGCTGAACATTGAGGAGTTAATCGAATCCGGAATGAAGAATGGTGAATTGCGCCCTGATTTAAATGCCGCGATTATTACCTTTGGAATTTTGGGGATCACAAATTGGAGTTACCAGTGGTTTAATCCAAACGGAAGCTGTACTGACAGGGAAGTAGCTGAAATATTTGTCGAAATGATTTTAAAAGGAATTCAAATGGATTGAAGAACTGAACCACTATCTTCCTTCCGACCTAGAAGCCAGACTCAGCTCGCACCACATCTATTAATAAACTATGAACAAAGTATTAAATTGTCGAGAAGATTTAGGCAGATGGTTTGATATAGCTATAAATTCGATTACACTAAAGATGTGAGTTTCTATGCTGGGAGTTGAAGTATGTTGAAAATATTAGTGATTGAGGATAATAAAAGTGTCTGCTCGATGATTGAGATGTTTTTTGCCAAAGAAGGAATTGAAGGCGAGTTTGTTAATGATGGCGTCCAAGGCTATAAGCGCTTTAAAAGCGGGACATGGGATGCCCTTATTGTTGACTGGATGCTTCCAGGAATGGATGGCGTGACGATTTGCCGGAAGATACGAGAAGAAAAGTTTGCCGTTCCGATTATTATGTTAACAGCGAAGGATAGTGAATCAGACCAAGTGCTTGGCCTTGAGATGGGGGCAGATGATTATGTGACGAAACCGTTTAGTCCTCTTACCCTGATGGCAAGAATTAAGGCGGTAACCCGCCGTTTCCAAAACCAGGCACCGAAGGAGATGGAGGGTTTTCTGCAAACCGAACATTTTAACGTTAATAAAATCACGAGAGAAGTGTTTGTTGACGGAACGCCCGTTACAAATCTAACACCAAAAGAGTTCGATTTACTTTATTATATGGTGGAGCATCCAAAGCAGGTATTCTCAAGAGAGCAGCTGCTAGAAAGAGTGTGGGGATATCAGTTTTACGGTGATGAACGGACTGTTGATGTGCACATTAAGCGGCTCCGGAAAAAAGTAGAAACTGCGTCGCAGCCATTCTTCCATACTGTTTGGGGAGTAGGGTATAAGTTTGATGAAGCAAGCAAAACAGATGAAATTTAAGTATTTTTATCAACAGTTTTTCAGCCATATTAGCATCATTATCGTTGCGTTTTTAATCTTAAGCCTGTTGTTTGCCCATTATCTTGAAAATTTAGTTTATGAGAACAAAGCAGAAGAGTTAATCACTTATGGAAAGGCAATCTTGTCAGATATTGAAGAGAGCCCTCGTGATTATCAGCCGCAAATTTTTAAACAATATAGTAATGTATTAGCTGCAAGAAAAATGAGTTTTAGTGTGTTTGATCAGGATGCAGTTCTTTATAGCGTGGGAAGACCTTCTCAGAGGATTAGCGGGTTATCCTCTTCTGATTGGGATAAAATATCCAAGGGCCAAACGCTAGTGGTAAACAGTGATTTTAAAAGGTTTGGCCAAGAAGGTGTGACCTTTGTTGTCTTACCCTTTATAGACCACGGGACATTTATTGGCGGCATTTTATTAACTTCCCCGATAAGCGGGTCAAGTGTGATGATCCACCGAATCAATCAATTTTTGCTTTATACCATCTTAATCGCCCTTGGTGTATCGTTCTTGTTTAGTTGGTATTTATCAAGAATTCATGTGAACCGGATAAAACGTCTGCGTGAGGCAACCTCGCTTGTCTCGGCAGGGAATTACCATGTCCATGTACATTCTTCTAATTTTGATGAAATCGGTGAATTAGCCAATGATTTTAATCATATGGTCGATAAAATAAACGCCTCAATGGAGGAAATTGAGAGTCTTGAAAATCGCAGACGGCAGTTTATGGCCGATGTGTCTCATGAGATGCGGACACCGTTAACGACAATTAGCGGCGTGATTGAAGGGTTAAAGAATAACATGATTCCCGAAGAAGACAAAGAGCGGGGAATCAACCTAGTTAGCCACGAAGCAAAAAGATTGATTCGCCTAGTCAATGAAAACCTAGACTATGAGAAAATCCGCTCGAATCAAATCCAGCTTTTTAAAGAAGAAATTCAGCTTTTGGAAGTGCTGGAAATCATTCAGGAACAATTGATGCTTCAGGCGGAAGAGAAGTATAATCAAATTGTTGTTGATGCCGCACCAGATGTAATGGTGAACGCCGATTATGATCGCCTTGTGCAAATTTTAATTAACATCACCAAAAATAGTATTCAATTTACTGAAAACGGGACCATCTGGCTGCGGGGAAGAACCGAGCAGAACGATACGATTATCGAGGTGGAAGACACCGGAATTGGCATCAATTCAACCGAGATTGAAAACATTTGGCGTCGATTCTATAAAGCAGATATCTCCAGAACCAGTAATCCCTATGGTGAATTTGGGCTGGGTTTGTCGATTGTAAGACAACTAGTTCTCCTTCATAACGGTGACATTGAAGTGTCTAGTGAAGAGGGAAAAGGTACAAAATTTGTCATTCGCATTAAGAATGAATAATTACTTGAAAGCCGCGGGATAAAGCCTGCGGCTTTTTACATTGCTAATTCAAGATAATTTCTTATTAAATTCCTAAAGTCGTTAAAGTTTGTTAATAGTTTGTTAAAATTTGTCGGTTAAAGTAAGGATTATAGAATAACAAATAGCAATCCTAAAGGAGAATGATCAAGATGGATTATAAAAATGAAAATGAATTCGAACAAGATCAAACAAATTCATCTGAGATAACGGATAGTACCCATACAGAAGCATTTTCTAATGATCCAAGCGATTTCGAGAATAGGGAGGGAAATAGGAATGCAGTCGATGTTGAGTTCACAGTCGAGCCAGTTGATTCCGTCAATGCAGGCAAGAGTGCAGACTCAAAAGCAGCGGTTAGATTAGAGGAAGCAGCGGTTCCGCCAGTTTCCGAACAAACCCGAATAACGAGCCAGGTTGAGCAAGAGAAACCTAAAAAACGGAATCTAAAAGGATTTGCCTCTACACTTGCAGCCGGAGTAATTGGCTCAGTATTGACGTTAACGATTCTTCCGCACACGGATTACATAAAAAGCTTTTATCCGAATGTGGAGAATCAAGTGACGAGCAGTTCTGATAATCCAGTCAAGCCAGTATCAGCGCAGCCAGCAATGGCCTCAAATGGTTCGATTGCTGATACTGTTGAAAAAGTATCCAAGGCAATTGTCGGCGTTGTTAACTTCCAGCAGCAGCAAAATAACGATGTTTGGGGAAATTCTAGTTCAGGGCAAAGTGTTCAAGCAGGTTCCGGCTCCGGGGTTATTTTTCAAAAAAATAATGATATTGCCTTTATAGTTACAAATAATCATGTAGTCGAGGGGGCTTCGAAGCTGGAGATTTCTTTATATGACGGTCAAAAAACAACGGCGGAAGTGGTTGGAACAGACGCCTTAACTGATCTTGCTGTATTAAAGATTGAGGCAAAATATGTTATTTCAACGGCTGATTTTGGGGATTCTGCAAAACTTCGCCCCGGGGATCAGGTTTTTGCGATTGGGAACCCGCTTGGCCTTAACCTTTCAAGGACAGTTACACAGGGAATTGTCAGTGCCGTCGACCGCAGCATTCCTGTTTCGACTTCGGCAGGAAACTGGGAGACCAATGTTATTCAAACGGATGCAGCAATTAACCCTGGAAACAGCGGCGGCGCTTTAATTAATCCACAGGGACAGGTAATTGGCATTAATAGTCTGAAAATTTCTGAGAGTGGTGTCGAAGGATTAGGCTTTGCGATTCCTAGTAATGATTTGATTCCCATCGTGAACCAATTAATCAAAAGCGGCAAAGTTGACAGACCGTATCTTGGTGTCGGCCTTGCCGATCTTGACCAAGTTCCGCAAGTTTATTGGCAAAGCCTTCCAAACAACGTGAAGCAGGGTGTGCTGGTAATGAATATTGATCCTAATTCAACCGCAGCCCGGGCCGGATTCCAGCCGAAGGATGTCATTGTTTCGATGAATGGAACGAAAATAGCTAATTCATCGGAATTACGAAAATATTTATATTCAAAAGTGAAGACCGGTGATGAGATTAAATTTGAAGTGTATCGCGAGGGCAAATTGATTACTTTGAAGGCAAAATTATCTGCTAATAAAGGGGCCTGAGTACTCTAAAATTTCAATAAGACCATTAAACGAAAGAGCGAACAGGAGATGTTCGCTCTTTTCGCTCTGAATTTGAAACTTTAGACAATTCAGCTAAAATGGTCTTGCTATTTTGACCGGAAAAAATTACAATGAAACTAACTTATTTGGAAACGGAGGTGGATAAGAGATGAAATGTTCTATTTTTGCACGCTTACAGTGGCTTGAAGCCCTTACTATTTATCGTGCAATTTTTCATGATGTAGTTTTCAAAGGGGGGAGTCTGCCCTTTTTACGAAAATTCATTGTGAATATGGAACGATAACACATCTCTTTACCCACTATAATTAGGTATGTAAAGAGTGCGTCCATGCACTCTTTTTTCATGCCCAAATATACAAGCTGCGGGTTATTAAAGATGCCTGCGGCTTTTTTTACGTTGGAGAGATGTTCATCTTAATTATTATTAGTGAGGAGAATGAACATGATTATTTGTAGTGTAAATCATATAGCGAAATCATTTGGCGGTAATATCATTTTTAAAGATTTATCATTTGAAGTGCTAGAAGGAAGCCGGATTGGCCTTGTCGGTCGTAACGGCGGCGGAAAAACGACATTATTAAAACTGTTAGCCAATCAGGAAACTATAGACGAGGGGGTTATTCATTGGAAAAAGGGACTGAAAATCGGCTATTTAGCACAGATTCCTGACTTTCATGAATTAACTGCCAAGGAAGTTTTAAAAACAGCCTTTGATCATTTGACGGAAACGGAAACGATGCTGCGACAATTAGAAAAGGAAATGGGGCATGAATTGGACCCTGATTTGCTGCAAAGATTAATGGAGCAATATGGAAAGCTCCAGGATGATTTTATCCTTAATGGCGGCTATGAAATGGATGCGCAGTTAGAGCGGATTGCTAACGGTTTGAATATTACCAGCCTTCTTGATAAAACGTTTTCCACATTAAGTGGTGGAGAAAAAACGAAGGTCGGGCTTGGGTTAAGTTTATTAAAAAATCCAGAATTACTATTACTGGATGAGCCGACGAATCACCTCGACCTGATGGCGATTGAATGGCTGGGTTCCTTTCTTAAAGACTACAAAGGAACAATAATTTTGATTTCCCATGATCGTTACTTTTTAGACGAGGTCGTGACAAAAGTGCTGGAGATGGAGGATGGTGAAATTGATTTGTACCATACGAATTTCAGCGGCTATGTAAAGGAGAAAGAGGAAAAACTTTTACGCGAATTTCAGGAGTTTCAAGAACAACAGCGAAAAATAAAAAAGATGAAAGAAGCAATAAAGCGGCTGCGAGACTGGGCTAACAGGGCGAATCCGCCAAGTGCAGCCCTTCATAAACGTGCAACTAATATGCAGCGGGCGCTTGATCGCATCGAAAAATTTGATCGCCCAAAAATCGATGTTAAAAAAATGGCGATTGATTTTGAAGCGAATAATCGGAGTGGTAAGGATGTTATCGTTTTGGAAGATGTTTCGAAGCGCTTTGGAATTCGAACCCTATTTGACCATGTGAATATGCACATCCAATATAAGGATCGAACGGCGATTGTCGGTGAAAACGGTACAGGAAAATCCACTATTTTAAAAATGATTCTTAAAGAATGCGAAACAGATAGCGGAGTCGTAAAGGTTGGAAGCAATGTAAAGATTGGCTATTTATCACAGCATGTGTTCGAGGATATTGGCGATGAACAACTCATTGACGTATTTCGCTCTGAAGTTGTTGTAAATGAAGGAGAGGCCCGTCATATTTTAGCGCGATTTTTATTCTACGGTCCAGCAGTGTTTCGTAAGGTAAACCAGCTAAGCGGCGGTGAGAGGATGCGGCTGCGCCTTGCGCAATTGATGTACCAGGATATCAATCTGCTAATTTTGGATGAACCAACTAATCACTTGGATGTTGATTCGTGCGAAGTACTCGAGGAAGCCTTGGAACAATTTAATGGCACGATTTTAGCCGTTTCCCATGACCGTTATTTTCTCAATAAATTGTTTAATAAAATCTATTGGCTTCAGGATGGGACGGTTCACTCTTTCGCTGGAAATTATGATTGGGCAAAAACAAAGCTGAACGAGCTTGAGGTAAAGCCGATTGAACGGGCTGTGCAAAATAAAATCAAGCCGCAAAAAGTGAGGAAAGTGGAAGAAGAATTAAATATAAATAAAATTGAAGACAAGATAGAGAAAATCGAAGCTGAAATTCATAAGTTAAAACAACAGCTTGAAGCTGAAAATGAATTGGAAAAGCTGCAAAGAATTTATCGTGTAATCGAGCTAAGGGAAAGTGAATGTGAAGATCTTTACCTCCAATTAGATGAATATTAACCTTTTTTATTTATATGGGGCCGCCAAAAGCGGCTCTATTTTTCTTAAATCACCCCCACATCGAATGAACTAGCTATTTTAAACATATTAGTGTAATAATGAACGTGGACAAGGGCTGATAATATGTTGAAGAGATTGGCAATAATCGGATTTGGAAGCACGCTGATTGGGGTAGGAATAAACGGTTTCATTCTTCCTTTTCATTTGATTAATGGGGGTTTTTTTGGTATCAGTCTTTTGCTGAACTATATATGGGGTTTGAAAGCTGGAGTAATGTTTATTCTCCTAAATATACCTGTGTACTTATTTGCTTATAAGGCTGACCCATTATATTTCATTAATGGATTGATGGGAGCCATCGTTTCAGGTATGATGATTGAAATTTTGCTGCCATTAAATGGGACTATCCAGCTGCCGATTATCTGCAGTGTGATTATCGGAGCTATAATCATTGGAATTGGGGTAGGGGTCATGTTACGATCCCATATCAGTCCGGGCGGAATGGACCTGCTTGCCCTATTAATCGCAAAATGGTCAAAAGTGAATGTAGGTGTGATTATCTTTGCTACTGACACGGTGATCATCATTACTGGGCTCCTTCTCCTTCAGGATGCACGATTTTTTTATTCGTTGATCATTGTTGCGATTGTTGGCTTGCTGGCCACTATTATTACTTCCTTTCGAAATGGGATTACTCCAACAACTTGAATAGGGTAAAATAAAAAGAAATCCTTATTGGAGGAAAAGAGGGAGAAATCATGAACCCGGTTAGTGATCATCTAAAAGAAGGTTTGCAGATTTTATTTGTTGGATTTAACCCGAGTATTCGTTCCAGTGAGCTTGGGCATCATTATGCCAATCCCAATAATCGGTTTTGGAAAATTATTCACTTAGCGGGCTTGACGGACCGCAAGTATGAGCCTCATGAGGATGCAGCGCTATTAGACTTGGGATTTGGTTTTTCTAATATCGTTCAAAGACCAACGAAAGCAGCCGATGAAATTACCAAGGAAGAATACATTGCGGGAAGAGAGATTTTAAAGGAGAAGATCCACCGATTTATGCCCAAAGTCATTTGTTTTGTCGGAAAAGGGGTTTATCAACAATATAGCGGCCGGAAAACAGTTCCATGGGGAGTCCAGGCAGGGGCGGTAGTGCCGGGGACGATTGACTTTGTTGCTCCTTCCTCAAGTGGGTTAGTTAGGATGCGGCTGGAAGAAATGGTCGATATCTATAAGAAGTTACCGGCCATAATATCTAAATAAAAACACCGACGGGGACACTAAACCGTCGATGTTTTTTCTTTTTGTTCAAATTTTTTTTGAAAGTGTGCTAATGTCAGCAGTGGAAAAATATAGCGGTAGCTGTGATAGTGAATATAAAAGGCGCCTCCCATGCCCTGCCCTTTTGGGTAGGCAGTGGTCCAATCCTCTTTATCGAGAGAATCTAATAAATATTGAATTCCCTTGCGAATCTCAGATGTTGGTTTTTCTGACACGGTGATCAAGGCATCCAGCGCCCATGAGGTATGTGTTAAAGTACTTGCGCGCAGCGGTATATACCTTTTCTTACTATCACTATGACACGATTCACCCCAGCCGCCATTTTCGTTTTGGATGCCCTGTAACCAACTGGCCGCCTTTTGAATGCTTGGATTATTTTTCGGTACCCCAACAGCTGATAGTCCTGTTATAGCGCCCCATGTTCCATAAAGATAGCAAATACCCCAGCGGCCATACCAAGAACCATCCCGCTTTTGATCCTTCATCAGCCACTTGATCCCTTTTTTAATTGCAGTGTGATCTTTAGGGAGATTCGTATAGTTTCCGAAAAACTCTAACGTTCTTCCGGTAAGATCGGCACAAGAAGGGTCCATCAGAAGGAATTCAGCTTTCTCAAGCGGTAAAAATTCAACCAGCTTTGAATCCGTATTTCTTTCAAAAGCCGGCCAGCCGCCGTCATCGTTTTGCATCGAAAACGTCCAGTTGATCCCCCGTTCCCAGGCAGAAAGTTCGGTTGGAACGATTCTCGAAATCGATCTAAGAGTGGCGGTTGTATCATCAACGTCAGGCAGGATGGTATTCACATCGGAAAAGCCCCAGCCGCCTGGTAAAGTATTGGGATTATGAATCACCCAATCGCCGAATTTATGGTGCTGCCGCTCGAGGAGGTATCGATTGGCATTTTCCACCATCGGATCTGTTGTAGGGATTCCCGCAGCTTGCAGGGCAAAGCCAATCAATGAAGTGTTCCAGACGTTGGCTGTTGTATACTGCATATGGGGCAAACCGTTGATTTCACATTTCATCGACTTTATACCTTCAATTGCCTTTAAGATAACAGGGTCGGTTTTCTTATACCCTAATGAAAGCAAGGCGAAGATCATTAAAAAGGTGCAGCTGTAATAACTGTAGAAGGTCCCATCTGCTTCAATGTGATTGAGCATATACTTTTTCGCCCGCTCAATCGCTAACCGGCGAAGTTCTTTAGGAATGCCAATTAAACTTTTTACACCATCGTCTAGAAAAGATAACAACGAGCGCATTTCGGTGGAGCGAATCCATGCGTCCTCCTCATCCCGGTGTAAATGTAATTCTGAGAGGTCCGGACTGTTAGCCGTCCTGATTGATAATTTTTTTTCTGCAAGAATCATGATTGGTGTTAAGTTTGCTCTCCCAAAAACAGAGAAGGAATAGAAATTGAGCGGGAACACCTCTGGTAATAGAATCACCTCAATCGGAAACGGGGAAAATGCCGGCCATTTTTGTTGTCCAGTTAAAGCAAGCATGATTTTTGTATACGTGCTGGCCTGTTTAATCCCTCCATTAGCTAAAATAAATTTTTTCGCTGCCCGGAGCCGCTTGTCATTTTTCGGGTAATATCCTGAATAAAGGAGGGCGTAATAGGCCTCCAAGGTTGCCGTTACATTCCCGTCGCCTTCATCAAAAAATAACTTCCAAGCCCCATTCTTTTCCTGTCTGCTTAAAATCCTCTTTGTAAGCCCTTGAATTAATTCCTCATCATTTATCTCCAAGGTCCGTAATAAAATGATCATATAAGCATCAGTAGAAATCCCTGTATCAAATGGATAGTCCCACGAGCCGTCGGGAGATTGGTCTTTTCTAAGCGCGTTAATGATCCATTCCATGCCTTTCCTAGTATCGAACATCTCAGGTAATCATTCCTCTCCCAGAAAGTATTCTCAATTCATACATATTCAGTTTAGGCAAGGAGAATTCTTAAGGGGGGAAACTATCATTTTTTTTGCGAGAAGTCACGAAAAAGCACCACTTGTAGACATTAGGGATGAACTAAAGAAAAAAAGCAGCAACAACTTTGTTACCTCCCATCATTTAACTTTAAACGATCGGAAGTTATTAGAAAAAATAAGAGTTGTGACGGGGGAACATAATCTAAACAATGTCACGAGAACGAAGGCCTATCTGGATTTTTATTTGCTCTATCCGGAAATCCAATGGGCGTTTTTAGGACATATGGTTTCCCGGAATGGCGGTTGGAATATGACGGATTTAAAGGGGGAGTTTCTTACTCGTTTGTTGTCTAAAAAGGAACGAAATTCGTTTTTTCACTTTTTAGAGCGCGGCAACTGGCTGATATTTCAAGACGTCTATCCGCAATTCCTGCTTTATCAGGAAAGCTTAAAACAAAAGAAACCCTTGTTTTACTTATTAACTTATTTAAATATCTCGACGTTCATGGAGACGATTTGGAACCATTTTTGGAGTAATCAGGATACCTATATTCTTTGTATTGCCCTAGTCATAAATGAACAAAGCTACTTGGAAAAAAGAGTGGTTCAGAATCCGGTTTATCAGAAGGAAGTGTTAAACAAGTTTGAATTCATGCTCCAGGACCTGCTGTCATTTAATCACATTCTTTTTCCGTATGATGACGGGGAGCTGGCGGGACAGACACTTCATCAATTTGAATCCGTAAACGAACGGATATTACTTGGAAAAAGGTTATATTCTGTCCTCTTTAAAAATAATGATTTTCTAAAGGGGGCTGTGGAGTGGGCAAAAAGTCATCCGCATACGGGTTCAAGAAAAGATTATTGGCCGCATCTCTTTAATAATATCAAGGAAGGACTTCCAGGCTTTACCTATCCGATTCGGTTAAAAGCATGCCAGCTTAGAAAAGGAGCAAAAAGGTTTTATAGTCCAAGACTTGAAAATGCCTGGAAAAATGTCAGCCAGCGGGAAGCGGAAAAGGGGGATTGGTTTGATGACTGGCGGGTTGTGGATTATTTAGTGGATGATGACGATCCGATAGATGGGGAGATAAGAAATGAATACTGTAAAACACTTGAACGGCTCGAGGTTGCAGCCCTTGCCAAAAAAACGATTAACTTTTTGGAATAAGAATTATTTTGCTTGTATGGTCCTCGGCACCTTGCTTGGAACGTATTTAGACCTTTATTTTGTTGGGATGCAAATGTATCAGTTTCCGGTAAGACCGCTCCCTGAGATTTTTTCCGTCAATATTGCTTTTACGCTAATTGGACTGCCTATTTTCGTGCTTGTTTTTGTTTATTGCACTTCTCAAGTGAATAAATGGGGAAGGGCAGGTCTGATTTTATTTGCCAGCTTATTAATGCCCATTATTGAAAAATTTGCGGAAGAGCTTGGCTTCTTTGTTCATTCCAATCAGTGGGAGCATCTGTACACGTTTTTTGGGTACTTCCTGTTTCTGTCGATTATTTCTGGATATTATCAATGGTTAGATAAATAAAACAAAAAGCCGGGAAGAGTCCCGGCTTTTTGTTGGGGGCTCCCTTCCGTCCGTACAGTGGTTAAGTGTCCCGCAACAAGCGAATGTTCGGAAGGGAGCCTTAATAATATTTTACCACAACCATAGTAAAAAGATAATGGTCAAAAGTGCCAATACTTTCTTTTCTTTTTTGAAAAGTGTATGATTAAAATGAATTTTTTACATAAGGAGTGTTGGAAATGGCGAAAAAAGGATACATATTAATGGAAAACGGAGATAAGATTGAGTTTGATTTATTTCCAAATGAAGCACCTGGAACAGTTGAGAACTTTGAAACATTAGTAAACAAAGGTTTCTACGACGGATTAACCTTCCACCGTGTTATTCCTGGATTTGTAAGCCAAGGGGGCTGCCCAGAAGGTCGTGGAACAGGCGGTCCTGGTTACACAATTAAATGTGAGACAGAAGGAAACCCGCACAAACATATTCCTGGATCACTATCAATGGCTCACGCAGGAAAAGACACAGGGGGAAGCCAATTCTTTATCGTTCATGAATCACAGCCGCACTTAAACGGGGTTCATACCGTGTTTGGTCAAGTGACATCTGGTTTAGAAGCTGCAAAGGCAATGAGAAATGGCGACAAAATGGTCGAAGTTAAGGTTTTTGATGCTGAATAAGTAGGATAAGGGAGCTGAAATAGCTCTCTTTTTTAGATACATTTTTTAGAATTTATGCAGCATATTGTGGGCAAATTACCTTGAAAGAGATTACTTTTGGAGGTAATTATGAAAAGGTTTCCGTTCATGTTTATTCCCATGCTATTGATTTCATTTCAAGTAAATGCTGCCGAAAAAAGTGAAACGAAAGAATTGAGAGCTGCCATTATCATTGATGACTTTGGCGGCGGTACTGGTGGAGTACGCGACTTTTTAGAAGGTGATATTCCAATTACCGCTGCGGTTATGCCATTCACCGAAAACTCAAGAAAACATGCCGATTGGGCCCATAAAAATGGTTTTGAAGTCATGATTCACCTGCCAATGGAGCCAAAACGAGGGAAACGATCATGGCTTGGACCAAAGCCGATAACAGTGGACCTTTCTCCTAAAGAAGTTAAACAGCGCGTAAACGAGGCAATCATGACTGTGCCACATGCAGTCGGGCTTAACAATCATATGGGGTCTCGTGCCGTTGAAAACAAAGAAATTGTCCGAGCAATTGTAGAAGTGGCAAAAGAAAAAAGTCTTTATATTATCGATAGCGGTACAAGCCCAAAATCAAAATTCCCGGAAATTGCGAATGAACTTGGCGTACCCCTCTTAAAAAGAGATGTATTTCTTGATGACATCTCCTCATCTTCTTATGTATTTAGACAAATGATCCGCTTGGCAAAGGTAACTGAAATGAAGGGAACAGGAATTGCGATTGGGCATGTAGGGGTGACTGGAAAAGTTTGCTCCCTTGGAATTTTTAAGTCAAAAGATGAGCTTGATAAGCGGAATATCAAAATTGTGCCAGTCTCATATCTATTTTCATACAGATTAACGGAAAAGTTATTATCACCACAGTAAAAAGCGGCCGCGAGTCGCTTTTTTTGCTGAAATTTATTATTTAAATTAAAATGAATTTAATTAGTGACAAAGTCAGCAAGGGAGAAGGAACGGAAAAAATGAAATTAGTTTCATGGAATGTTAATGGCCTCAGGGCATGCGTGAAAAAAGGTTTTTTGGATTATTTTCATGATGTTGATGCGGATATTTTCTGCATACAGGAAACAAAATTACAGGATGGACAAATCAGCTTGGAATTAGAAGGGTACCACCAATTTTGGAATTATGCCCTCAAAAAAGGCTATTCCGGAACGGCTGTTTTTACGAAGGCTAAACCGATTTCGGTTAGATATGGTGTAGGAAATGAAGAATCGGAAGGAGAAGGAAGAATCCTTACGTTAGAGTTTTCTGAGTTTTTTCTCGTCAATGTTTATACACCGAATTCACAGCGTGACTTGGCGAGAATTGGTTATCGCCTTGAATGGGAAGATAGGATTCTACAACATTTGCAAGAATTAAATGCCATTAAGCCCGTCATCCTTTGTGGCGATCTTAATGTCGCCCATCAAGAAATTGACCTGCGTAATCCAAAATCCAATGTCGGTAATTCAGGGTTTACTAATGAAGAACGAGGAAAAATGACCGCCTTGCTTTCTGAAGGATTTGTGGATAGCTATCGTTATTTTTATCCAAATCAAGAAGGCGCCTATACGTGGTGGTCGTACATGAATAAGGTACGCGAGCGGAATATTGGCTGGCGGATTGATTATTTTATTGTATCCGAATCAATGAAAAAGAGACTAAAAAATGCTGATATTCATTGCGAGATAATGGGAAGTGATCATTGTCCGGTAGTTCTGGAAATTCAATAATGTTTGGTGATAACATTTTCTTATGTTAAATTATAAAAAACCCGTAATTTTCTTTATGTTATTTCTGTTTTATAGTTACAGTACAAAGGAAATTTCGGGGAGTGAATGAATCATGGATATCAAAAATGATGTGCAGCAGCAATTTGGAAAAAGTGCGGCTTCCTACGTCAGCAGCACAATTCATAAAGACGGGAAGGACTTACAAAAGTTAGTGCAGATGGCGGCGATTAATGGGGAAGAAGAGCTGCTTGATATTGCGACAGGCGGCGGTCATACAGCAAACGCCTTTGCTCCGTTCGTTAAAAAAGTAATTGCAGTAGATTTGACGGCTGAAATGTTGCGGGAGGCAGAAACATTTATTAATGAAAATGGACATCAAAATGTTGAATTCAAACAAGCTGATGCGGAACAGCTCCCATTTGTTAATGAAGCCTTTGCGATTGTGACCTGCCGAATTGCCCCGCATCATTTTCCGAATGTAAATAAATTTGTCGAAGAGGTCTATCGCGTTCTAAAATCCAATGGCCAATTTTTGCTTGATGACAATGTTGTTCCCGAAAATGATGATTATGATCTATTTTATAACACAATAGAAAAATGGCGGGATTACAGTCACTTTCGGGCCTGGAAAAAAACCGAATGGCTTCGAATGCTGGAAATGACCGGTTTTGAAATAAGCGAGTGGCATCGTTTTGAAAAAACCTTCCGTTTTGAACCATGGTGTAAGCGGATGAATTTACCTCAAAGTGAAATGGACAAATTATCCGAGCACATCCTCGGGGCTTCCCAAAAAGTAAAAGATAAATTTAGGATTGTGATTGAAAATAATCATGTGATTTCCTTTCAAGGGGAAGCCATCGTGTTAAAGGCTATAAAAAAATAAAAAAATCCTTTGCAAGAAGGGAGGACTCTCTTTTTGTAAAGGATTTTTTAAAACCTAGATATCGTTAAGAGCGGTACCGATTACATCGAATTCAGGTGTTTTCTCCTTTTGCCCCGAATTCTCTAGTTCGTCTTGGCCGGCAGAATTGACAGACCCAGTGTCATCCTCATTTCTCGGCTGAATTAATGTCACAGCAGCGGCATCTCCTTTTTAATTGATTTACGTTAGTATTTTTTCCGTAAAATAAGGAAATTAACCTTTTTTTAATCTCTGCGGAATTTTCCCATCACTTCTATCGCTTTTGTAATATGAACAAATGCACCGGGGTCATTTTTTTTAATCGTTTCTTTCGTCTCTGCTAATTCATATTTTGTGATAACGGTAGTTAAAACTTTTTTAGGATGGTGGGAGTATACGCCCTCGGCGTCGGTCATTGTAATCCCGCGTGGATGCAATTTCAGTAACGCTTCACTCAATTCACTCCATTTATCTGTGACAATCGTGATTGTTAGTTTTGTATGATTCGTGTGAACGGCATCGACCGCCCTGCCAGAGGCAAAGATGGCAAAGAGCGTATAAAGTGTTTTATCTACACCAAATACGAGTGCTGAAACAAATACAATGGCAAAATTCAAACAAGTAATGATAAAGCCAACTGACATATCCTTCTTTTTGGCTAAAATTAAACTAATGATATCGACACCGCCAGCTGAAGCACCGACGCGAATATTGGCTCCAACGCTTAATCCGAATAGCACACCACCAAATACGCTGGATAATAAGATGTCTTCGCTAAAAGCATGGATAGGAATCAATTTCATTGAAACTGACAAAAGAATGACTGAATAAACGGTTAAGAACATAAACTTTTTTCCTAAATGAATATAGCCGATAACAAATAATGGGAGATTAATAGCAAGTATAATCCAGCCAGTGTTAAATTGAAGATAATTATTAATAATGATTGCCACCCCGGCAATTCCACCAGTCAGAACTTTATGGGGAATTAGGAAGGTATTCAAAGCATAACCCATAATTAATGTGAAAAAGGTTACAGCAATGGTTTGAACAACAGTTTGTTTCACTTTTAACGCACCTCATTAAATTCATTTTTATTTAATTGAACTGCTATACTATCTATTTAGTAGTTTATTAGCTTTAGTATGTATTGACCAGAGTATAAATTGTGACATAGGCTTTGAGAATGGAGAATTTTTTTATAAAAAGATGAAAGTGTTTAGGGAAGGAATTCAAATAGCAAAGAATTAATAGTTGACGAAAGTGATTTGGGATAGTATGATAGTTAATGTCGCTGTTACGAAATATTATATTTTTGCTGAATTAATAAGCAATCAATTTTTAAAAAAGTAGCTTGACAGGGTGGAAAAATATTATTAAGATAATAAACGCCGCTAATTGATAGATTAGGAGGCGGATAGTAGAAGTTTTGTTCTTTGAAAACTAAACAAACAAAAACGTCAACAAACAATATTTTTTAGTTTTTTTATAAAACTAAGCCAACGTAACAAATGAGCTAATCAACTTTCTTGGAGAGTTTGATCCTGGCTCAGGACGAACGCTGGCGGCGTGCCTAATACATGCA
>NZ_JBIVOP010000008.1:0-212536 GCF_044754175.1 Neobacillus sp. NPDC093127
ACCCCGCAGGCGCTTTAGCGCCGAGGAGGCTCACCGCCCGCCCCGCGAACCGCTCGCGCCTGGAACGGAAATCAACATTCACTTTTAACACAGCCAAATTTAAAACACCAAAAGATAACTATTGACAAACTACCATCGTTATGAAATCGCATCATTTTATAATGTTTTTACAATATAAAGACAGTAATTGTGAACATTTTCTAAACATATAGTGACTATGTTGTTAACCACATTCCCTTGTTATTACGCCTGTATTATAATGGAATAAATTATGGGGGTCCGAGGTGAACAGAGATGGAACAAACATTAAAAATAACAAACGTTTTGTCAGATCCAACACGGTACTACATTTATCAATACATTACCAAACGGCATCAAGAAGTAACTGTTCAAGAAGTGGCAGAAAATTTTAATATTCATCCGAATGTTGCCAGACTGCATTTATCGAAGCTTGAGGATGTTAATATGTTAGCATCCGAAACGAAGAAAACGGGTAAAGGCGGCAGACCAAGTCGATTATATCGTTTATCCGACGATGTCATTCAACTTCATTTTCCATTCCGCGACTATATGCTTTTATCAAAAGTGGCGATCCAAACGATGATTTCACTTGGAGAAGCTGGAAAACAAGCCCTTTTCATAACAGGAAAACGGTTTGGTACTGAGGTGATTGAGCAAGAAATGGCAAAAAGATCACTTGGTGAGGAATTAGAATTTGATCAAAAGCTAACAATATTAAAAAGTGCTGCAACACTTGCCGGTTTTTATCCAGAATTTGAAGCAAATGGTGAAAAAACTAAAATTTACTTCCAAATATTCAATTGTCCATTTAAAGAAGTGGCCGAGGAACATTCGGAAACGGTTTGCAGCATGCACCATGAATTTCTTAAGGGAATGTTTGATGCCCTGTTTAATTCCGTTGAGTTAATTGAAAAGGAAAACATGCTTACCGGTTGTAATACATGCTCATATCAAGCACTTGTAACAAACTAATTCGAAACCATTATTTACATTACACCTCCTTTTACTTTATAATATTGTAATGATGGTATCGATGGGGTAAAAGGAGGGATACATATGGATCGCATGTTTAGAGTTTGTGGTTTCTGGACGGGCATTTTTACCGTTATGTTTTATCTTGGTGATATGGATAAGACAGCAATGCTGTTCTTAGCCCAAACCGGATTCTTTGTTCTGCTTAGCTATCTTAAACTTTCTGAGCGTATGTATTTGTACGTGTTCGGAGCATATTTAACTGTTTTCTTCGCAGGCTTCACATATTGGACAACGTTCATGATGCCGCTTGGCGGAGGGCTATAAGAAAAGCTACAGCGCCTTGGCGCTGTAGCTAGACAAAGAAAAATGCCGGAGTTTAGCTCCGGCATTTTTCTTTTTAGTCAGTGAACACGTTACTTTCACTTAATTCAAGACCTTTTTGTTGAATAATGATATGAAAATAAGAACTCATCCCTGTTGGCATAATTAAGCTCCGAATTGCCCGGTTACGCTTGCTGACCGCCGAAAAAGGATTCGGATCATAATGATTTTCTAATTCCTTCAAGATACCTGCTTTTAATAAAAATTCATCTTGCCTAAGCTTTGTTACCAACTTTAAATTTACTTGCTCTCCTTTTTGAATCAGTTCATCAAAATGGATGTGGGTGGTAATGTCCATTTCTCCCGGACTTTCAAGGACATTATCGATCATTTTATGTTGGTAATATCCTCTTAAGCTCCCCTTTGCCCTAAGCGGATCCTTCCACTCCTCGATTGTATAGCCATAATCTGCTGTTACAACCATTCCCTTTGTCAAGGTCTTCGAAATCTCTTGGAGCATCTTCACCATTGCTAAGGGAATCTCAATCCGCTGCTTTTCTTGTAATTCGATCTTACTTTCTTCGATAAAAGAAATAATCGCCGGATTTTTCAATTGAATGTTCTGCTCGAATAATTCCTCATCATGACAACCAACCATTACCTCAAAAAGCTGTCCGTCAACCAGTTCAACGACGTGGACTGGCAGCGCATCGAAAAGCTCATTTGAAAAGATAGTTCCCTCAAATTCCTTTATTTCGTCAAGCCGCTCTACTTGGACAACCGAATAACCGGGCGTTAGTAATTCCCTTTGTAACTTTCGATGATAAGGACTTGCCTCAACGATCATATAATGTAAGGGAGTTTTTATTGATTCATGCCATTCCTGTATAAAAGCCTTGGCAAATCGACCATTTCCACCGCCTATTTCGCAAAATACGGGTGGCAGGTTTGTTTTTTCACAGACGGATGAAAACCATTTTGCGATTAATCTGCCGTAAACATCAGAAATATTGCTTGTTGTAATGAAATCACCCTGCCGGCCGACCTTTTGCTTATCCTTCATATAATAGCCATATTCGGGATGATAAAGAACGGCCCCTATGTAATCAGCGTAGGAAATTAACTTTGTTGGCGAATTTTCAATTAAACTTTGTAAATAGGTAATCATAGTAACTCCTTTTCAAGTTAACACTATTGACATAGTGTTAACTTTATTATATTGTTATGTTAGTAGCTTAACAATATCCCCTCCCATTATATGAAAAAGAACATCCCCCAGAAAGGCCCTTCTCTTAATTGAGAAGGGCCTTTCTTTTTTTGTCGTCTAAATCCAGCGCCTAGACGCTTCCGCAAGTATCTTAAAATCCATTTAAAAATGGATTGCTATCCATTTCATCACCAATTGTTGTCACTGGACCATGGCCTGACAAGACATAGGTGTCCTCTGGCAAGGTTAACAGCTTGTCATGAATGCTTTTGATCAGCTGTGAGTGATTCCCGCCCGGAAGGTCCGTACGGCCGATACTGCCTTGAAATAAGGCGTCACCAGAGATAACAAATCCCTCCTGCTCGAAATAATAAGAAATACTTCCTGGCGAATGACCAGGGGTATGAAAAACGCTGAAAGCAAAATCATTGATTTCCATAGCCCCCTCGTTTTTTATAATATGGTCGGCATCATTTACCTTGATTGAATTCTGATACATAAATAATTGTGAGCCGTTTAACGCTGGGTCAGCTAACCATTTTTCTTCCTGTTTGTGAATATAAACGGGAATCTGAAAAGTCTCTCTAACCTCGGTAACGGCTCCAATATGATCGAAATGTGCATGTGTTAAAAAAATTGCCTGAGGCTTTAATTTTCTTTGATTCAGTAAATGAATCAGTTTTTTTCCTTCACTGCCAGGATCGAAAATTAAACAGGAGCGATCAGGGTTTTCTACGATGTAACAGTTTGTTTGCAGACTGCCTAAGGGAATTTGCTGCCATTTCATTAAAAGGACCTCCATTACAAATTGCGATACCCTCATTTTACACCAAATAACAAGCAGAGTGAAAGCAGTGTTATTATATTAGTGCGTTTTTGCCCTCGACAAATGAATGAAAAAAATATAAAATAGGATTCGAATGTATATAATATAGGTACATAATTTTTTTGACCATGTTAGGCTCTAGCCTGCTTATACTAAAAAGGGGGATTTAATTATGGGTTTAGTTATTATTTTTGCGATTGTAACCGTGCTTGCCGCCTTCGGTGGATTTAGCGCACTTAAGAACAAAAACCACTTGGGCGCATTTTGGGGAGTGGCTTCATTCTTGGTTTTTGGCTGGTTTACCGTGATGACAATTTTAAAATCTGGATTTCCTACCGGAACACACTAAAAGACTGTCACTGACAGTCTTTTTTGTTTAGCTTATTCTTTAATTAACTCATATATTTTCTTTGCATTTAGATCGATGATTTTTTCGAAACGGTTGCCATAAAGGAGCGCCTCTCCAGACGGAGAAAAATTAATTGGCTCATTTTCCATGCCCGCCATGATCAGTTTAGGAAGGGACCCCTTCTTAAGATTATAGAGCAGGAGCTCAAAGCCGTCCGAATAGGAATCGGCTTCCCCGCTTTTTACAGGTCTGAAGGTGATAAATTGTCCCAGGGGATCATTATAGTCATAAAAGGGAACTAACCAATCTGAAAACTTTGTCAGCTGCGGCTGAGAAAATGAAAAGTTTTCTTTTAGATTCTTATCAAAAAAAGAATAGACAGCATTCGTTTGATCTTGTTCCTTAACCGTAATAGTCATTAGTTTACCGTGAAACGTTGCAAATTGTAATACGCGGGGAAACAGCGTTTGTTCAATTCCCTTCTCTAAATCGCTCACAGTAAGCGGGGCAAATAAAGTAGGATTATCCTCATCCCAATCTAAATAGGCAATCTTTTTTTCCCCCATCCACTTAATAAAAGGCTGCGGTATCGAAAGCTCCGTCGTGTTTAATTTATTCATATCCAGCAAGACTACTTGAAAGGTCCAGTCTTCCTTAAATTTTGATACAAGTACCTGTTCTTCATTATAAGGATTCCACTCAAATGCAAGTTCATAGGAGGGGAGTGATTCCTTTATCTTTTCAGTTCCCTGTGTATCAATAATGGTGATTAATCCTTCGTACGATGAAGGTGATGAATGGATCAAAATATACTTTTTCGAGGGACTTATTTGCACGGTGACAATTGGGTGCTCTGTTTTATAAATTAATTCACTTTTACCCGTTAAAAGATGATAGCGATAGACATTTGACGTTTGTTCCAGGTTGGTGATGTAAACAACCTCATCCTCTGAAAGCCAGCCGCAAAGTCGATCAAATTCTCCCTCGGGTATGGAAATAGGTAATTTCCATGCACTTCCCACTGTAAGCGCTGGTTTCGGCCGTTCATTTTTTGCTGGAATTTTTGGCTTCTGCTGTTCTTTACTCGTGCATCCACTTAAAAGGAGGGTCAAAAAAATGAAAATGAGTATTAAAATAAACTTTTGAAACGATAATCTGTTCAATTTAAATGATTTGCCCCCTCCCTATATATCTCACATATGTTAGTACGTATTTTTGATAAAAATGTTTCAAGGTTTTCGAAACATTTCAACAAATAGGAAAAAAGCCGTAGACTACCGACTTTTCTCCTTTATAACCTATTGATTTAATTTATTTTTAATCAGCCAGGCAGCACCAAGCACTCCGGCATCATTTCCTAATGTCGCCAGTGCCAGTTTTGTCGAATCTCGAACTGCTGAAAAGGCAAACTTAGCAAAGTTTTCGGTTACTGCATCTAAAAGTATGTTTCCTGCTTTTGAAACTCCGCCACCTAAAACAATATTATCTGGATTTAGCGTATTGGCAATACTCGCCAAAACAAAACCTAAGTGGAAGTAAACTTCTTTTAATACCTTATTTGCCAGAGCATCACCATTTTCAGCCGATTCAAAAACATCTTTAGAGGTAATTTTGCCATTTGCAGCAAGCCTTTCTGCAAGTTCCCCTTTTGATTCACCTTTTAAGAGTTCCTCATTAGCTAGGCGAACAATGCCAGTTGCAGAAGCAATCGTTTCCAGACAGCCTGTTTTTCCACAATTGCATGGTGCACCACCATCTGGGATGACGGTAATATGCCCTATTTCTCCCGCCGCACCGTTCTTACCTTGGACAATACTTCCATTAGCAATAACCCCGCCGCCAACACCTGTACCGAGGGTGACACAGACAAGGTTCTTCGCTCCATTACCGGCGCCCTTCCACATCTCACCCAATGCCGCGCAGTTCGCATCATTTTCAACTGCAACGGGCATTGAGGCTGCCGCTTCAAGACTTTCCTTAAGTGGATAGTTATCCTTCCAGCCTAGGTTCACCACATTTAAAATAATACCTGTTTCATAGTCTACTGGCCCGGGTGCCCCCATACCTATCCCTAATAAGCTGTCGTTTGACTTACCAAGTTGATTCAATTTTTCATTAATGGCTTTAGCAATATTAGTCGTTATGTTCTGGCCTTCATTCGAATTATCCGTAGGTATTTCCCATTTATGAACGATTTCTCCATCCATTGTAATAAAGGCTATTTTCGTAGTGGTCCCGCCCAAGTCAACGCCTGCAATCCATTGATTTGCCAATTTATTCACCTATCTTTGATTTTTCTTTTTGAAATTGAATTTCGTGCCGTAAAATTAATAATGCTGTTTGAAATTCACGTGTTTCTATCAATTGTGAATGATAGAGCTCTTTTAGCTCTGTTTCCATTAATTCAAGGTCTGCGACTCGATCACCAATATAAATAATCGTTCCGAATTGCTTTAATAATTGCTGAATATCATAAACCGTTTTCATCTTGTGGTCCCCCCTTCTACCTAAGGAAGTTGATTAATTTCGCGGACTAAATCTGTATACGCCTTTTGCTTTGGCTTTAATTCAGCCGCCTTTTCTGCATTTACTTTTGCCTGTTCAAAATCTTTTAGCTCATAGTTAATAAGCGCTAGATTATAATAGGCTTCATCAAAATTGGGGTCCAGCTTGATTGCCTTTTGTAAATGTGTCTTCGCATCAGAGAGCATCCCCTTTTTAATTTCCACAAAGGATAAAAGAAAATATGTTTTCTCAGACAGATTCGTTGAGTTCTTCTCAGAGTCCTTTAAAATACTGTAGGCCTGGTCATAATTATTTTGTGTAATATACTCTTGAGCCATCATAATCATTGCATTTTCCTTTTGTGCAGTAGTATTAAACCCATAGAATAATGAACCCCAAACAATAGCAGCCGAGCCAATTAGAAAGAGTAATTGTAACCAAAGTTTGCTTTTTTTCGGAAAGTACATAATCCCAGCTGCCAAAAAGCCCCCTGCCAGTCCGCCCAAATGACCTGCATTATCAATACCTGGAGCAGCAGAGCTAAACATAAGATTTATGGCAAGAACGACAATCAAATTGACACCCATTGTGCGGAAAAATAACTTTGGATAGATCATTCCAAAAAAGAGTAAGGCACCGAAACAGCCATAAATAGCACCACTGGCCCCGGCCGATAAAATAGAACTAAAAAGGAAGCTGGAAATGACACCCGTGACGCCGGCAAACAAATAAATAAACGCAAAACGAACATTTCCGAAAATTCGTTCAACAGTTATTCCAAGAAAATACAATGCAAGTGTATTCAATGCCAGATGCAAAAAGCCAATATGTAGAAAAACAGGTGTAATAAATCTCCACCATTCTCCTTCATAAATTAATTGGTTAACCTTCGCTCCGTATTTGGTAAGGGTAGAGTTATTGGTGCTCCCGCCGTGTAATTCAAGCCAGAGAAACACAACAAGCTGGATCGCAATGAACACATATGTAAAAATAGGCTTGCTATTTAACAGAATAGCTCTTTCGGTTTTCACTTTTTTAAAAGCATGCTCCAAGGCTTCTTTCTTTAATGAATCAACCTCCTGTTCAGAGTAATCGTCATGAATTGGAAAGTGAATCTCAGCCCTGAGCCTGGCGGAAATTTGCTGAAACCCAGTGTCGTATTTACCATTTGCCAATAGAAATGTACTAACCGATGTTTTATTTCCCTCCGGATGGACAAATGGTGCTGCCAGACGATATTCATATTCATCAAATGGCGGTAAATGGCTAATGTAAATATTGATAACATTTAACTCATTGCGGCCAATTTGCCTGCGAACCTTTTCCCCGTTAGATGCAGTAAATTCGATATCTCTTTGCATCGCATTGCTCCAATCTAAGTCATGGAGCAGCATACGAATAATTGGCGCTTTCTTATTTTCTACCTTTCCAAGCCATAATTCTTTTTGATTATCAAACAATTGAATAATTCGGTAACCGTGATCCGAGATGAAAGAATAGGCCAATCTCCAAAAGACGTATCCTTCTTTATTACTCATATCCCCCCTCCTTTCCAAATAATGTGTTGAGCCTGCGAATAGAATGATAATCTATCTTATATTAGGAATTTTAGTCTGCCATCATATTCATTATAAACGAAATAAGCATTTCCCATTAATAAAACAACTTGAAATGTTGTGAATTAGACATAAAAAAGCCATCTGTGGTTTTCACCAATCAGATGGTCCTCCAAATACCGATTGCATCATTTTCCGTTTTACACCTGGGAAACTCATTATGGAGCCAACAGTAAGCCGGCGCATCCAACTAGGACCAAGCAGCACATTGATAAGTCGGTATCTGTACCGGAATGCAAAATAACCTATTGACCCAATCATCAAAATGGATGTTAACATACGCGACATTCAAATCCCTCCTACACCATATTCTGTGATAATTACCAAAGGTTTATCCGAAAAATCAATTAAAAAAAAGGATTAGATTCATTTGTTAGAATCTTAATCCTATAAAAACTTAACTATTCTTAAACACTGGCTCCATCGTCTTCTTTAAGACATTGACAGAGTTCGTGAATTTTTCCTTTTCATCATCACTTAAATCAAGTTCGACGATTTTCCGAATCCCATTCCGGTTAACTACAGCAGGTACACCAATGTAAATATCATTTTGCCCATATTCACCCTCAAGATAGGCAGAAACGGTAAGAACAGAATTTTCATTCCGAAGTATTGCTTTCGTCAATCTTACTAAGCCCATGGCAATTCCATAAAAGGTTGCCCCTTTTCGCTCGATAATATGGTAGGCAGCATCGCGGACATTTAAAAAGAGTTGATTAAGGTCCTCTTGATTATATCCATCCTTATTTTTGGCCCATTCAGAAATCGATAAACCCGCAATATCAGCGTGGCTCCAAACCGGAAGCTCCGTATCGCCATGTTCCCCAATAATATAAGCATGGACATTACGGGTATCCACATCAAAATATTCCCCAAGCAAAAAGCGGAACCGCGCTGTATCGAGAATCGTACCGGAACCAATTACCCGCTCTTTTGGAAGACCCGAAAACTTCCAAACCGCATACGTTAATATGTCCACTGGATTGGTAGCGACAAGGAAAATGCCATCAAACCCGCTTGCCATAATCTCCTCGACAATCCCCTTAAAAATCCGTGTATTTTTCTCTACTAGATCAAGCCGTGTTTCACCTGGTTTCTGGTTAGCACCAGCGGTTATGACAACAAGGTCTGCATTGCCGCAATCAGCATAACTGCCATACCAAATTTTTGTCAGTGATGGAGCGAAAGGAAGACCATGATTTAAATCCATTGCATCCCCTTCAGCTTTATCTTTATTTAAATCAATTAAGACAAGTTCTTCCGTTATCCCTTGATTTAACAAGGCAAACGCATAGCTGGAACCAACAAAGCCAGTTCCAATAAGAGCAACTCTATTCACTCGATTTAACATAAAAATCCCTCCAATCCGTTTGATACCACATTTTTTTAGTGACTGAAAAAATCAATGAATAAACTGAAAAACACCAATCGCCATCAATGCCGCTAAAAAGCCTGAAAGAAAATTAACCATATCATTATCCATAATGGGAGACCCTTTTATTCGGATCGTCGGCAAATGACAATGAAGTCTTTTTTCAGTTTCTATTCCACAATGGGTACAGCGAAAAACTTGTTGATAAAAGGCACCCATTAATGTATCGATGACATTTCCGAAATAACCGGATAAAAAAATAAGCAAACAAAATATAAATTCCAAATGGAACAACCAAAAACTGATAAGTGAAATAAGGAGTGAACCGGCAAGTGCGGCTAGACTTCCTAAAATACTCACTGCGCCAGATGTACCTTTGTCAATTCGTTTAAAGGTACGTATGTAAATGGGATTCTTCTTGCTTAAAGACCCAATTTCCGAAGCCCATGTATCCGAATTAGCACTGGCAAGGCTCACTGCAAATCCAACTAACCAGGTACTATCATCAGAAATGTAATGGATAATGCTAAAAAGCCCTGCTGCCCCGCCGTTTGCCAGTACTTGACGCCAATCTCTGGTTGCTCCCTTAGCTAGTTTTTCTTCAATCGTCCTTTTTTGCGAACTTTTATATTTGGACCAAAGACTTGAAGATAAAAAGAAGGCACCAAGCAGGAACAGCCCATTAACACCAAAGCCAAGATAGACGGCGAGACCAACCAAAACAGCCGCAACAGCACCTGATATCGTCAATGACTTCAATAAGTAACCTGCGAACCCTGTTAAGATCATTACGGAGAAAATCATCATTATTTCCATCATTTTGTTTCGATAACCTCAAGATTGGTAATAATTTTCGAGACGGGTATATCGTGCTCTTCGACTGGGAATTGAGGGATAATTTGCTCGTTAAAGGCTAGTGATAAGGTTTTACCAAAGTAATTAGTCAAATACCGGTCATAATAACCTCCGCCAAACCCTAAGCGATACCCTTCTCTTGTATAAGCCGCTCCAGGAACAATCAAGAGATCAATTTCTTCTGAAGGAACTTCCGATGTCAGTTCTACAATCGGCTCCATTAACCCATAGTATACGGATTCCAGCTGAGAGAATTCGCTTAGGGTTCTGAAAGATAGCTTCCGCTCCACCGGGTAACATTTAGGAACCGCCACTTGTTTTCCTAATTCCCATGCTTTCCGGATAATTTGGTAGGTATCTACTTCTGGCGCCTTTGAAACAGTAATTCCAACGACTTTTGCTTGTATCCAGTTTTCTTCTTCAAAGAGCTTAGCTGCAATTTTATAGGAATAATCTTCATAGGCGGGCTTTGAAAGCATTGAGAGTGTTTCTTTCATCTGCTTTCGAAGGGAAGTTTTATCACTCATTTAAAGAAACCTCCTTATTTAGGCAATAAAAAAAGCAACAGGAAGCCCTGATGCTTATTTTGTTTCGCGGTGTGCAGTTGTACGTTTTTCTCTTGGGCAATATTTTTTAAGCTCAAGACGATCTGGATTATTACGTTTATTTTTTGTTGAAATATAGTTACGATCTCCACACTCAGTGCAAGCTAATGTAATATTCACACGCATGTTTATTTCCCTCCAAACGATTAAGCTATTCATTCATACGACTTTTCTATAATATCATTTATCAAGATGAAATGCTAGTCTGTTTTTAAAGAAAAGGGAAACGTCTTTTTGCGAAGTACACTTGCCGCTGGATGCTTACATCTCAGTGGTCGAAGTTAAAGGGTTTCTATTCTTTTCAAAAGACCTTCGTCCATGGAAATTAATTCATTTTTGTTAGTGCCTGTTATTGTCCAAGTGTTCATTTTGCTAGTCTCCCGCGGCTCTACTGACACTTTCATTGCGAATATACTCGCAGCAGGACCTTTGGCTATTGGCTGATACTTTAAGGAACCCTTTTGCAGGGAACTCCAAATTTGATCTGTATACGCATACCACTGCAGTATTGTCGTGCACTCTTTCAACCCTTCTCCCTGATTTAGCCCATTAACAAGAAAAACATGGTTATTCGTATGGTGAAAAATCCGATTATCTGTCGGTGAAATAAATGTTACGTTATCTTGGCTAACGTTTGAATAATGGTGCATCGCTAAAACCTTAATCTCTTTCCATTGCTTGCTGTGATTACTCACATAAATATGTGCAAGACGAATTTTCGAGTGGATTTGCTCCAGTTTCACTTTAATAACTAACTCTTCATTGTAAATAACCTTTTCAGTGCAATTTTGCAGCCAGTAAGACATTCCATTTACCCATATCCCAGGAATAAATTGCAGTGTTTCGAATGGCTGCTGGCGTTTAGAAGTCTGCTGATTATTTTGTGATTCTGTTAGATTTATCATCATATACACCTAATTTACAATTTATTTGGTGTTTCTGCTTGCTTAAACTCATTCACTCGTTTGTTTAACAACATATCTTCGAAAACTCTGCCTGTTTCTGAGGCAATCCGTTTCCAGCCATATAAACTTTTTACAATTTGTCTTCCCCGCTTACCAATTTCCTTTGCTTTTTGGGGATTTCCCCATAAAAAGTCAATTTGTTCTTGCAGGCTTTGAGCATCACCTGGTACCATCAATAATCCTGTTTGCAAATGCTTCACAAGCCCTTTTATACCACCTGTATTTGACACAATCGTAGGTTTCCCAAGTATCATCGTTTCAAGGGCGGCAATTCCGAATGGCTCATACAAACTTGGAATGACAGCCATTTCGCATCCTTCGATGAGTGCATTCCTTTGTTCATCGCTAATATAACCTACAAATGCAACAATGTTTTCTAATTTCCGCTCAACAACCTGACGCCGATATGTCTCAAGCATCGGTCCTTTCCCCGCAATAACGAAAAAATAACTTTGGCCATTCTCTTTAGCATTGAATGCCGCTTCAATAATGGTTTCAAATCCTTTTTCTTTTACCATTCTCCCTAGCGAAAAAATATATTTTTTTTGCTTTAGGTCAGGTAGTATTTCTTCTGTTGTTCGTTCTGCTGTCATCGGGTCAATCCCATTAGGAATAACTGTTATCTTATCAGCTCGTGCTTTAAAAACCGATAAGAGTTCACCCCTCATGTATTCACTACAAACGATTAATTGATCGGACATAGTAATTAACTGCAGTTCCTTCTCATGGATAAATTGCTGCATTTCCGTATGAATACCATTATGCCTGCCATGCTCTGTAGCATGGATTGTCGCAAGGAGCGGAATGGTCAGGGTATCCATTAAAGCAATCGCAGCGGAGCCGACCAGCCAGTCATGGGCATGAATAAAGTCGAATTTTATCTCTTCTGTTAATTTTTCCGCCTTGAAAGCCATGGCTAAATTAAGCCCGCCTATCCAGGAAAGAAAATCATCATCGAGTTCATTAAGTGGTTTGACACGATGAACATTCACACCATGATTTTTTTCAAATGGCGGAAGGCTCCCATTTCCAGCTGTTACTACATGAATCTCATGACCCATTGCGGCCAAATGAACAGCTAATCCGAACACGTGCCGCGAAAGACCTCCGACTATATTAGGTGGATATTCCCAGCAAAGCATCAATATTTTTAATCCCCAGCTTTTTTGGTTCATGTCAACCTGATGGGATAATTCTTTATCCATTTTTCTTCTCCAGCGGGTTTGATTCCAGATAATAGCTGTAGGTACTTACATGATCAAGCCATTTTGGCGGGTGGTCTTCATATTGCTGATATTGAATTAAATCCCGATTTATCTCAATCCCGCTTAGCAATGCCGACTTAGTGGTTTGAATGCAGTTTGACCTAAAGACAGGGAAAAAGTTAGCTTCCGATAAATGAATGCCTAATTCAGCTGTGTAGCTGCGATTTGGCGACAATCCTTTTATAAACCAGTGTCCACTTTGATAGGGCACGGTAATTTCATAAAAATGAGGGGCGTTTTTCCCATTAAAGGTGATATCAGTAACATCATAAATTCTGATAACAGTGACAAGGTCTTCAAACCTGCAATTAAAAAATAATTCAGTCATTTTTTTAGGTAATTCTGATACGTCCCAGAATAGAATCATTTTTCCCGGGGTCACAAGTTTCGCCGTAAGCTCACCCTTTAAAGGGGCAAACGCTCTCGGTGATGGACTGATCATATCCTTAATCATAGCTTCCTCCATTCTGCAAACTATCAATATATGCTATATTAAGTAAATTATTCATAAAAGTTGATATTGTAATCGTATCACTAGAATGGCCAGCACACAATAAACGCAAATTGTCGTAACGTGTAAAAAAAAAGAGATGAAGCCAAATTTTTCAGCTTCATCTCGGGTAAGTCTCTATTCTTTTTCTATTCATTCAAATTAATGCGTTTTCCAGTAACAAGGTAAATAACATTTTCGGAAATATTCGTAGAATGGTCTGCGATTCTTTCGATATACCTGCACACAAATGCTAATTGGATAATCTGGTTCGTTGCATTAGGATTTTGCGGAATAAAGCTTAGTAGCTCATGTACCAAGTCTCCAAACATTTTGTCTACTGCATCATCTTTTTCCGCACATTTTTTAGCTAGTTCAATATCTTCTGAATAATAGGCAGTTATCGATTCAGAAACCATCTCTAACGCCATTTCCATCATTTTTGGTATATCAATGATATCTTTAAAGTATTTTTCATTGCCGATTTGCAAGGCCGATTTGGCAATATTTACGGCGATATCCGCCAACCGCTCCACTTCTGAAGAAACTTTTAATGCGACATTAATTTTTCTAAGATCGGTTGCTACGGGAGATTCCCTTGCAATTAATAATAATGCTTTATTGTTAATATCATCTTCCAAATCATCGATTTCATTATCGCCTTCAATAACTTTTTTTGCCTTATACATGTCCTGATTTAGTAAAGCAATCATTGCTTCTTTAATTGCATGTTCTGACTTATGAGCCATTTCTAAAAGCAGTTCTTTTAATTCTTTTAAATTGTTATCAAAATTAGCTCTTGCACTCATTTATGCCACCCCATCATCCGAATCTTCCTGTAATATAACCTTCAGTTCGTGAGTCTTTTGGATTTGAAAAAATAGTAGAAGTTGAATCCAGTTCAATTAATTCACCCATTAAAAAGAAAGACGTCTTATCTGACACGCGTGACGCTTGCTGCATATTGTGGGTAACAATGACAATTGTATATTTTTCCTTTAACTCTAAAATCAGTTCCTCGATTTTCAAGGTTGAAATTGGGTCAAGGGCAGAAGTTGGCTCATCCATTAACAAAACATCCGGTTTTGTCGCTAATGCCCTTGCGATACATAGCCGCTGCTGTTGCCCCCCAGATAATCCTAGGGCTGGTGCGGTTAAACGATCCTTTACTTCCTCCCATAAAGCAACATCCATTAATGATTTGATGACAAGCTCATCTAGGTGCTTCTTTTTAGTGATTCCATGAACTCTTGGACCGTAGGCGACATTATCATAAATCGATTGTGGAAAAGGATTGCCCTTCTGAAAAACCATGCCAACGTGTTTGCGAAGTTCAACCAGATCCATTTTCTCGCCTAATATATTTTGGCCATTAAAGTTAATTTCTCCGGTCATTTTTACATTTGGAACCATATTGATCATCAAATTTAATGTTTTAATAAAAGTGGACTTGCCACATCCGGATGGACCGATTATCGCTGTTACCTCTTTTTTATTAATCGGAAAGTTGATGTTTTTTAAGGCATGATGGTCACCATACCATAAATTCAAGTCCCGTATATCAAATACCTGTCTAGTTAATGTCGGAGTTGACATTCCATTTTCCTCCTTATCCAAACCTTCCGGAAATATATTCTTCCGTCTTTTTAACAGAAGGGTTGGTGAAGATTTTTTCTGTTGCATCATATTCAATCAAATCACCACTTAAAAAGAAGGCCGTTTTATCGGAAATTCTGGAAGCCTGCTGCATATTATGGGTGACAATGATAATAGAATAATCCTTTTTCAATTCCACAATTAAATCTTCAACTTTTGCGTTGGAGATAGGATCCAATGCCGAAGATGGTTCATCAAGAAGCATGACAGTCGGTTTCATCGCAATTGTTCGAGCGATGCAAAGGCGCTGCTGCTGCCCTCCCGAAAGTGATAAGGCGGATTTATGAAGTCTATCCTTTACCTCATCCCACAATGCCGCCTTTCGAAGGCTCTCCTCCACGATTTCGTCTAACTGCTTTTTCTTTCTAACCCCAGCAAATTTTAGGGCATGCGTTATATTTTCATATATGGATTTCGGAAAGGGATTCGGCTTTTGAAATACCATTCCAATTTCTTTTCGTAATGCCACGACATTAATTTGTTTAGACAGGATATTGAGATCTTCATAGATAATTTCCCCTTGGGCTCTTGCACCGGGAATCAGGTCATTCATCCGATTGACGCTTCTTAAAAATGTTGACTTTCCACAGCCTGAAGGTCCTATCAAAGCCGTTACAGCATTTTTTTCTATATCCATAGAAATTCCGTTAACGGCACGTTTTTCACCATAGAATATTTCTAAATTATGCACATTTAAAATATGTTCCATTTGCAACGGGACGGTTGATTGTATTGTTTGTTCTGTAATTTCTTTTTCCAAAAGAGTCGTAACCATCCGTTCTCACCTGCCCTTTATTTAGTTGCAGTAATTTTCTTCGTAATGATACTTCCAATCCATCTAGCTAATAGGTTAAAGAGTAGGACTGAAATGACTAATACAGCAGCAGAACCATTCGAGACCGCTTCAACGTCGGGAATTAGTCCTTGTGTATTGACAGACCAAATGTGGACGGCGAGCGTTTCAGCCGGCCTGAAAATATTTAATGGAGATTGCTCAGAAAATGGATTCCAATTTGCATAATCGAGTCTTGGGGTTGAAAGACCTGCTGTAAACAATAATGCTGCCGCTTCTCCAAACACACGACCAGCTGCAAGAATGATCCCCGTTAATATCGATGGAAAAGCACTAGGTAATAGGACGGTTTTGATTGTATGCCAATGTGTAATACCTAATGCAAGACTAGCCTCTTTCAGATCCCGAGGAACAGTCCGAATGGAATCCTCGCTTACACGTACGATAACGGGCAAATTAAAGACTGTAAGTGCTAGAGCCCCTCCTAAAATCGTATATCCCCAACCTGTTACGTTAACAAACACCAATAATCCAAACATTCCGATTACGATAGATGGAAGCGATGCTAACACTTCAATACAGGAACGAATTGTGTCTGTTAATTTTCCCGGTTTCGCATATTCCGCCATATAGATTCCCCCGCCAACTCCAAGGGGGACAGCAATAATCATGGTAATGAGTAAAATATAAAACGAGTTAAATAACTGATCGCGAATTCCTCCACCCGCACGAATATTGCTTGAAGGAGTAGTTAAAAAATCCCAGGAAATGTATTTAAATCCATTGACCAAAATATAAGAGAATAATCCAACAAGTATAGAAACAATGATAATAGCAATAGCAACAAATACGCCTGTTGCAATTCGGTCAGCTGTTTTACTTTTCATTACAGCTTCCTCCTTGATGATAGATAGCGGATGAGTAGAATAAAGGCAAATGACATAACTAATAAAATTAAGCCCATCGACCATAGTGTATTATTTTCCACACTTCCGTAAGTGGTATGTCCCATATTTAATGTAATAATCGTTGTTAAAGTAGCTGAGGCATCTAAAATACTTGATGGTAAATTTCTTACGTTTCCAATGACCATTTGAACAGCTAATGCTTCACCAAATGCCCGAGCCATCCCCAAAACAACCGCAGTCAGGAGGCCTGGAAGGGCGGCAGGAATTAGCACCTTTCGAATCGTTTGCCATCGGGTTGCACCAAGTGCGTAAGAGCCTTCTCTTAAATTTTTTGGCAAGGTGCCCATTGCATCTGTTGCAATCGAAGTGATCGTTGGCAAAATCATAACCGATAACACGATCATCCCGGATAGCAAACTAAAGCCTAGTCCACCAACATGTGCCCTTACAAATGGAACTAATACTGTAAGCCCGATGAATCCATAAACAACAGATGGAATTCCAACTAATAGCTCGACGACTGGCTGTAATATTTTTCTTCCCCATGAAGGTGCAATTTCCGTCATAAAGATTGCAGCGCCAATTCCTAATGGTGCCGCAATAAGCGCCGCAAGGAAGGTGACGGCAAATGAACCGAAAATAAATGGCAAGGCACCATATTCCGGATTGGCTTGATTTGTAGGATTCCAGTGTGTACTGGTTAAGAACTCAATAAGACTGACACCATTTTTAACAAATGATTGTAAACCTTTTGTGCCTAAAAAAATAGTAATGGATATGGTTGCAGATATCATGATTACGGCACATAAAATTACGAGAATTTTTCCACGTAATTCCCCGTCCATCCTATTTTTTGAGGATTTTATCAATCTTTCCTTTGCAGGAATAATCTTTTCCATAATGCACCAAACACCCCTAAAATACGTCATAATAGGGTAAATGCATATCTGCACTTACCCTTTTTTATCCATTTATTTATTCAACTTATAAATCTTTTTGATTTCCTTTTGCATCACGTTCTACCTTCATTTTTGTGACAGGAAGGTAGCCCTGTTCTTTTAATAAGGTAGTTTGGATTTCATCTGACATTAAATACTCTAGGAAAGCTTTTGCTAAGCCTTCAGCTTCGCCTTTAGTATAAGAATGTTGGTAAGCCCAAACTGGAAATTTACCAGATTGTACATTTTCTTCGGTTGGTTCTACACCATCGATAGCAAGTGGTGTCACAGATTCATCAGTGAAGTATGAGAATGCAAGGTAACCAATTGCTCCATCTGTTTCATTGATAATCTTTTTAACCGTGTTTGAAGAGTCCTCAGTAATTCCTTCAGCTGGTGTTGCACCATCAAGTGCAAACTTATTGAAAATTGCACGTGTTCCTGAAGAATCAGGACGGTTTACAAGAACGATCTTTTGGTCTTTACCGCCAAGTTCTTTCCAGTTGGTAATTTTTCCAGTGAACACTTTAATTAAATCTGCTTTTTTAATATCTTTAATGCCAACTTTAGGATTAACCGCTGCAGTCATACCTACAACTGCAACTTTATGATCAACAAGCTCACTTGCTTTATCAGGAATTTTTTCTTCAGCAAATACGTCTGAGTTACCAATTTGTACAGATCCTTCAGAAACTTGTGAAAGACCAGTACCAGATCCGCCGGCAGTTACTTGAATATCAGCTTTTGGATTTGCATTCATAAATTCTTCAGCTGCAGCTGCGACTAAGGGCTGCATAGCAGAGGAACCAGAAACGGTTAATGAACCGGAAACTTCTTGTTTTTCTTCAGTTTTTGGAGTTGTATCGTTTTTCTTGTCTGTTCCACTTGTGTTGTCTTTTGAAGCCCCGCCCCCACAAGCAGCCATAAATACCATTAATGCTGCAAATAATGTAACAAGGCTTAATTTTTTCAAACTTTTCATTTCCTTTATTCCCCCTAAGGTTTTTGGTGTGATGATGTTTGTCTGCCTTACATGTATTAGAATAATCTATTACTGTAAACGGCGTTTTAATGAAATGTAAAGGTTTTGTAAATTTGCATTACGCTTTTGTAAATTGTGAATTTGCTCCTATTGACTTTCTTAGCTAATTTGGATTAACAAATTTCTATTTTTATTGTTCGCATTTATTATTTTAAATATGTAAAAAACACCTGCCTCAAATTTGAGACAGGTGTTTCGAAAAACTTTTATTGGCCAGTTTGCTGGCTGTTTTGTGTGGTGTCTGCATTCTCTGATTGCTGCGTACCATCTGCAGCCCCTTCAGAACGTGATTTCTTCAAGTCAAAGTATGCGTCCATTACGCTCTTGCCGATGGTCATATTAATACTTGGTCCCGTATTTCCTTGATATGCCCATGGGACAACAACAGCCATAGCCACTTCCGGATTATCATATGGGGCAAAGCTGACAAGACTTAGGTTCATAACCTCTGCATTCTTTTGCGATTTAACAGGACCGTCATAAAATGCTTGTGCTGTTCCTGTTTTTCCAGCCGGGTTATAAGTAACACCTTTAAAGGTATTAACACCCGTACCATCACCTACCTGCATAACCATTCTGAATCCTTCCTTAACCCGATTGATCCATTCATCTTTCAAATCTAAGTGATTCAACACTTTAGGTTGGATTTCTTGGATTATCGGGCCTAAATCATTACTATCCATGACAGGCTCACGAATTTCCTTTACAATATGCGGCTGCACACGATTACCACCGTTTGCAATCGCGGACACGTATTGTGCAAGCTGGATTGGTGTATACGTATCATATTGGCCGATTGCAAGGTCTAGAGCTAAACTCGCCTGTTCATCTCCGCCCGGAAAACCACTCATTTCATTAGGGAGGTCAATCCCTGTCCTCGTTCCTAGACCGAATTGTGCGAAGGATCGGCGCAGCGTATTAAACGTCTTCTTCGAGTCTATTAAAAGTGGACCGTTTGGAACATACCTTCCACCTCCCATAGCAATGACCGTTTTCCACATGTACACGTTGGATGAAACCTGTAATGCCCTAAGGTCATTAATGGAATTAAATTGCTTCCAGGATTTTTTTGGTTTTGTATTTTTGAATAGTAACGGCTCATCAAAAAGTTTATCTCCTGGACTAATAGCGCCCGTTTTATAACCGGTTAAAATGGTCGCCCCTTTGACCGTTGAACCAACGTTATAGGAAGTGGTAATATTCCCGCCGGCAAAGTCTTTCATTACCGTTTTGCCGTCGTCATCCTTGCCAATTTGCCTTCCAGCAAGCGATAACACTTCGCCGGTTTTAGGATTCATTAAGACCACAAAAGCACGATCCAAAAGAGCAGTGCCTGGCTTTTTCTTGGCCTCCCACATCTCTTTTTCAATGATCTTTTCGACTTGCTGCTGCAGATCCATATCGATTGATAAGACAAGGTCTTTTCCTCGCTTGCCATCCGAAACCACTTCGGTAGAAAGGATTTTCCCTGTCTTATCTGTTACATTTTTTACTTTTGCTTTTTGACCATGGAGGACATCTTCATACTTAAGCTCGAGATAACTTTTTCCTACTCGGTCGTTTCGGCTGTAATCGCGGGCAAGAAATTTATCTAACTGTTCCTTAGGTATGCCTGCTTCGGAGGTAGTTACGTCCCCTAAAATTGATTTTAATGTATTTCCAAAGGCATACATTCGTTCCCAGTCTGTTGTGGTATCCACACCAGGAAGATTCTCTAAATTTTCACTGACTACTGCAAATTCTTCTGAAGTGACATCTTTATTTTTGACAATTTGCGGCGTTAAGGCGTATCCACTGTTAAATTGCTTTAAAATAGCAATGGTTTTGAGTTCATTATTTTTGTAATCAGCGATTTCAGCTTTTGGAATTCTTTTAATCTGCAAAGAATAAATTTGCTTATATTCCCACTTTTTATCGTCGTATAACTTCCATTCTTTTTCTGTAATTAATGCCTTTGCTCTGTCGGGATTTTTTAAGATCCAATATTCCTCTTTGTCACGATCACGGACCTTTGTCGTATCAACTGTAATGATTTTTGCTAATTGTTCTGCTGTATCAAGCATTTCCTTTTGATTTGTATTTTGGTATTTTGTATAAGTAATCGCATTTAACGGGGTATTGTCAACAATGACTTTCCCATTTCGGTCAAACATCTTTCCACGCGGCACTGGATTACTAACGGTAATATCTTCGGTCCGCTGAAGTTCTCGTTTAAAATCGTCACCGAAAACAATTTGTATTTCACCAAGACGCAGAATGAGGACAGAAAATAGCACAAAAACCACAAAGAAAACCATATTCAAGCGAAACGGGACATGTGTCTTCTTCTTTTTCTTTTTATTATTCAATGTCTATATACACTTCCTTTTTTCAAGCCATAAGATAACTTCCTCTATTCTATAAGATAATCCGGCATTTTTCTATGAATAACCCTTACCAATTTTACAAACTTCCACTAAAAATGCGATGAGTATTAAACTCATCGCATTACGCAGCAGGTAATTGAATTTTTCTAATAAACAAATAAATCACCGAATGCCCAGCACCCAAAATCAAAAGTAAAATCGGAATACTTTTTACATCATTAAATCTGGTTACCGCTACAAGGAATGCTAAAATAGAAACAATTCGGCCAACATTTAAGAAAATTTCGCGGACTACAATATACTCAATTCGCATTTCTGCGGCTTTCCAGCCAATTCCAATCACATCGTATGTAGTTGACATATACGGAACGAGCAACAGTGGATAGGCGATCGCAATCATCCCGGCATAGATTAACAGTTTAGCGAAATTCACATCCCAAACAATTACTAGAACAGCAGCATAAAGAAGAATACCGCCCATAAGGATTGCTTTTTTTCGGTGATTTTTTTTAATTAAGCGCGAGGCTAGATAATAAGCAATAAATGAAATCCCCGAATTAATCAGGCCAAATGTACCTAAAGCCATTTCACTATTTGTCGAAATGTAAACAAACACGGAGATGATAAATAAAAACGTCCCTTCTCTTAATCCCTGGAAAAAGTGGGCATTTGTAATGAGACGCCAATTCTTATTATGTTTTCTTTCCTCTAAAATCCGCTTAAAGCAATACCTTCCCGCTGCCGGTCGTGGTTTTAACGAAAAGCTCAAGAACACAGCAAGGGCGAATAAGGCTAATGACAAACCAAAAACAAACGTATACCCTGTGAATTTTTCAAATCTGGTAATAATGAAACCAGCGGCCAGCGGACCAATCATTCCTCCCGCAGAGGTTAACGTTCCCAAAAAACCATTAAAGAAATCTCTCGTCTCAGGTTCCGTGATTTCAAAGGTTAACACGTTGTAAGCTAACCAATAAAACCCGTAGCCGATCCCAAGCAGGCTCCCTAACAGTAGTAAATAGGTGTGTGCTTTCGTTCCTGTAATTAGGACAGACAAGTAAAAAAAAGCCAAAAAGATTACACCAATTCTTAGCACAATGACCCTGTCGATTTTCTTTGCCCATCTGCCCGCTAGAATAAATGTTAACGGTTGAAGTACTACAATCGAGAGGTTATAAAGGGCCAAATCCGAATACTTTCCCGTTTGCTTCCAAAGATAGATATTCACAAATGTGTTGGAAAGAGCCACACTCAATGAGTATAACCCGCCAATCATTAACAACAGTGATAGATCTTTGGTTAACTCTACATCACCTAATAGTTTTAATTTTTTTGCCATAAAAAAACTCCCCTTTGTATATGGGTAGTCTTTATCCCGGCAGTTGTTCTTATTCAATATTTTAGGAAAACGAAAAAAGGCAGCCCGCGGCCGCCTTTTTTCGTTTTCCTTTTTACTTTGCTTCGTTATAACGTTTAGAAACTTCGTCCCAGTTTACAACGTTCCAGAATGCACCGATGTAGTCTGGGCGTTTGTTTTGATATTTTAGGTAATAAGCATGTTCCCACACATCAAGGCCAAGGATAGGAGTTTTACCCTCCATTAATGGTGAATCTTGATTAGGTGTGCTAGTTACTTCTAATTCGCCGTTGTTTACAGCAAGCCATGCCCAGCCGGAGCCGAAACGAGTTGTTGCTGCTTTGGCAAACTCTTCTTTGAAACTTTCGAAGCTGCCAAATTTATTGTTGATTGCGTCTGCTAGTTCACCTGCTGGTGCGCCGCCGCCATTTGGGGAAAGGATTTGCCAGAATAAAGAATGGTTTGCGTGTCCGCCGCCATTGTTACGCACTGCCGTACGTGCAGCTTCTGGAACAGCATCTAAATTGGCAATTACTTCTTCAACAGATTTAGATAACAATTCTTCGTTACCTGCTAAAGCATTGTTTAAGTTTGTAACATATGTGTTATGGTGTCGAGTGTGGTGAATGTTCATTGTTTCTTTGTCAAAATGTGGCTCAAGTGCATCTTCTGCATAAGGTAATTGTGGTAATTCAAATGCCATGATAATTCCTCCTATGTAATTGTTTTTTTAGCCTTAGATAATCTAAAATCAAATGATTTTTAAGAATATTTCTAAAGCTTTATTTCTAAGATACCAAAGTTGGTTCATCGTTTCAAATAAAATGCTTATGTTCCAACATAAATACAATTCCCATTGGGATGATATTTATTCACTAAACTTTGAAACCGCAAAATAAGGCACCACGTTTCAATGTTTCGAAAAATTGTCATGATTCAACCAAACTGCAGTCTGTCAACGATTTTTGTCATATCCCCTTGCCGGCGCTATTTATTCATGAACTTCCCATATTGACATGGTGCTAATAATTCATTTAAATCGAATTGAAAGGAGTGATAGACATGCAAGATTCACATTTTTCGATATATAGTTTAATGGTTCAATTTTTCCAAAAAAATGAGCCCATTCAAAAAATAAAAGCAGGTTCCGTTCTTTTTCAAGAAAAGGATCCCGCTCAATTTGTTTACTTATTGCTTAAAGGAAGTATTGCGCTTGGAAGAGTCCATTTGCGCGGAAAAGAGTTTATCTTAAAAATTTTAAATGATAGGGAACTTATTGTTGAGTATCAGCTTTTTAAAGCAAACCCCCGTTATCAGTTTTACGCCAAAACATTAAGCGACTGCGAGATTCTGGTCATTAAAAGAGAACAGTTTGAAGATTTTATCTTAACCGATCCCGAGGCAATGAATACTTTTGTTTCCTGGTTAAGTACCGGTTATTTAAAGGCACAGATGAAATGCCAGGACTTAATTATGAACGGGAAGAAAGGCGGTCTATACTCTATTCTCATCCGTCTTTGCAACACCTATGGCGTGAAAACAGAGGATGGCATCTTGATTGACCTGCCCTTAACCCATCAAGAGTTAGCCAATCTTACGTATGGAACAAGGGAAGTCATTCAACGTTCATTAAAAGAACTTCGCGAGAAGGATGTAATTTTGTATGAAAATCAAATGTTTACCGTGAAGAACTTAAACTATTTAAAAGAAGAAGTAGACTGCCAAAACTGCTCCTTTGAAATTTGCGGGATCAATTAATCAGCTAAAAGCCACCTATGCTTAATGGTGGCTTTTTTAAAGCACTGCAATGAAAAAGCAGGCAATCATAATGATTTGAATGATTGCTTTGGTCAAGATACTGCTAATAAAACCAATAACAGAGCCGAAGCCGATTTTTAAGCTGTCGCTAAAGTTTCGTTTGTTGAAAATTAACTCAGCTGCTATCGCTCCGATAAATGGGCCAATTAGGATTCCGAGAACTGGGATAACAAATGGGCCAAGGAGAATGCCAATCGTACTTCCCCATACACCTGCTTTCGAGCCGCCATATTTTTTTATGCCAATCATATTGGCAATATAATCCGCGACAAACAAAAGAACAATAAACATTCCCTCAATAACCCAAAACAGCCAATGGAACGACTCGAAACTAAAGAACACCCCATATAATAAAAACCCTGCTAACAAAAACAATACACTGGGGATAATGGGGTACACCAGCCCGATGAAAGCAACAACAAAAAGAACACCTATGATCAGCCAATAAACAATATCCATCTCATCCAACCTTCTTTATTTAATAATATTTTGAGATATTTCATTCATCCTTACCTATTTACGGATAACACCGAATTTTGTTCCATAAATAATGGGCCAATCTTGTGTATACCATTCACAAAAGCTACAATAGAATGGTGAATCTATATTGAGGTGGTTGTTATGAATATTTTTAAACAATTAGTTAAGAGTATCTATTCTCCAAAGGATATTGCCTTATTTCGTTTTCAAGGAATCGGAAAAACAATTTTATATGTCTTCCTTCTAACTTTAATTTCCATCCTTCCTTCGATTATTTACTTAAGCACTGCCCTAACTACGGGGATAGATTCCGCTAGAACCATTATAAGCAAAGAATTACCTGACTTTGCAATAAAGAACGGTCAGCTTTCGGCAGATACATTGGTGCCTGTTACGAGTAATCAAGATGACTTTACGATTATTCTTGACCCCACAGGGACCATTTCAGACGCAGATGTTGAAAATGAAGGAAATGCTTTTGCCATGTTAAAGGATGAATTTGTCCTAACAGCAGGCGGTCAGAGCAATATTTATCCATATGCAATGCTGCAGGGTTTAAATTTCTCTAAAGAAGATTTGCTCAAATTTATTGATACAATAGCTGGAAATAGAGGGATTATCATTCCACTCTTCTCTTTGTTCATCTATTTAGTTTCCAGTGCAGCCAGTTTTGTTGAGGTTTCCGTCCTCGCCTTAATTGGATTAGTATTAAAAAACCTGTTAGGCAGAAAGTTAACTTATCGGCAATTGTGGCGATTGGCCGCATACAGCGAAACCCTGCCTACGTTATTTTTCACCGTTATGGCTGCCATTAAAACATCAGTACCGAACAGCTTTATGATAAACTGGTTAGTCGTGATAATCGTTTTATATCTGGCCATTAATGAAATACCAAGACCAAAAAAGAAGATGAATGAATAAGCGTCCCTCGAGGATGCTTTTTTTTTGCTTATTTGTTCTATTGGGAAGTGGACATGCATAGGAATGTACAAACATTCCCTTTTGGAGGCTTGTCCGATGAAACAATTATTTGGGTTCTTATTTGCCATTTTAATCATATATGTCATCTATTTCGATTTAACGGTTGGCACACTTCCAGCGTCTTTTACTCAGCAGCATGTGGATGCAAAGGTAGAAACCACGGTAAAATCCAAAACTGACCTTCCTTCTTTTGATGCCAAAGTCAAACCTGGTGAAACGGTCATCTCTATTGTTGAGCATAAAATAAATAAACCACTACCAGTTTCGATTAGTCATCTAATCGACGACTTTCGTAAATTGAATCCAGACCAAACGCCGGAAAAAATTAAAATTGGGTCCACCTATCATTTTCCCGATTACTCTAAATAAACAGAATGGGCCTTAATCTTGTCAAAGGTGGCAAAAGACTGTTAAAATAAACTCGAATTGTTGTTATCCAATTGGATTCCAATTAAAGGAGCGAATAAAAGTTGAATGAAATTATCCATCGCACAAAGACCCGGCCAATTAAAGTGGGCAATTTAACAATTGGCGGGAGTAATGAAATAATTATACAGAGCATGACAACCACTAAAACGCATGATGTTGAGGCAACCGTTGCCGAAATCAAGCGCCTCGAAGACGCTGGTTGTCAAATTGTCAGGGTTGCCTGTCCAGACGAACGTGCTGCAAATGCCATCCCAGAAATCAAAAAAAGAATCAATATTCCCCTAGTTGTTGATATTCACTTTGATTATAAATTAGCTCTTAAAGCAATTGAGGGCGGAGCGGATAAGATTAGAATTAATCCAGGAAATATTGGAAGACGGGAAAAGGTTGAAGCTGTCGTCAGGGCTGCAAAGGAACGGGGTATCCCAATCAGAATCGGAGTAAATGCCGGTTCTCTCGAAAAGAAAATCTTAGAAAAGTACGGTTATCCAACTGCAGATGGCATGGTCGAGAGTGCGCTTCACCACATTAAAATTCTCGAAGATTTAGATTTCCATGACATTATTGTTTCAATGAAAGCATCTGACGTAAATCTTGCGATCGAAGCCTATGATAAGGCAGCACGTGCTTTTGATTATCCACTGCATTTAGGGATTACTGAATCGGGAACACTTTTTTCTGGAAGCATAAAAAGTGCTGCAGGACTTGGTGCAATCATCAATAAAGGAATCGGCAACACACTTCGGGTTTCTTTAAGCGCAGACCCTGTTCAAGAAGTAAAAGTAGCTCGAGAGCTTTTAAAGATATTTGCACTTTCATCGAACGCCGCCACCCTGATTTCCTGCCCTACCTGCGGCCGTATCGAAATTGACCTGATCAGCATCGCAAATGAAGTCGAAGAATATATTCAAAATATCAAGGCGCCGATTAAGGTTTCTGTACTAGGCTGTGCCGTTAATGGACCTGGTGAAGCAAAAGAAGCAGATATCGGCATTGCTGGCGCCCGCGGCGAAGGCTTGTTATTTAGAAAAGGTGAAATCGTCCGCAAGGTTCCGGAAGCGGAAATGGTTGAAGAATTGAAAAAGGAAATTGATAAAGTAGCTGAAGAATATTTCCAAAAGAAAGCGGAAGAAGAAGCAAAACTTGCAAAATAAAAGCGTCAGAAACCCGGTAAAAGTACCGGGTTTCTTTTTTGCTCCTATGCGTGCAGATTATGTTAAAAGAACGGAAGAATGAAGATACCGACAATAATCGATAAAGCCCCAATTCCGATTGCCCAAGCACCGAGGCCTGCTGCTCCTCTGCTTCTGGCAACGAACCCTAACACAATACCTGCAGCACCAAAAAGAATAGGCAAAACAAACAGTGATAAAATCGAAAGTGCTAAAGCCAGTGTCCCCATTCCGGTTCCACCAGCTGCCCTTTCCCTATTGTCATCTCGATCCCTTCCTCGGACGAGAGGAACTGGCGCCGCAATTTCCGCTGCAGTTTCTTCGTTATATTCTGAAGACCTGATTGGAACAGAAGCACCAATTTCCGCAGCTGTATCTTCATTATAGGCAGCAGTTCTAATTGGAACGGATGCTCCAAACACGGTTGCTTCTAAATCGGCCGAGGATTGGATTGGAACAGGATGATCAACTTCTCTAGTTGCTTCCCTGAATTCAGAAGGGAAATTTGGGATATCTTGTCCAATACTAGCACTTTGGAGAGCCTCTTGCACTTTCGTGTCTCTTTCATCTGCCATCCTAATCCCTCGCTTTCAGTAATAGGAGCATTTATTATTGTTAGCCTCTTGCTGTTTTTTAAAGATGTTAATGTTTATCACATCTAGCGATATATTTCTTTTCCTGATAAAATTTTCTATAGAACTTATTAGACGTCCCACGCCACCATTTAGCATGGAAATAAATTCAGAGAACCATTCCTGCCAATAAAGGCGGTGTGAGCAGAGCAATGCTTCACTTATTCAAAGTGAAAAACGTATATTCCCCCAAAACTTGGATAAACTGATTCATTTTTGCGGCGCTCCGCCCCTTTTCCATAAATAAATCCTTTATTAATAACCCGTCTTTGGTAAAATATGAATGGAAGTACTAAAGCAATTTGAAGGTGAGCATACAAATGAGAAAGAGATTTGGAATCGACATTGATGGTACGGTCACATGTCCAAAATCAATATTACCTTATATAAATAAAGCGTTTGACATGAACATTGCCTACGAGGACGTTGATCAATATGAATTAACACCCTTCGTAAATGTTTCTGAGGAAGTGTTTGCGAAGTGGTTTGCTGAAAATGAACCAACTATTTATGAAGAATCTCCGCTTGCGCCTGGAGCAAAACGGATTTTACACAAATGGGAAAAAGACCATGAATTGTTTTTTATTAGTGCCCGGTCATCCCATTTACTTGAAATCACTAAAAAATGGTTCTTTGATAATGGTTTAACCTTTCATCATATTGAATTAATCGGCTCCCACGATAAAGTGAACACGGTGAAAAAACATCAAGTGGATATTTTTTTTGAGGATAAACACGATAATGCTGTAATGATTCATGAAGAGTGTCAAATTCCAGTCATCTTATTTGATACACCTTACAATCAAAGTTCGATTCCAAAAGGTGTTATCCGTGTTAACAATTGGAAAGAGGCCAATCACTGGGTTGAAAATTGGCTGAAACAAGAGAAAAATCGTCAAGAAATACTAATTGAACAAAAGTAATTTAACAAAAAACTCGCCATCAGGCGAGTTTTTTTATATACATTCCGGACAACGTCCATAAATTTCAAATTTGTGTCCGGAAATATCATATCCTTTTAAGTTTTCACTTAATCCATCCATTGGACAAGTTTCAATTTCTTTTGTTTTTCCACAGTCTAAGCAGATAAAATGATGATGATGCTGGTGTCTCGAACATGTAAAGCGGAAGTGCTTTTCGCCTGATAACTCTGTCATTTCTAAAATCCCCATATTAACAAACAAGGTCAGATTTCGATAAATAGTATCAAAGCTCAATCCCGGATAAGCATCCTTTAACTGATCAAGAACATCCTTAGCGGTTAAATATTTATCGCTATCTGCGAATAATTGAAGCATATCCTCTCGTTTTCCTGTCTGCTTAAATCCATGTTCTTTTAAATATTGAATAGCTTCCTGAACATTCACTTGGCTCCACCCCCAATATTCACCTGTTTATTGATCATTATTTTTTTATAGAAAATTGCCAGTACTAATATTAGCACCGCAAGCATGACAATGGTTCCCCCGGGTGCCAGGTCAAGATAATAGGCAGTGAAAAGGCCTCCAAGCACAGAAATTTCACCAAAAAGCACGGATAAGAAAATTGTCTGTTTAAACCCTTTAGCAAGGCGAATACTTGCCGCCACCGGTAACGTCATTAATGAAGAAACCAAAAGGATCCCAACAATTCGCATCGAAGCCGCAATGACAAGTGCAACCATGACAATAAAAATGAAATGGATACTTTTCGCGGCAATCCCAGAGGCTTTAGCGTGCTCCTCATCAAAGGAAAGTAAAAACAGCTCTTTATACATAAAAATAATGACAAGTATAACCAGGATACTTATGATAAGAATGACCCATAAATCGGTTCTGCTAACAGCAGATACACTGCCAAATAAATAACTAAATAGATCTGTATTAAATCCATTGGCCAGTGAAATAAAAATAACCCCGAGACCAATGCCGCTAGAGAGGATAATCGGAATGGCCAGTTCCTGATAATGTTTATAGACACCTCTTAGTTTTTCAATAAACAGTGACCCGCCCACTGAAAAAACCATTCCCATGTAAAGAGGATTTAAGCCGGCCATCACCTGAAAATTCCTTTCAATGAGGAGGCTGGCAGCTATTCCGGCAAGCGTCACATGACTAAGGGCATCAGCAATCAAAGATAATCTTCTCACCACAATAAATACCCCGAGCAATGGGGCAAGAATGCCAATCAGAATCCCAGTAAGGAAGGCATTTTGTAAAAATTCATAATGAAAAATTCCCTGAATCATCTTACAACACCCCCGTGTTCATGGTGATGGGTAAGCAAATGAACATCATGACCATAAACTTTCGATACATCTTCATTTCTAAATTGTTCAAATTCATTCGTTTCTCCGTGAAAATGCAAATATTTATTTAAACAGGCAACATGTGAGACTTTATCCGATATTGTACCAATATCATGGGTAACCAATAGCAAGGTAATATTGCGGTGTATATTTAAATCACCTAACATTTGATAAAAAGAATTAACATTTTCGGAATCAACGCCGACAGTTGGCTCATCAAGGATAAGCAGCCGCGGTTCACTGACAAGGGCACGGGCAATAAAAACTCTTTGCTGCTGTCCGCCTGATAATTCGCCAATATTTCTGTTGCTATAGCTTTTCATTCCGACCGCGTCTAAGGCCTCATTTACTTTGATTGCATGTTCTTTTTTAAAAAATGTAAACAGGCCTAATTTTTTTGTTAAGCCACTTGCGACAACTTCAAATACGGTTGCCGGAAAACCGGTGTTAAAGGAGTTGGCCTTTTGTGATACATAGCCGACTTGCTGCCAGTCCCTAAATTTGCTAATTTCCTTGCCAAATAAAAGGACCTCCCCTGTTTGCAGCCTTAATAAACCTAATAATAACTTTAATAAGGTCGATTTCCCCGACCCGTTTGGACCGACAATTGCCAAAAAGGAACCATCCGGAATCGTCATATTGATATTCTCAAGGACAGTATCCTTTTCATAGCGGTAGGTCAATTGTTTTATTTCAATAATTGGTTGCATAACTGCACTCTCACCCTTAATATATAAGAATCATTCCGATTTAACTTAAAGTAGTATACAATAGGCCCATCCACTTTGTAAAGGTTGCAGGCTTTTGATTAATATCTAAGCAAAAGTAATAATCCATTGTAACACTCCTGACTCTTCCTCATACATTAGCATGGAGGAGTGGTGAGAGAGTGAAAATATTTGAAAACATCATTAATCATAAGATTAACACGATAACCGCTGATGAGCTGTTAAAGTATGCACAGCAATTTAATGTTTCGATAAATAGGCATCAGGCGAGAAAAATTGCCGAATACTTAAGAGGTAAAAATATCAATATATTTGATGACGGACAGCGGGCCCAATTAGTGAAACAAATCGCAAAATTGGCCGGACCCGAAACAGCACGTGAAGTAAACAAATTATTTATGCAGTTTACAAAGCAATAAGAAATAAAAAGCTGTGCCTTGGCACAGCTTTTTATTTCTTATCCTTGCATGATTACATCCAGCAAATCTTCATTGAATTTTTGATTGCGTAGCATGTCGATTTCGAATTTATAGGGTGCTTTTTTATTGTTCTTATCCTCACCAACATATGGGGTTTCTAAGATTTTAGGTACATCAGTCAGCTGTGGATGATGAACAATGTAATTGAGTGTCTTAAAACCGATATGACCGAACCCGATATTTTCATGTCGGTCCTTTCTCATTCCCACCGCATTTTTGCTGTCATTGATATGGAGTACCTTAAGCTTCTCCAGGCCAATAATTTTATCAAACTCATTTAAGACACCGTCGAAATCCTCGACAATGTTATAGCCAGCATCATGGGTATGACAGGTGTCGAAACAAACAGAGAGTTTATCACTAAAGTTAACACCGTCGATAATCATTGCTAATTCCTCAAATGATTTACCACACTCCGATCCTTTCCCAGCCATTGTTTCCAGGGCAATTTGGAGCTGCTCCTTGCCAGTTAAAGCCTCATTTAAGCCTTCGATAATTCTCTTAATTCCTGCTTCTGTACCGGCACCTACATGGGCACCAGGATGGAGAACAATTTGCTTTGCACCAATTGCCTCCGTTCTTTCAATTTCGCTTCGAAGAAATCTGACCCCCAAGTCAAACGTATCTGGATTGGTGGTATTTCCGATATTAATAATATAGGGAGCGTGGACAACAATTTCTGAAATCCCGTTTTCCTCCATATGCCTTCTCCCGGCCTCAATATTCAAGTCTTCAATTTTCTTTCTTCTTGTGTTTTGCGGTGCGCCTGTATAGACCATAAATGTATTGGCACCATATGTTACCGCCTCATGACTTGCTGCGAGGAGCATATCTTTTCCACTCATTGACACGTGTGAGCCAATTTTCAACATTTCATTCTCTCCCTGCTGCCGCTTATTTTTTTCTTTGATCGATTCTTCGTTTCCGTTTTTTTATTTTATCCATTTCCCACTGCATTTTCTTTTTATAGCCTGGCTTCACTTTTTGCGGTTTCTTAACCATTGATTTGGCTATTCTTTCCGCATCATCCTCTTTCCTGACGCGGGTCTTTCTTTTATTTCTTTCATCCACCTCAATAAATCCATCCTTTTTGAGATCGACATACTTAAATTGAATCCCCATTTTCTCTAAACGATTTAAGGCGTCTTCATCAGAAAGCTCATAAACCGTAAGTGCAATCCCTGAGTTTCCAGCCCGTGCCGTTCTTCCTACCCGGTGGATGTAAAAATCTAAGTCTGATGGAAGCTCATAATTAATGACATGGCTGACTCCCTCAATATCGATTCCCCTCGAAGCAAGATCGGTAGCAACGATATATTGGTATTCCAAATCCTGAATCTGCTTCATCATTTTTTTTCGTTCGCGCGGGTTTAAATCACCATGAACACGGCCGACCTTTAAACCTTTTTCAATTAAGAAGCCAGCAACTTCTTCAGCCATTTTTTTCGTATTCGTAAACACAATCGCCAAATACGGATTGTATTGTACTAGCACATCGTGAACAAGCTGCTTTTTATTACGATGTCTTGAAGGCAGGAGATAATGCTCCAGGTTTTCTGCTGCCTTTCTTTTTGAATCAATCTGAACCATCTTTGGATTTTCCATATATTTCTTTAAAAATGGTTTTAATTTTTCCGGAATGGTGGCTGAAAAGACGAGCATCTGCAGGTCTTCTGGCATTTTTGCAGCCACCTGGTCCAAATCTTCAATAAATCCCATATCGAGCATCATATCAGCTTCATCAACAACAAGGACTTCCGATGTATGGATGAAAAGAGCCTTCTCATTCATAAGGTCTTTAATTCTACCCGGTGTCCCAACGACAATATGCGGCTGTACCTTCAATTTCTCAATGGTACGCTGCTTGTCCGTCCCGCCAACATAACATCTTGTCATGATGGGGCTTTCGGGACTGCATTGTTCTGTTATCTTCAAAATTTGGTGATAAATTTGCGTCGCCAATTCCCTTGTCGGTGCGGTAATAACGGCTTGAACTTCCTGCTTGTCCGAATTGATTTTTTCAAGGATTGGCAAAACATAAGCAAATGTTTTACCGGTTCCAGTTTGCGATTGACCAATCGCACTTTCCCCTTTTAAAACGAGCGGAATCATCCGTTCCTGAATTTCAGTCGGCTCATAAAATCCAAACTTATTTAGGGATTCAATAATAAATGGTTGAAACTTAAAACGATCAAAACGATTTTCTTTCATGTATTTGCTCCTTATTATTAAAATAATCTAGTGATTATGGAGTGTTTTTATTGCCCTTCCAGAGCTTCCACTTTTCTTTCCATCATGTAATTATAGTAAAGTTTCTCTTAAATCACCAGCTAACAATCCATTTATTCTAATCTTTTACCGTAAATTCATTTTTTAACATCAAATTTTGTTTATTCTTGTGTTTAATACCTAAACCAAATTAGGTTATTTGCATAATTTAATGTATGAAGTTCATTTGAAGGGATGTTATAGATATGATGCCAAGACCAGGAATGCCCATGCAGGGCGGAATGGGGGCAGGTCTATTTGGAGGAAGAGGAGCAATGGGTCCTATGGCCGGTAGAGCGATGATGGGGCCTGGGGCTAGTCCATTTGGCGGCGGCGGCCAGATGATGGGGCAAATGATGGGCCGCCAAATGGGCAGAGGCGGCGGCGGCGGCTTACTTTCGAGAATTCTCGGCGGCGGAGCGCGAGCCGGCGGCGGTCCTGGTGGACTAATGGGTGCGCAGGGTGCCGGAAGAGCGGCATCAGGAGGCGGCGGCTTACTCAAATCCTTAGCAAACCCCGGAGGAATATCAGGATTTCTGAATAATACCCAGAATGTGCTGAAGACAGCACAGTCATTTGGTCCGATGATTCAGCAGTATGGCCCAATGGTCAGAAATCTTCCTGCCATGTGGAGGCTTTATAAAGGCTTCAAAAATGCAAAAAGTACGGAAGAAGAATCTGTTGAAAAAAATAAAAAGAATACAGCAAAAATGATTGAAGAGTCATCAGAAAACAGAACCTCACGGAAAAAATCCGGCCAGAAAAGACCTCAAACAAGTTCCAAAATAAGCAGCCAGCGGTCAAGTACCGGCAGAAGAAGGCAGACGTCAAGTTCACATAAAAGGAGCCCATCCCCAAAAGGAAGTTCCGTGCCTAAAATGTATATATAAGCGAAGAATGCTGTGTCCCCGCAGCATTCTTTCTATTTGGTCAAATTAATGAAGAAAAATTGTATCTTTGTAATATACCTATTAGTTTTATATAATATATATATAGACTAGTAAACAATGTCTTTTTTAGGGGGACTTCATATATGCAAATAATCAAAATCTCGCCTCGCGGGTACTGTTATGGTGTTGTCGATGCAATGGTCATCGCAAGAAATGCCGCTTTAGATAAATCTCTGCCGCGCCCAATCTACATTTTAGGGATGATTGTTCATAATAAACATGTAACCGATGCTTTCGAGGAAGAAGGAATTATTACCCTTGACGGCAAAAACCGTAAGGATATTCTCGATAAAGTCGATAGCGGTACCGTAATTTTTACTGCACATGGAATATCTCCAGAAGTTCGCGAGCTCGCGAAAACCAAAGGTCTGGTAACGATTGATGCCACATGTCCTGATGTAACCAGAACCCATGATCTGATTGAAGAGAAAACAAAACAAGGGTTTCAAGTGATCTATATCGGGAAAAAGGGTCATCCAGAACCAGAAGGAGCTGTTGGTGTTGCACCAGGTATGGTCCATCTAGTTGAAACTCCTAATGATGTTGAAGCGTTAACGGTTGAAAGTGAAAAACTTATTGTTACCAACCAAACAACCATGAGTCAGTGGGATGTCTCCGATACAATGAAAAAAGTACAGGAAAAGTTTCCACATGTGGAAGTTTATAATGAAATTTGTCATGCTACCCAAATCCGTCAGGAAGCAGTAGCAGAACAAGCAACCGAAGCTGACGTGACGATTGTCGTCGGTGATCCAATGAGTAATAATTCCAATCGGCTTGCCCAGGTTTCGGAGGAAATTGCCGGAACAAAGGCCTACCGCATTGCTGATATTACCGAATTAAAAATTGATTGGATTAAGGATGCCAAAAATGTTGCCGTTACATCAGGTGCCTCAACGCCAACACCTATTACAAAAGAGGTCATCACGTTCCTTGAACAATTCGACCCAAATAACGAAGCAACTTGGGAACTTAGTAAAAAGGTCCAATTAAGCAGGATTTTACCTAAAGTGAAAAAGACAGCTGAATAAAATAGAAAAAGAACCGGATGACCGGTTCTTTTTGTTTTATAGAAATTGAAATGGATCCGTATTGACTTCAGAAGGAAAAATCTCCACTTCATAGCCAGTTTCCTGGCACATCTTTTGTAAGGTAGCTGTCAGCCCTTTTTTCATTACTTTTTCGACATTATGGCCTGGATCAATCATGTTCAAGCCTTGCATCATCGCATCGTGGGCGGTGTGGTAATAAATATCCCCAGTCACATACACATCTGCCCCTTTAAATTTGGCACTCATGAAATATTTATTGCCATCGCCGCCTAAAACGGCAACCTTTTTTACCTTTGTGGCTAAATCGCCCACTACCCGCACTTTATCCACTTCAAGTGCAATTTTCAGCTTTTCCGCGAATTCACCTAAGGTCATTTCCTCGACCTTCCCGATTCTGCCAAGCCCAAGAACTTCCCCCTTATTTTCGAGTGCATACACATCATACGCAACCTCCTCATATGGATGTGCTTTAATCATTGCCGTAATCGTCTTCTTCAGAAGCGGCTCGGGAACAATGGTCTCAATCCGCACTTCATCCACTTCCTCTAACCGGCCAGCCTGCCCCAAAAATGGATTGGTTTGCTCCCCGGGCAGAAACCGCCCCGTTCCAGCTGCTGAGAACGAACAATGGCTGTAATTGCCGATAAAGCCTGCGCCTGCATTGCCCAAGACCTGTCTAATCTCTTCTGCATGACTAGCTGGAACATAAACGACTAATTTCTTTAGCTTTGTATCAAAAGTAGGGACAAGTACCTCTGCATCTTCTAAACCTAGCGCCGCTGCCAATAAATCGTTCACCCCGCCCTTTGCGACATCAAGGTTTGTATGCGCTGCATAGACAGCAATATCGTGTTTAAGTAATTTTTCTATCATTTTCCCTTGAACCGTATCGGTCTGCAAATTTTTAAGCGGGCGATAAATGATCGGATGATGGGCAATAATCAACTGCACCTTTTTTTCAATCGCTTCGTCGATTACATTTTCGAGGACATCAAGGGCAATCATAATCCGCTCAATCTTTTTGTTTAAACGGCCGATTTGTAAGCCAATTTTGTCCCCTTCCATAGCCAACCCTTTCGGTGAGAATTGTTCAAATAATTGAATGATTTCATGCCCATTAGGATTTTTCATTTCCCAAAGCCTCCTCTACAAGTTTCATCTTATTCACTAGCTCTTGTCTTTTTTCGTTTGTTTCGGCAGTCTCGGCTGCCCCTTCAAGTGCTCCGTAAATACATTGCCAATTTTCCTTTTCTGCTGCCCATTTCTTCCTGAAGGCAGCATCTTGTTTTTTTACAAGGAAGGGCCCTAGTAAAAGCCCCATATCTACATTCGTTCTGTACGGCTTGTAAGGGTCACCTTTTTCACCAATTAAAATTTCGTAAATTTTTCCATCTTCTTCAATGATTTCTTCGGCAACAAGCTCCCAGTTGTTTGCTAAAAACCATTTTCGAATCGATATCGCACTAATATTCGGCTGCAGCACAAGTCGCTTGACCGAATCCAGCTTGTTTTTCCCATTTTCTAAAATATTTGTAATTAAAGCGCCGCCCATGCCGGCGATCGTAATGCAATCCACTTCTCCCGGCTGAATTACTTCAAGACCGTCACCCATTCGGACAGAAATAATATCAGATAACCCTTCTGACAAAACATTTCTTTCAGCCGATTGATAAGGGCCCATAGCCACTTCTCCTGCAACGGCAAAGCGAATCCCCACATTTTTCGCTAAGTAACAAGGCAAATAGGCATGGTCGGAGCCAATATCTGCAATTCTTGCTCCTTCAATTACATATTTCGCCACCGTTGACAACCGGACTGATAATTTATCTGTATTCAAAAATATCACCACTTCTTTATGTAATCATTTAAGTATAAAAAAAGTCCTTTACAGTTGCAAAGGACTTTTTTTCATATTACTTACTTAAGTTTTGATACCCACTCTGCCATTGCGTCAATTTGGTCTGCCGGTACAAGACCAGCCGGCATCCCTGTACCTTTTCCATTTGCAAGGATATCCTTGACTTCATCTTTTGATAACCCGGTTCCTTTTAATGAAGGGCCCACTACTCCTTGGTATTGGTCGCCATGGCATCCAAGACAACCGGCATTTTTATAAATGTCTTCAGGTTTGGCTGAAGCCGTTTCTGTTTTAGCGCCGCCATCCCCTTTATTACCCTTTGCAATCTCTTTCATATCACCAAGGCCTTTGAACGACAAGATAAATACAAGTACAATTCCAAAAACCAAGATTAGAATGTAAGGAATAGCTGGATTTTTCTTCATGATAATACCTCCCTTATGTACGTAAATCTGTTAAATAAAAAATCGTTTACAAACAACTACTATTTTACTTGAAAAAGAACAGAAGGAAAAGCCCTAAACTTATTTTATCACTATAATCTTTGTAAAAAAGAAAAAAGAGGCTGTACAACATAAAATTATCTTTTCAGCCTCTTGTTATCCTCCCCTATTTAGTTCAAATATATCATTTCGACTTTGAGAATTGTCCAGCTCCAGGCCATACGCCGCTGAACAGGGCACTTCCGTTATTCTTATTAACAACCAATCATTCGTGAAATGACCATTCGCTGAACTTCAGATGTACCCTCACCAATTTCAAGCAGCTTTGCATCACGCATCATTCTCTCAACGTGATATTCCTTCATATAGCCGTAACCGCCATGAATTTGTACGGCTTGGTCCGTCACTTCCATGCACATTTCTGAAGCATAGAGCTTACACATGGCAGCTTCCTTTGAAAACGGTCTTCCCTGGTCTTTTAACCAGGCGGCCTTATACACCATATTTCGTGCTAATTCAATTTTCATTGCCATATCGGCAAGCTTAAACTGAATCGCTTGAAAGGAGGAAATCGATTTGCCGAACTGTTTCCGTTCCTTCGCATAGGCAAGGGCCTTTTCATACGCCCCCTGAGCAATCCCTACTGCCATTGCTCCAATCCCGATACGTCCGCCATCAAGTGTAATTAAAAACTGTCTAAAGCCCTCTCCACGCTTCCCTAAGAGGTTTTCTACAGGAACTCTTACATCCTCTAATACAAGTTCCGTTGTATTCGAAGCATTTAAGCCCATTTTTTCATAATTATCGACAACCGTAAATCCAGCCGTATTGGTAGGAACGATAATCGCTGTAATTTCCTTCTTCCCCTCCTTCTCGCCAGTTACAGCCGTAATCGCTAAATGATTGGCAAAGCTGGCATTGGTAATAAAGCACTTATTACCATTAATAACAAATTCACCATTTTCCTCCTTGGCAGATGTTCTTGTTCCGCCTGCATCTGAACCAGCATTCGGTTCAGTCAAACCAAAAGCACCAAAAGATTCTCCCGTACAAATCGGCGTTAAATATTTTTGCTTTTGCTCTTCTGTCCCAAACAAATAGAGCGGTGCCCCGCCTAAGGAAATATGGGCAGAGTAGGTAATGCCTGTCGAACCGCAGGCTCTGCTTAATTCTTCTACTACAATAGCAAAACTGACCGTATCCGCACCGCCGCCGCCGTATTCCTCAGGAAAAGGCAGCCCCATAATCCCCATCTCAGCCAATTTCTGAAATATCTCCAAAGGAAATTTCTTTGTTCGATCACGTTCTATGGCACCAGGCGCAACCTCTTCATCTGCAAACTGGTGGATCATTCGTTTAATCATTTCTTGTTCAGAAGTTAAATCAAAATTCATTTCCATCCCCCTAGAACACTTTGTATACGCTTTCTTTATTATTATAAGAGCATTTATCATGATTTCTCAACATTTAAAAATTTTTAAAAATAAAATATTATGTGAATATAATAAAAAATAATATGTCCTTTAAGTAATAAGAGGAAATGAATGAAGACAATTACAACCTGCAAAAAATGAATGCCAATTATTCTTTTTTTGCAAAAATAAAAACCAATAAAAATTAAATAGATTTCCCTCAGTCTATTTGCAAAGTGAAAGACAATTCAGTAAAATAACAGAAAGTGCCTGCTCAGCTTTACCGAACAAGGATGAAGGCAAAAAAATAGTTCACCCCTGCAAAGGAGTAAACTATTTTATCTCAAGTATTCTATTCCAAAAAGTCTTTAAGTCGTTTGCTCCGGCTTGGGTGACGTAATTTCCTTAATGCCTTCGCTTCAATTTGGCGAATACGCTCACGGGTTACACCGAAAACTTTTCCTACCTCTTCAAGGGTGCGAGTACGGCCATCATCCAATCCAAAACGGAGGCGTAGTACGTTTTCTTCCCGGTCCGTTAATGTATCAAGGACATCTTCAAGCTGCTCTTTTAATAATTCATAAGCAGCATGTTCAGAAGGTGATGTTGCATCCTGATCTTCAATAAAATCCCCAAGGTGTGAATCATCTTCTTCACCAATCGGTGTTTCAAGCGATACTGGCTCTTGGGCAATTTTGAGGATTTCACGTACCTTATCAGGTGTTAGATCCATATCTTCGCCGATTTCTTCAGGTGTTGGTTCACGCCCAAGATCCTGAAGCAATTGACGCTGAACGCGAATCAATTTATTAATGGTCTCAACCATATGCACAGGGATACGAATGGTTCTTGCTTGGTCTGCAATCGCACGGGTAATCGCCTGGCGGATCCACCACGTTGCATAGGTACTAAACTTAAAGCCTTTGCGATAATCAAATTTTTCGACAGCTTTAATGAGGCCCATATTTCCTTCTTGAATGAGATCAAGAAATAGCATTCCCCGGCCAACATAGCGTTTCGCTATACTTACAACAAGGCGCAGGTTTGCTTCAGCAAGACGGCGTTTTGCTTCTTCGTCGCCTTCTTCAATGCGATTAGCCAGCTTGATCTCATCTTCAGCAGACAGCAAATCCACCCGGCCAATTTCTTTCAGATACATACGAACGGGATCGTTTATCTTTACTCCTGGTGGAACACTGAGGTCATTTAAATCAAATTCGTCCTCTTCTTTTGCTAACTTTTTAATATCAGGATCTTCCTCGTCACTCTCACCGACTAATTCGATTCCTTGATCACCTAAAAACTCTAAGAATTCATCCATTTGATCAGATTCTAATTCAAAATTTGCCATTTTTTCTGCAATATCATCGTAGGCAAGGACGCCGGTTTTTTTACCCAGTGCCGTTAATTGGTCTTTCACTTGTTCAAAAGTTAATTCATTCTCAACTTCTTTTGAACGGGCTGATTTTTCAGCAGCCATATGGGGCCCCTCCTTCCAAAATCAAAGACAATTCCAATATAATCTATAGCGATTTACGTAATTGGTTGATTTCATTTCCAATTTTTGCAGCTCTAGTAATTTCACCTTGCCGCTCTGCTTCTTTTAGTTCCACTTCTTTTTCTTTTATCTTTAACAACTTTGGATAATTCAACACCTGTTTGATGTAATCAGTTAATTCTTGATCGCTTACCTCGTCATTAATTGACATCATTTCAATGTCCGCAACCATTCTTCTAAGATTTCCATCTTCAATATAGGTTAAAAACGCACTAGAATCAGGTTCTTGGTGTTCCTCATAAAATCCTAACAGATAGGTTATTATTGCCTGATGTTCATCAATATTGAACGTCTGACCCGCAAGTAAATCCTGAACCTTATAAGCCACATCGCGGTTTTTCAGCATATGGGCAATTAAACGCCTTTCTGCTGTATAATGTTTAGGCTTTAATGCTTTTACTTGTTTTGCAATTACGAGAGGTTTATGAAGTGGTTCGTTTTTCCCAGTTGTTCTCCTTTTTTCTGCAAAAAATATCTGCTTCTGCTGCTGTTTTAAAGCATCCAGCGAAAGCGAAAATTCTGCTGCAAGCTGCCTTAAGTAATGATCTCTTTCAACCGCTTTATCTAATTTGCTGATTTCTTTGATTATGACTTCGATATAAGCAAGCCGATCTCCTTCAATCTGAAGATTTTTCCCTCTTCGAAAGTAAAGAAATTTAAAGGCCATCCAAGTTAAACTTGCACCTATCACCTCATTGCGGAATTTTTCAGGGCCATTTTTTTTAATATAATCATCAGGATCGAGTCCATCAGCCATCATGGCAACCTTGATTTGAAAACCCGCATTGTTTAAGTGATTACCTGCACGGAAAGCAGCTTCAATTCCTGCTTTATCAGAGTCATAGCAAATGGTAACCGATTGGACGCTTTGACGTAAAAGAGTTATATGTTCATCTGTCAAGGATGTCCCCATTGTGGCAATACCATTCTCTACTCCTGAGCGGTCCGCGGCGATGCAGTCTGCAAAGCCCTCAAATAAAACAGCGTGCTGCAATTTTTTTATACTTGGTTTAGCTAAATGATAATTATATAAAATTTTGCTTTTATTAAAGATTGCTGTTTCGGGACTATTTAAATATTTTGGCTCATCATGCCCAAGTGTTCTCCCAGAAAAAGCAATCGTTTTGCCATTTCGGTCATGTATTGGAAACATAATTCGATCCCTGAAGCGATCAAAATAGGTCCCATCCCTCTCACGCCTGATAATCAAGCCGGCCTTTTCCATCCATTCAGATGAAAAATCCCTTTTAGAAAGGAATTTATACACAAAATCCCATGAATTTAACGAATAGCCAATTTGAAACTTATCGATTGACTCGCGGGTAAAGCCTCTCTCCAGCAAATACTCTAAAGCATGCTGGCCTTCTTTTGTATTTACCAGTAAGTGATGGTAGAATTTCTGTAACAGTTCATGAGCATCAAGCATAGCTTGAAATTCTTCGGAAACCTTTTTCTCACCATGCACCGATGATAAATTAATTTCAAGGTCAATATTTACCTTGGCCGCAAGTTTAATGGCTGCTTCTTGAAAGGAGATTCCTTCTAGCTCCATTAAAAAAGAAAAAACATTTCCCCCAGCTCCGCAGCCAAAGCAGTGGAAAATTTGTTTGTCGGGTGATACTGAAAAAGATGGGGTGCTTTCTCCATGGAACGGACATAATCCGAAGTAATTTCGCCCCTGTTTTTTCAGTTGAACATAGTCGCTGATTATCTCGACAATATCAACATTCTGACGAATTCGATCAATCTTTTCTTCGGCAATACGGTCTGCCATGAAAACAACTCCATTTATACTACAGGTATTCGGCAGAAACTAATTAAATTCCTGCAAATTTCGACAAAAATTTTATTAAATCTGTCCTTAATCTGAATAGAACCTCTGATTGAAAGGATCTTGGGCCATTTCCGAAACTCCCCTATTCCTTGCTTTCGCAAATCGTTATATCTCCTTTACCCTTATTGTTCATGACGAATAAGTCTGCGGCAACTTTCCTAAATCAACATATTACCAGGCTGCATATGTATACTTGTCTTTCACATGTGATCCCAGGAAGCAGCAAACAGCACTACAAGGAAAAATGAGCAGTAACTTCGACAAAAATCGTCGGAATGCTTTTTACTTAAGTATTAATTCTACATCACTCCGCATATTCCTTCTTAATGAGTTAACTTTTATAAAAGGATTGATGTCGAATTTTTTTGGGAGTTTTAAGGGGTACCTGCCTTGACATCTAACAATAAATAGTTTATTCGTTCACATCCAACTCTAAACCTAAAAAGATACATTTTTATCACAATTTTTTATTATAGTATATTAATTATCATTTTGCCATAACTTTTTCTTATTATTTTTCATTTATTTTTTTAAAAAACACATAATCGAATGATTATGTGTTAAGGTCTGCCTTTTTGGATATAATTTAGAATCACGTTTGCGGTTTCTTCCACTGCTTTATTTGTAACATCAATAACCGGACAATTAATTTTTTTCACTACATTTTCAAAAAAGGCTAATTCTTCTTTAATCCGCTCGATTTTCGCGTAACTCGCCTGATCATTTAAACCTAAAGATAACAAGCGTTCCCGTCTAATATTGTTTAGTTTTTCGGGACTTATTTTGAGACCAAAACATTTTTCAATGGGGACTTTATATAGTTCTTCGGGCGGGTCAACCTCTGGAACTAGCGGGACATTCGCTACCTTTAAGCGCTTATGTGCCAAATACTGTGATAATGGAGTTTTCGAGGTTCTTGAGACCCCAATCAAAACAATGTCTGCTTTTAATATACCTCTTGGGTCACGGCCATCATCATATTTGACTGCAAATTCGATTGCTTCCACTTTTTTGAAATATTCCTCATCAAGTTTCCTGACAAGTCCTGGTTCACATAAAGGCGTCTTCCCGCTGTAAGCTTGGATCTGATCGATGATTGGACCGATTAAATCCACTGCCAATATCCCTTCCTTTTCCGCTCTTTCCTTCATATATGTACGCATTTCAGGTATAACAAGGGTATAGGCAATCATCCCTTTATCCAATGACACTAACGATAATACCTCATCAATATGTTCGTTGTCTTCTACATATGGAAACGTTTTTAATGCCATTCCTGCGCCATTAAACTGGCTGACGGCTGCTTTTGTAACTAATTCAGCTGTCTCACCGACTGAATCAGAGACAACATAAATGATTGGTAAACTCATTCTCCCTCAACAACTCCTCATATCCTAGTTTATTCATCGCCTAACGACACAAACGCTTTTGTGATGTTTGTTTTCGTTACTCTGCCAATTACCTCGAAACCTTTGTCTGATTTCTTAACTACCGGCAAGGCATCTATTTGCTTTTCAATCAATTTTTTAGCGATATCAATTAATAAATCTTCTCGTTCACACATGGTTATATTTGGCATCCTGGTCATAATGATATTGACTGGAATCGTGGTAAGCTCCTGTTTCCCGATACTTGCCCGAAGGAGATCCTTTCTGGACAATACACCAACTAAAATTGTGTTTTGATCGACTACAAACAATGTTCCTACATCTTCAAGGAACATGGTACAAATAGCATCATATACAGAAACATTTTCAGTAACTACCACGGGAATGGATTGATAATCCTTAACATAAATTTTTTGCAGGTTTTCTGTTAACAGCTGAACCCCAGACTTACCCGTATAAAAATAGCCAACACGCGGCCTTGCATCTAGAAAACCTGCCATCGTTAAAATTGCAAGATCCGGTCTTAATGTCGCTCTAGTCAAACTTAGCTGGTCAGCAATTTGCTCTCCAGTAATCGGCCCATTTTCCTTTACAATGTCCAATATATGCTCTTGGCGTTTAGTCAGTTCGATTTTTCTCACCACCTTAAAATACCGATATTTACATTTAAATTAAAATAAAGTCATACTATTATAGAATTATTATAACCTATATAACCTTCATTTTAAAAGAAAACCCGCCGGATGGCGGGTTTCATTTAAAATGACATTTTTTCTTGTAAAAAGCTAACTAGTTCAGTAATCGGGATTCGCTTTTGCTCCATTGTATCGCGATCGCGAACAGTAACCATGTTGTCTTCCTTGGAATCAAAGTCATAGGTAATACAGTATGGTGTACCGATTTCATCATGACGGCGATAACGTTTACCAATGGAACCCGCTTCATCGTAATCCACTGAAAAATGTTTAGCTAAGGCAGCGAAAACCTCTCTTGCCTCTTCAGACAGCTTTTTCGATAATGGAAGTACTGCCGCCTTAAAGGGAGCAATTGCAGGGTGAAAGTGCATAACCGTTCTAGACGTGCCATCTTCAAGCTGTTCTTCGTCATACGCATCAATTAAGAATGCAAGCGTTACCCTGTCAGCACCCAGTGATGGTTCAATACAAAATGGAACATATTTTTCATTCGTCTCAGGGTCTAAATAGTGGAAGTCCTCATTAGAGTATTCCATATGCTGCTTCAAATCATAATCCGTTCTCGAGGCAACACCCCATAATTCACCCCAGCCAAACGGGAACTTAAATTCAAAATCTGTTGTCGCATTACTATAGTGAGAAAGCTCATCTTCTGAATGGTCGCGCAGGCGTAAATTTTCTTCCGTAAGACCTAATGACAGTAACCAATCTTTCGCAAATTGCTTCCAATAATTGAACCATTTCAGCTCTTCACCTGGTTTACAGAAAAACTCAAGCTCCATTTGTTCGAATTCTCTTGTCCGGAAGGTAAAGTTACCAGGGGTAATTTCATTCCGAAAGCTTTTTCCAATTTGGGCAATACCAAATGGAAGTTTCTTTCTCATCGTCCGCTGGACATTTTTAAAGTTAACAAAAATACCCTGCGCTGTTTCCGGACGAAGGAAGATTTCATTCGTGCTTGATTCTGTTACCCCTTGGAAGGTTTTAAACATTAAATTGAACTGACGAATACCCGTAAAATCATGGCTGCCACAATCCGGGCAGGCGATATTGTGCTCTTTAACGAGCTCTTCCATTTTTTCAAACGGCAGTCCGTCAACCACCATTTCAATGCCTTTTTCTTCAAGCGCATTTTCAATTAATTTATCGGCTCGATGACGGGCTTTACAGTTCTTACAATCCATCATCGGGTCGTTAAAGTTCCCAATATGGCCAGACGCTTCCCAAGTTCGCGGGTTCATCAGGATACTGGCGTCCAAGCCGACATTATAAGGAGACTCTTGAACGAATTTTCTCCACCATGCCTGTTTAATATTGTTTTTAAATTCAACGCCTAACGGACCGTAATCCCACGTATTTGCAAGGCCGCCGTAAATTTCTGACCCCGGAAAAATAAATCCTCTGTGTTTAGCATGTGAAACAATTTGCTCCATCGATACATTCATCATTTTTGCTCCTTTTTATAAAAATATAAAACAAAAAAACTCCCATCTCTATGCTTTTTAAGCATAGGGACGAGAGTTACCCGCGGTTCCACCCTAATTGCTGCCATGAGAGCAGCCTCTTTAAGTTGTGTTTTAACAACACATGATTGCTCAAGAACGCCTTCGTTAGTGCCCTATACCCTAGCTCACACCGTCCTAGGTTCGCTTTTATAGAGATGACTAAGTACTCTTTTCCGTCACAGCAATTATTTTATTAACCAAAATTTTAACCAATACTCCAAACATTGTCAACAAGGCGTTTATAAAAGATTGCGAAATTGATCCATGGAATTAAGGAATTTCTTTGTTTTGAGATGTAAGCCGGAATACTCTTCATAGTAAGCAGTAATCACATTTTTCAGTTCTGTCTTCGTTTCTTCTTTAACAGAAATATTACCTAACCTTGAAAGATCAAAATAATAAAATAACCTTAATAATTTAACTGCAGCTGGTGATAATTTAAAATGATACGGGTCCTTCTCTAAACAGCGGTGGCAGATAAATCCACCTTCCCGTATCGAAAAAGAAAAATGTCCGTCTGTACTGCCGCAAACGGAACATTGATTTAAGATGGGATACATCCCGATTACATTTAACATTTTCATCTCATAAATATTCATCAGAATATCCGGGTCATAGCCTTCATTCATGTAATTCAATGTTTGATAAAGCAATTCAAAATGAAACGGGTTTGGTTTTTTATCTTCTGTACATTTATCCGTTAATTCAACAATATAACTAGCATAAGCAGTTAAGAAAATATCCTCACCGATTGAACGCCATGAGGTAATGATTTCTCCCTGCTGTAAGCTTCCTAAACCGGATCCTCTAGAAATAAGAAAATATCCATGTGTAAACAGCTGAGTAATGGAGGAAAGGCGGCTGTTTGGCTTTTTAGCTCCTCGTGCCATCGCACCAATCTTTCCCCATTCCCTTGTATATATTGTGACAATTTTATTGGTTTCACTGTAATCTGTCGTTCTAATCACGATGCCTTCACACTTCTGAAGCATTAAAAGCCACCCTCTTAAGCAGCGCGAAAGACTTGCTTATGAAACGGGAAAATCGATTTGTGCTAGCTCCTCATTCAGATTTCCGGGTATTTCTTGGTTTTCCTTCTCAAGCTCTTTGAAGAGAAGATATGTGTCAATATTACCTGTCTGAAGGAATACTTTCCACGTAAAATCCATCAACGAAAACCCCACCTTTCAATATTTAGACTAGCCCTATTCGGGTCCCAAACCTTACAATTATCATAGCCTGCCAGCGCAAAAATCATAAGACGAAAATATTGTTAATGTTGTCCATGCATAATTTTGTAGGTAAGTTAATATTTTAATTAGGGTGAATCATTAATATTCATCTTCGTTGAAGCCGTAATCGCGAAGCTGGGACATCTTATTGCGCCAATCCTTTTGAACCTTCACCCAAAGCTCTAAAAATACCTTTGACCCAAGGAGATTTTCAATATCTACACGGGCACGCTTTCCGATCTCTTTCAGCATACTTCCTTGTTTTCCGATAATGATCCCTTTTTGTGAATCTCTTTCCACAATCACAGTTGCCATGACATGAATGATATCCTTATCTTTTTGCCGCTCCATTTTGTCAAGAACAACAGCCAAAGAATGGGGAATTTCTTCCCTCGTTAAGTGCAGCGCCTTTTCCCTTATCAGTTCTGTAATAATAAACCGTTCAGGGTGATCGGTAACCTGGTCTGCAGGATAATATTGTGGACCCTCGGGTAAGAAAGACTTAATTTGGTCTAACAAACGCTCTACATTATTTCCTTCAAGCGCAGAAATAGGCACAATTTCTTTAAAGGCATATTTGTCTTTATAAGACTGAATAATTGGCAATAATTCATCCGGGTGGATTTGATCAATTTTATTAATAACAAGGAAGATTGGTGTGTTGACAGTTTGGAATTTTTCAAGAATAAATTCTTCCCCACGTCCAAATCCTTCTTCAGCATTAACCATAAATAGAATCAAATCAACTTCTTTTAGTGTATTTTGTGCAACCTTCATCATAAAGTCGCCTAATTTATGTTTTGGTTTGTGAATACCTGGTGTATCGATAAAAATCATTTGTGCATCATTAACGGTTAGCACACCCTGAATTTTGTTACGCGTCGTTTGCGGTTTATCACTCATTATGGCAATTTTCTGGCCAATCACTCGATTAAGGAACGTTGATTTCCCTACATTTGGCCGGCCAATAATCGAAATAAACCCAGACCTGTATCCGTTTTCATTCCCATTATTCTGCATGTAAATCCTCCGGCGAAAAGGCACCCGGCAATAGCTCTTCAACAGTAATTTCTTGAATATCGCCTTTTAGGTTGGTTAAAACCACCTTCATATCCTTAGGGCACAATTCAGAAATTACTTGCCGGCAGGCACCGCAAGGAGAACATGGTCGTTCTGTATCTGCTACAACGGCAAGTAGAGCGAAATCCCGATCGCCATGTGAATAGGCACTAAAAAGGGCTGAACGTTCACCACAATTGCACATACTGTAAGCGGCATTTTCTATATTACAGCCATGATATACTTTTCCATCCGTTGTTAACAAGGCTGCCCCTACTCTAAACTTCGAATAAGGAACATAGGCTTTTTCTCTTGCTTTTTTTGCTTCTTCAATTAATTCTTCGATGTTCATGATTCTTCTTCCCTTCCAGCAGAAATCTGCTGTTCCTTTATTTTACATCAAAAATGAGAGAAAATCATTACTTGCAACAAAAAAGTAATAAAAATTTTAAAAAGTTAGAATTTTCTCATAAGTCAGCTTAACCTAAAATTTTGAGCCGATATGTCATTTTACCGAATTCCCAATCCCTTTTCAAATCGTTGCTAAAATAAATTTAGAACGTAAGGGAAAAAAATGAGAATCCCGATTGCCACCGAGAGGAAAGCATAAACTAAGACAGCTCCAGCAGCCAAATCCTTCGCTTGTTTTGCAAGCGGATGATATTCCCCCGTCACTAGATCAACCACTCGCTCGATAGCGGTATTTACCAGCTCTAAGGCAAACATGCCGCCAATAGCGAGAAGGATAAATAACCACTCTATTTTAGTAATCGAAAAATAAAACGAAACGAGTAAAACAATGATGGAACTGATGAAATGAATCCGCATATTTCTTTCTGCTCTAAGCGCTGTATTAACCCCCGATATGGCAAATGACAAAGAGCTAATGAAAGGGATTGGATTTCGTTTATCTTGTGAGTCCATACTCATTTAATATTTCCTTTTGCAGAGTGAACATTTCTTTTTCTTCATCCTCGCTCATGTGGTCATAGCCTAAAAGATGCAGGAAACCATGAACCGCTAGAAACCCGAGCTCACGTAAAAAAGAATGCCCATACTCCTCTGCCTGCTCTTTTGTTTTTGGAACAGAGATAATAATATCCCCTAGGACACGAGGTATCTGGCTGCCAGTTATTTCAATTTCTCCTTCGCCAAGCTCTTCCATTGCAAAAGAAATAACATCGGTTGGAGTATCTTTCTTACGATATTCCCGGTTAATCTCTTGAATTCTCTCATTGGAAACAAATGTGACCGAAACTTCGCTATGAATTTCAACATTTTGTTTATTTGCTGCAAAATTTAATATTCTTTCGATTTCAAGCATTTGTTCGTCTGTAAGTTCATTGGTTTCGTCGATACAATCAATCAGTAATGTCATGCTTGCTTCACCTTCTTTTTCGTCATTTCTGGATATTCAATCCGAGAGTGAAAAATCCCCTTTAATGTTTCACATAACGTATGGGCTACGGTTTCAATTTCCTTAATTGTGATATCACATTCATTTAATTGACCGTCTTGGAGCCGGTCAGCGACAATTTTATTGACAAGCGACTCAATTAATTCGGGGGTTGGCTGTGATAAAGACCGGACTGCAGCCTCTACGCTGTCTGCAATGCCAACAATAGCAGACTCTTTAGTCTGTGCCTTTGGTCCCGGATAGCGAAAATCGCTTTCCTTTGTTTCTGCATCACTTTGGAGGGCCTTGTGGTAGAAAAACTTCAATAATGTTGTCCCATGATGCTGTTCAGCAATATCAATAATTTCTTTAGGCATATGATAATTCTTCAAAATCGCAGAGCCGTCTGTTACATGAGCAAGGATAATATGAGAACTCTTGTCTGGCGGCAAGCGGTCATGAGGATTATCATGGTGCATTTGATTTTCAATAAAAAAGTTTGGCCTTTTTGTTTTGCCAATGTCGTGATAGTAGCTGCCAACCCTTGCTAAAAGACCATTTGCCCCAATTGCCTCACACGCAGATTCCGCTAAATTAGCGACCATTACACTATGATGATAGGTACCGGGTGCTTCCATTAAAATTTTTCTAAGCAGCGGGTGATTTGGATTAGAAAGTTCTATCAGCCTCATCGTCGAAAGAATCCCAAAACTAGCCTCTAGGAAAGGAAGTAAGCCAATTGTTAACACAGCGGAGCCAATGCCAGACACAAGGGCTGTAATAAGATAATACCCATATTCGATTCCTGAGAACTGACCATTTGGCAGAAACATTAACGCCACTATCGTCAAAAGATTGACTAATGACGCAATGGAGCCCGCTTGTAATATTTTCGAGCGATGATTTTGTCCGCTCAAAAACAGGATGCCCGCTAAAGCGCTGAAAAGAATATATATACCTTCTGAAAAGTTAAGGGTTCCAGTAACTCCTTCATTGAAAAGAACACTGCCGCAAACTGCCATAATAATCGCCGTGAGGATGGCCAGCTTTTCATCAATTAATATCTTGATTAGCATGCCCCCCATCGCGGCAGGGAATAGATAGCCAATTCCTGCATAATTAAATATTTGCAGCAGGCTGACCAGTTTCATAATTAAAATGGAAAGGATAAAAATAATCCCATACAATAATAAAAACGTTTGCCGCTGCTCGGGAAGAGATTTCATTTGATAAAAATAATAATAGACTGCCGAAAGAATAATGATAATTAAGACAACTAACCCAATAAATGGTTTAAATGATTTTTCGTTATTGAGAAGACCTACCAGCTTTAACTGCTGATAAATATCCTGATTAATTAATTTTCCTTCTTCCACTATTATCTGCCCTTGAAGAATCTTTACATGTTCTACGTTTTCAGCCGCCTGAAGTCGCAAATCCTCTGTGGCAGCCGGGTCATAAAATTCATTCTGAATCACTGCATACCTGCCCAGTTCAATCGCTGCGGTTCCTAAACTATCATTTAATGATGTGTATTTTAATTCTTCCTCGACTCGCTTTTTAGCATTTTCGACTTCATCTCCAGGTATTCTTTTCGTCATGACATTGTTGATGGCTGTTACGGTCAAGTCCTTTGCGATGGACAACTCATCGTTACTAGCTTGGACTAAGCTTGAGAACACTTGACCAGGGAGATCCTTTGAAACACCGGATGTCAATTTTGCTTTAAGCCTTGTCACTTTTTCTGATACACTCGGCTCCCCTTTTGCCGGCTTTTCCACAGTAGCCAGCTCTTCCTGCTTCTTTATTTCTTCTTTTATTTCATCATTGACCTCCGTTGTTGCGGAGAAAATCGAAGTAATTAAATCAACTCGGTTTTGCGTGTATTCATTTTTTAAGGTATAAACAGGCTGGACTTGGTCGCGAGCCTCTTTTCGTTTTTTTTCCGTACTCTTTTTATCCTCGACAGTCCCCGGGGAACGGATTGTCTGATCAGCAACTGAAAACAAGCCTACATCAAGTTTTTCTGGCTTTACTTGACTATACATCGCAGTAAAAAGGACGGCTCCTAATACAATAAAAAATAGGATTCGAAAAAAGGTAATATCGAGCAGCTTTCGTATCCGTATGAAGTGTTTATGCAGTTTTTCCAACTAAATCCCCCCAAGCGCGGCCCGACTTTATAGCGAATATTAAACATATTATTACTGAAAGTATGCTTTATGTAAAATGATAACAGTTTTTCTATCAAGTTTCATCCACTAAACGAAGAAGATTGATTATTTTGCTAAGGAAAAAGGGGTAAACCATGAAAACAGGTTTACCCCAGACTTTTTTAGATCGGTTTCTTCTCATAAGCTTCAATAATCCTGCCTACAAGCGGATGACGGACAACATCGCTTTGTTCTAAAAAGATAAACGAAAGGCCATTTACATTTTGTAAAATTTCTTCCGCTGCGATTAAGCCGGATTTTGCTCCCTTAGGCAAATCAATTTGTGTTTTGTCGCCAGTAATAATCATTTTCGACCCGAAGCCTAGTCTTGTCAAAAACATTTTCATTTGGGCATGTGTAGTATTTTGGGCCTCATCTAAAATAACAAAGGCATCATCTAATGTACGGCCTCTCATATACGCTAGAGGAGCAATTTCAATCGTTCCCCGTTCAATTAGCCGCTGTGTATGTTCGACGCCCAAAACGTCGTTTAAAGCGTCATACAGGGGCCTTAAATAAGGATCCACCTTCTCTTTCAAGTCTCCGGGCAAAAACCCAAGACTTTCTCCCGCTTCAACAGCCGGCCTTGTTAAGATAATTTTATTTACTTGACCATTTTTTAGCGCACCCACAGCCATAACCACGGCTAGATAGGTTTTCCCCGTTCCCGCCGGTCCAATTCCAAAGACAAGGTCATGCTTTTTAATCGCCATAACATATTGCCTTTGTCCAAGGGTTTTAATCCGAATGGTTTTGCCTTTGACATTTTTGCCGATTTCCTCATCATACAAATTGACAAAGTAATCAAGTGTTCCCTTATTCGCCATTTGCACCGCATAGAGGACGTCTCTTTGGCTAATATTAATTCCCTTGCGAATCACAATCATTAATTTGTCAAGAATTTGACCGGCAAGGCTGACCTTCTCCTCGTCACCTGACAGGCTAACAGATTCCCCTCTTGTTATGATGGAGACATCAAGCTCTTGTTCAATTATTTTTAAATTTTGATCAGAATTACCCAGGAGCGTAATCGCCTCAGCTGGATTTTCTAGCTGTACTTTTATCGTTGTTAATTTCTCTGTCATTCAGGTGTCTCCTTGAATATCGGTTGTCCGACTGCTATATTTTCGATTATTTTAAAGTGGATATCTAGTATAACTTTACCATTTTTAGTTGACTTGTGTAAAATTTTTTCATCTTTGATGATAGCATCTTCATCTAATTGACTTTTTATTTGTTTTTTTGCTAAGTTAAGCGCTTCTTTTTCCGCCTCTTCGTTTGTATATTCACGAGTAAACTCTTCTCGTTCACGAAGTGTTTTATGAACATAGGATATCGGCAAGTCCCACTTTAAAAAGTGAATTTTACGAACATCCTTTTCTGTCTCATATTTTGCAAACTCCGGCTTTCCAAAGCCCCAAAAAGGGATTTCCCAACTGCCCACTAAAAGAGATTGTTTTTGCTTTTCTTTACCGTTATATACCTTAAAAGTAGTGATTAACGGGAGCTTAACGGTACTTCTATACCAAGTTTCCCCCCAAACCTTCCCCGTAGCTGCAACTAATTCTGTATTACCTTCTTGTCCATACACTCCGGAAACAAGGATTTGCCCCGGCTCTACATGGTCATTTCTCTCAACAACCGGCTGACCCGTTTCAACAAACATGTTTACAATTGTGGCCTTCTTTTTCGCAACAAGATTCTGCGGGGATAATTGCTCTGGCTTTTTGGGCTCATTTTTTTCGACCACTTGCAGGTGATAGGTTGTCCCGTTTAACTCCACACCAACCCAAGTAAGATCGCCAATGTTATTCGTTAATTGCCGCTGAATTCCTTCAACATTTTTAACAAAGAATTGAACTTTGCCAATTTTCACACCCATCTTGTCCAATTCTTTGCGAATTTTGTATTCTGTCGCGGGTTTGGCACCTTTTATTTCAATTCCCCAAATAACGTTTGATAAAAATAAGATGATGAACAGGAAAACACCTGCGCCTAGCAAAAAACCGCTATTTTTTAACAATCTTTTGAATAAAAAAGGGATACCGCTTCTTCGCAAAAAGGTAATTAAACATTCGCTTTTTCTTGCATAAAGTCGAATGTTCTTGGCATCTTGAAGCCTCATTATAAAGGTAATGGTTTCCGTTCCATGGCGCTTAACATTCCAAATATGAATACCATCCCTTATTAGAACATTTAAGAAACGCTCAATTCCCTTCCCAGATACTTTAACGGTCACTCTGCCATAAAGAAATTCAATCCACTGATTCTTCATTCTTTTCCTCCCGGATTATCAGTTATAAAAATGACCTGATCAATTTTTCCTTCTAACAAGAGTTCTTCAGGTAAAATCGTTTTAATCACAAACGAACTTCCCTTTATCAATAATTGGCCTTGCTTTAATAGCAGGCGCAGCTCTTTATCGGTGAAGGCCAGCAGGCCACGGTGGTTCTCAATATATATATGGATTTGGCCAATCATCGTAATCCGAGGCAGATCCATCATGACATCCTGAGGAAGATCCATTTTATTAGCCATCCAATTGCGGACTCTTTGGCCCCACTTTTTTGCCATAAAAAAAGAACCCCCTTTCATCTCATATTATGAAATGAAAGGGGGTTCTAGCACATCTTTTTCGATTTGATTAATGATGGCCCGCTTAGCCTCTTTTAGCAAAATACGGTTTTTTTGAACGTGGCTCGCCAAGAATTTCTGACCAGACAATTCCATTAACCAGTGTCTTAGCATCCGGATATTCAGAAAAAATCGTTCCAGCTTCTTCTTGCTTATCCTTCTTAACATGCTCTTTACTTATTTCTTTTTGCTGTCGAGACACGGCTGCTCTCTCTCGACTGAATTCAGACTCTTTTCTCACCTGCAAGTACTCTTTTTCGAGATTTTGCGTAGCTGCTTTTTTTTGCTCAACCATTACCGGACTCGTTCTTGTTGGTTCCTTAATTGGGCTCGGTTCACTTAATTCATGATCAGTAAGCTCTTGAAAAAGTTTGCGGATCTCCCCGATACCATTGGGTGAAGTAGGCTTATTTTGGGATTGTCCGCGATTATTTTTTGCTTTACCAAACATTGAAGTGATGATGCCGATAACAATCATGATTATTAGTGTATTCAACTCTTACCCTCCTTTTTTATCAAAGTGGGTTTTACTGGCCGTCCTTTTTCTCACCGGTTATCTTCCCGATGGATCCTCGCATATCTGTATCAGCGGAAATGTTTTTAATGTTCATATAATCCATCACACCGATATTTCCAGATTTAAGTGCTTCAGCCATCGCAAGTGGAACCTCTGCTTCTGCTTCTACAACCTTTGCTCTCATTTCCTGTACTTTCGCCTTCATCTCTTGTTCAGAAGCAACAGCCATTGCCCGGCGCTCTTCCGCTTTCGCCTGCGCAATCTTCTTATCTGCTTCAGCCTGTTCTGTTTGCAGCTCTGCACCAATGTTTTTACCGATATCAACGTCCGCGATATCAATCGAGAGAATTTCAAATGCTGTACCCGCATCAAGCCCTTTGGCAAGGACCGTTTGTGAGATTAAATCTGGATTCTCAAGGACTTTACTATGACTATCCGATGAACCGATGGTAGAAACGACCCCTTCACCAACACGGGCAACAACAGTTTCTTCACCGGCACCACCGACGAGGCGCTCGATATTGGCACGAACGGTAATTCTCGCCTTCGCTTTAACCTCAATCCCGTTCATCGCTACACCCGCAATAAACGGGGTTTCGATTACTTTTGGGTTAACACTCATTTGTACCGCTTCTAACACGTCACGGCCGGCAAGATCGATGGCTGCACAGCGTTCAAACGATAGTTCGATATTGGCACGGTGTGCGGCAATCAAAGCATTTACTACCCTATCGACATTCCCGCCGGCAAGGTAATGGCTTTCAAGCTGATTGATCGTGACATTGATACCGGCTTTATGGGCTTTAATCAACGGATTAACGACCCTGCTTGGCGTTACCCTTCTAAGTCTCATCCCTACTAATGTAAAAATACTGATGCGTACTCCGGCAGCAAGTGCTGAAATCCAGAGCATGACTGGTACAAAGGATAATAGAATACCAAAAAGAATTAAAGCAACGACGACAACAGCAAGAATAAAAATGGTTCCATCATTAATTTGCATATTATTAAACCCTCCTTCAACTATTTCACTTCTCTAACAACAATGCGGGCTCCTTCAACTTTAATGACTTTAACTCTGGCATCCTGTTCAATAAAGCCGCCTTCACTGACCACATCGATTCGTTCATGATTAATAATAACCGTCCCAGCCGGCCTTAAAACCGTTAATGCCGTCCCTGTCTTCCCCAAAAGGTCTGTCCGGTTAATATTAGAAACATATCCATCCTCATTCTTAGCTGAATCAAACAAAACCATTTTACTAAACAGAACCAGCTTTTTGTCAAAAACCTTAATCATACTAAAGAAAACGACGATAGAAATGATGATGGCAATTAAGATGGATACCCCCATTTGCAAGGCATCTTCCCCTGATAAAAAAAGGCTTAAAATTAACGCAGCAACACCAAGTGTTCCCGCAATCGCCCCTGGCAAAAAGAACTCTAAAAAAATTAGAAGAATTCCTGCCACAAATAATACTAATGCGCCCCATCCTGCAAGTCCAGCTTGAAAATGGCCATAAAAGAATAGTATTAATGCAAAGATCCCGATGAATCCAGCTATACCAAACTTAGATGAAAAAAGTTCCATGACGATGCCGACCCCAGCAATCGTTAAGAGAACGGTTACAACAATCGGGTCAGTAAGAAATTCAATCATCAGGTGTCCCCCCCTTTTTTTCTTTTTTCAACTGACTGTTTTTAATACGTTTGAACTCGAAGAAAGTTTCATTAGATTTATTAATGTTAAAAGACCGCAGACTTGTTAGCCTGCGGTCTCAGTGTCAGAATACTATGAAAGGTGTTGTTGTACAAATTTATTTACAAGTGACCCGTCTGCTTTTCCCTTAACTTTGGGCATAATAGCAGCCATCACTTTTCCCATTTCCGCTTTTGATTTTGCACCGACTTCAGAAATTGTTTCTTTTACAATCTCTGATAATTCAGCTTCAGAAAGCTGTTTCGGTAAATACAGTTCGACGATTGCCAGCTCTGTATGCAACTTATCAACTAGATCTTGACGACCAGCCTTATCAAATTCATGGAGGGAGTCTTTGCGTTGTTTTACTTCGCGAGAAAGGATTGTTAGCTCTGTATCCTCGGAAAGCTCTTTTGTTCCGAGCCTGATGGCTTCATTTTGCAACGAAGCTTTCACCATCCGAATGACGGAGAGTCTGTCTTTTTCCTTGTTTTTCATCGCTTGTTTCATATCATCATTTAAACGCTCGAGAAGACTCATATATTACACCCTCTCTTAAAACTTACGTTTTCTAGCAGCTTCAGACTTTTTCTTACGTTTTACACTTGGCTTTTCATAGAATTCGCGCTTTCTTGCCTCTTGCAAAGTACCAGTTTTTGATACTGTACGTTTGAAGCGACGAAGAGCATCTTCAAGCGATTCGTTTTTACGAACGACGGTTTTAGACATTCTCTTTCCCTCCCTCCGAAACACAACACACTAACATTCAATCCATGTACCTTGCAATTATAATATAACCTTGAAACAAGGTCAACTGAAATTCTCTGTGTTAGAACGAGCTTTTCATTTTTTTATGCAAATTTTAGAAGAGCTTGTCTGAAAAAGTGGCATGCCCTGCACCATTTGACCATAGAATGAAGGGGAGGGGGCCTAAGACATGCTATACATACTATTATTTCTTCTTTGTATTTTATTATTTATTTTTGGGATGACGATTATCAGGTTTGGGTTATTCAATTTGTCTGCGAATAAATTGAAGTCATGGCTGATTAAACTAACTCGTACACCATTAAAAGGTATGCTAACCGGAACGTTTATCACTGCTCTCCTGCAAAGCAGCACTGCTGTCATGGTCATTACCATTGGCTTAATTTCCGCTAGAATTATGACCTTTCCTCAGTCAATCGGCATTATTCTCGGCACCAATATTGGCACTACTTTTAAAACAGAACTAATTACCTTCGATTTGGATGCGGTGCTAGTTCCCCTTGCCATTAGTGGCGCATTTCTTATTTTATTTAAAAATAAAAAGGCTAGAAGTATTGGCATGCTTTTGTTTGGAATCGCCTCTGTTTTCACGGCGATGAAAGGTTTCGAATTATTAGCGGAGCCGTTAACCACAATGGACTTTATCCATAAATTTATTTTATCGATTAATGATAATATTTTATTAAGCTTATTAACAGGGACAGTGATTACGGCGATCATTCAATCAAGCACGGCGATGACTGGGATTGCGATGGGTTTTCTAACTGCCGGGCTGCTGCAGCTGGATGCCGGCATCGCGATTGTGCTTGGAGCTAATATCGGCACCTGTATTACGGCGGTTATCGCATCGATTGGCGGCGGCAAGGAATCCCGCCTGGCAGCCTTTGCCCACGTTTGGTTAAATGTATTCGGAGTCTTGCTGTTTATTCCACTGATCCCGATGCTCACTGAAAACGCGGCATTACTTGCGAGTAAAAGGGATGTACAATTAGCGCATATTAGTGTGATCTTTAATGTTGCCACTTCCCTGCTTGTTTTACCGTTTGCGACAAGGTTTGGTGAGATGATTTTATTTTTTCACGATCGGCGGCCTAAACGGCCTGTATCGTAAAAAGACAGCAAAATTGATTGCTGTCTTTTCTTTGTTAATCGGTACTGAGGCCTTTCCAGGGTGTGCGGGAATGGATTTTTCTAACTTTACGGATACTATCACACTAAATCCTTTTTAGTAATCTGAAGTCACTAGCATCCCATTTATGATTGCGACACTTGAACTTGCTCCAATCCTCGTCGCTCCTGCCTCAATCATTTTTTGAGCGTCTTCTGTGCTTCGTACGCCACCGGAAGCTTTGACACCGATATCAGGTCCAACCGTTTTCCTCATGAGGGCAATGTCTTCAAAAGTTGCCCCTCCTGTTGAAAACCCGGTAGAAGTTTTTACATAATCTGCACCTGCTTTAACAGAAAGCTCACAGGCGCGAATTTTTTCTTCCTTCGTCAAAAGACTTGTTTCAATAATCACCTTCGTTAATGCCTTTCCCTTGGCTGCTTCGACTACAGCCCGGATATCGCGCTCCACCAATTCATCATTGTGATCCTTAAGTGCCCCAATATTAATGACCATGTCAACTTCATCAGCACCATGTTCAATTGCATTTGTCGTTTCAAATGCTTTTGTTTCAGAAGTTGTCGCACCTAAAGGGAAGCCAATTACCGTACAAACCTTGACATCGCTGCCCTGTAATAATTCCTTTGCCGTTCTGACCCAAGTTGGGTTAATACATACGGAAAAGAATTTATTCTCCCTTGCTTCTTGACAGAGAGTTTCGATTTGTTCTTTTGTTGACTCCGGCTTTAGTAATGTGTGATCAATCATTGCAGCAACATTTGTTTTAGTAGCCATCTATTTCATGCTCCCTTCGATCATAAGGTGAATTTGAATTTTTGGATCGATTGTTGCCACTTACTTTAAGTTTCCCTGAAATACATTAGAAACCTATAGTAAATTCATGTGGTTTGACCAAATTATCCTAGGTTTTTAGGAGCTGAAAAGGTTTTGGCTATTTTTCGAGGTGTTTTGGCTATTTTTTCATGTGTTTTGGCTACTTTCTTGAGTGTTTTGGCTACTTTCCCAAGGCATTTGGCTATTTTTTTAGGTGTTTTGGCTAATTAGACAATTTTTCCCACAATTAAACCAACCCTAATACAAAAAAGAGGACCCATGATAGGTCCTCTTTCCTTAAATAGCCGCTTCCTCTTTATTAAAAACTTCTTCTTTAACCAATGATGTATCTTCAACAACACGAACAAATTGGCCTTCATTGTATGGGTAACCGGCCTTGGTAATTTTCACTTTAACAATTTTACCAATCATCTCTTCCGTTGCTGGGAAAACTACTTTCAAGTAATTATCTGTATATCCGACAAACAAACCAGATTTTCCTTCTTCGTTAAATGACTCTTCTGGAATTACTTCTAATACTTCGTCTTCAAAAAGTGAAGCGTATTCCTTTGCCAGCTGATCAGAAAGGGAAATTAAACGGTGAACCCGTTCATTTTTCACTTCTTCATCTACTTGATCTTCCATCCGGGCAGCTGGTGTGCCTGTACGCTTTGAATACGGGAAAACATGGAGCTCAGAGAATTTATGTTCTTTAATAAAATTATACGTTTCCATAAATTCTTCTTCGGTTTCGCCAGGGAATCCAACTATCACATCGGAAGTAACAGCAAGACCTGGAAGCACTTCTTTCAGACGCTCTAGTCTCTCCCCGAAGAATTCCATCGTATATTTACGGCGCATTCTTTTTAAAACGGTATTGGAACCGGATTGCAATGGGATATGCAAGTGACGGACAACAATATTCGAATGTCTAATAACTTCAATCACTTCATCGGAAATCTGACTCGCTTCAATCGATGAAATCCGGAGACGTTCAAGCCCGTTTACACCTGCTTCTAAATCACGAAGGAGCATGGCAAGATTATAATCCTTCATGTCTTCACCGTAACCGCCGGTATGAATACCTGTTAACACGATTTCTTTGTAGCCAGCATCCACAAGCTGCTGGGCTTGGCGAATTACTTCCTTCGGATCACGGGATCTCATTAAACCGCGGGCCCATGGAATGATGCAGAAGGTACAAAAATTGTTACATCCTTCTTGGATTTTTAATGACGCACGTGTTCTGTCTGTAAACGAGGGAACATCAAGCTCCTCATAAACACGATTTTTCATGATATTGCCGACACCATTGATTGGCTGGCGCTCAAGCTTATATTGTTCGATATAGTCAAGCATTTTCACACGGTCCTGTGTACCGACAACAATATCAACACCAGGAATTGCCATGATTTCGGCAGGCGATGTTTGCGCATAACAGCCAGTAACACAGATGACCGCATCGGGATTCTTCCTGACTGCACGCCGGATAACCTGACGGCTTTTTTTATCGCCAGTATTTGTTACTGTACAGGTATTAATAATATAAACGTCGGAAATTGTCTCAAACTCAACCCGATCGTAGCCTTCTTGTTTAAACAACTGCCAGATAGCTTCAGTTTCATAATGATTCACTTTGCATCCAAGAGTATGAAACGCAACTGTTGCCATTGTATCCTCACCTCAAAAGTTCAAAATGATAGGAAATGGCCGAAAGTGCATAGAGCGGGGCCGTTTCCGTTCTTAAAATCCGCGGGCCTAACCCGCATAGATCAAAACCATTTTCCTTTAATAGCTTGACCTCTTCGTCCGCTAAGCCGCCTTCAGGCCCAAAAACCAAAAGCAATGACTGACCTTTCTTCATTTGTTTGAGGGTCGAAGAAAAAACGGATATTTCTCCATTTCTACTCTCATCCTCAAAGGCAGCTAATTTAAAATCAAAATCACTACTTTTCCCCATTAAAGCTTTAAAATTCATCGGGCTCATGATTTCTGGCATCATAGTCCGATGGGATTGTTCAGCAGCTTCTTTAGCAATTTTTTGCCATCTCTCTATTTTCTTCGCTGCCTTTTTTTCATCCCATTTTACGACTGAGCGAGCTGCAGAAAAGGGAAGAAACTGATGTGCCCCAAGTTCCGATCCTTTTTGGATAATCCATTCGAGCTTGTCCCCTTTAGGCAGCCCGCTGGCAATTGTAATTGAAATTGGAAGTTCTGAAACCTCTTCTTTCCATTGTACAACGTCTGCAACGACACTTTCATCGGTAATTTCTGCAAGCCTGCATATGGCCTGTTTCCCTTCTGGGTCAACACAAATGATTTGATCGCCAATTTGCATCCGCATAACCTTGACGATATGATGACGGTCTTCTTCATCAATGAAAAAACTATCATCATTTGCTCGGTGTTTAACAAAGTAGCGTTGCACACTTTTGCACCCTCTCTAACATTTTACTCTTTATTTTACTAAAAAAAATATTATATTGGAATGAAAAAAAGGGGATTCTCCCCCTTTATTCCATCATTATTTCCTTTTGGCAATAATGGCAACCCAGTCTTCCATTAAAATCGTTTCGGTTATATTAAAACCAGCAGTAACAAGTGCATCTTTAACCTGGTCTTTCTTCTGCTGGATAATTCCCGACGCAATGAAAGAACCATCTGGCTTCACAACTCGGGCAACATCGTCCGTAAACCGTAAAATAACTTCGGCAAGTATATTAGCAACTACCACATCGGCAGAGTTTTCCTCGACACCATCTAAAAGGTTGTTCTGGGAAATCGAAACATTATCACTTACTTTATTAAGCTTGATATTGAGTTTCGCCGTGGTTACCGCAACCTCATCAAGGTCATAGGCCCTAACATCTTCTGCACCAAGCTGTGCTGCAGCAATGCTCAATACGCCGGACCCCGTACCGACATCAATAACCCTGTCACCCGGACGGACAGTTCTTTCCAGGGCTTGAATACACATCACTGTTGTTGGGTGTGTTCCCGTTCCAAACGCCATACCAGGGTCTAATTCGATAATTAATTCATCGCTGCTGACAGGCTCATAAATCTCCCAAGTCGGTACAATCGTGAATTTTTCAGAAATTTTCACAGGATTATAGTATTTCTTCCAAGCTGTTGCCCACTCTTCTTCGTTTACTTCGCTGATGGTTACTTGGTTTTTGCCGATATCAATATCATAAATAATTAAATTATTGATGGACTCCTTTATGGCATCTACCGTTTCACCCAGGAAGCTGTTGACTTGCAGGTAGGCTTTAACAATAACTCCTTCTTGCGGGTAATCATCTGGATTAAGTTGGTAAATTTCTCCGAATTGATCTTCCCTTTCCTTTGTCAGCTCAAAAGGATCTTCAATAACTACACCGCTCGCTCCAGCTTCATGCAAAATATGAGAAATTGGTTCAATTGCCTCATTTGTTGTGTGAATACTGATTTCGGACCATTTCATCTTACCAACTCCAATCCTTACTCGCTTTTAAAGGCACGTTTTACTTTTGAGAAAAAACTTTCTTCATGGTCACCAATTGGCGAAGATCCGCTTAGCTCTGCGAATTCTTTTAGAAGCTGCTTTTGTTTATCTGAAAGCTTTGTGGGGGTAATAATGCGAACGAGAATATACTGATCACCCACACCATATCCGCGGACATTAGGAACACCTTTCCCTTTCAAACGGAACTTTTTACCCGTTTGTGTTCCGGCTGGGATTTTTAGCTTCACTTTTCCATGAAGTGTCGGCACTTCGATTTCGTCACCCAAGGATGCTTGAACAAATGTGATAGGCATTTCACAATAAATATCATCGCCATCTCGTTCAAAAAACTCATGAGAACGTACTTGGAAAACAACATAAAGGTCACCAGCTGGACCGCCGTTTGTTCCCGCTTCTCCTTGACCTGCCATGCGAAGCTGCTGCCCATCATCAATCCCAGCAGGAATCTTGACGTGTATCTTCTTGCGCTTTTTCACTTTACCAGCGCCGCCGCAAGTGGAACATTTTTGTTTAATTTCTTTCCCCGTACCATTACAGTGATGACAAGTACGACGATTAACAATCCTGCCAAATGGGGTATTTTGTTCTACGTTTAATTGTCCGGTTCCATGGCAGTGCTGACAAGTCTCTGGTTTTGTTCCTGGCTTGGCTCCAGATCCGCTGCAGGTTTCGCATGTTTCTTCGCGTGGAATTTCAATATCTGTTTCTTTGCCAAACGCTGCTTCTTCAAATGAAACTGTCATCGTGTATTGAAGGTCTGCACCCTGCCTTGGCGCATTTGGATCACGTCGTCTCGAACCGCCGCCGCCACCGCCAAAAAAGGTATTAAAGATATCCTCAAAACCACTAAAGCCGCCGCCAAAATCTCCGCCGCCGCCAAAGCCTTGGTTTGGATCGGTATGGCCAAATTGGTCATAATGGGCCTTCTTTTGATCATCGCTTAACACTTCATATGCTTCTGTAATTTCCTTGAATTTATCTGCCGCATCTGGCTCTTTATTAATATCTGGATGATATTGTTTAGAAAGTTTTCGATAGGCTTTTTTTATTTCATCCTTTGAAGCGCTCTTAGTAATCCCAAGCACCTCATAGTAGTCACGTTTACTCATGATTACCCACTCCCGAATCTGTCACATAAAGATTATTTTAACACCCATTAGAAGGGTAAAGCAACAAAAAAGCCAAAGCCCTTAGTTCTGACTTTGACTTTTCCGTTGACTTTTAACATCGATAACTGTCTAGCTTCAACGCCGAAGCGCGCCCGCTTTTATGTCTTATTTGTCGTCTTTTACTTCCTCAAATTCCGCATCAACAACATTGTCATCTTGGGCACCAGCATTAGCGCCGCCCTCTTGGCCGCCTTGCTGTGCTTGTGCCTGCTGTGCCGCTTGCTCATATAGCTTAACAGTCAAAGCTTGAACGATTTCTTGCAATGCATCCTTTTTAGCGCGGATTTCTTCAAGATCATTTTTCTCAATGGCTTCTTTTAATGCATCTTTTGCTTCATTTGCCTTTGCAACTTCGTCTGCGTCAACCTTACCTTCAAGGTCTTTTAATGTTTTTTCAGTTGTAAACACAAGCTGATCCGCTTCATTACGCAGCTCTACTTCTTCTTTATGCTTCTTGTCAGCTTCAGCATTTTCTTCCGCTTCTCTGACCATTTTTTGAATCTCTTCATCAGAAAGACCGGTAGAAGACTTAATTGTAATTTGCTGCTCTTTATTCGTACCTAAATCTTTAGCACGGACGTTGACAATACCGTTTTTATCAATATCAAAGTTAACTTCGATTTGCGGAATTCCCCGTGGTGCTGGTGGAATATCAGATAATTGGAAACGACCTAAAGTTTTGTTGTTGGCCGCCATTGGACGTTCCCCTTGAAGCACATGGATGTCAACAGCAGTTTGACTGTCTGCAGCCGTTGAGAATACTTGTGATTTTGATGTAGGGATTGTTGTATTACGGTCAATTAACTTCGTAAATACGCCGCCCATTGTTTCAATTCCAAGGGAAAGCGGTGTAACGTCAAGTAAAACAACATCCTTAACATCACCTGTGATAACGCCGCCTTGAATCGCAGCACCCATTGCCACTACTTCGTCCGGGTTTACACCGCGGTGAGGCTCTTGTCCAGTTGCTTTTTTGATTGCTTCTTGGACAGCAGGGATTCGTGTTGATCCACCAACAAGGATAACCTTATCAATTTGTGATGGTGACATGCCGGCATCGCTAAGAGCTTGACGAGTCGGGCCCATCGTCCGTTCGACTAAATGAGCGGAAATTTCATCAAATTTTGCTCTAGACAAGGAAACTTCAAGATGAAGCGGTCCAGCTGCTCCCGCTGTGATAAATGGAAGCGAAATTTGGGTTGATGACACACCGGACAAATCTTTTTTCGCCTTTTCAGCGGCATCCTTGAGACGTTGTAACGCCATTTTATCTTTAGAAAGGTCAATCCCATTTTCTTTTTTAAATTGTTCCACTAAGTAATCAATGATGACTTGGTCAAAATCATCGCCGCCAAGACGATTATCACCGGCAGTTGATTTTACTTGGAAAACGCCGTCCCCTAGTTCAAGGATCGATACGTCAAATGTACCGCCGCCAAGGTCATAAACCAGAATCGTGTGGTCTTGATCGGTTTTATCTAAACCGTATGCAAGTGCTGCAGCAGTTGGTTCATTGATAATCCGCTCTACTTCAAGACCGGCAATTTTTCCAGCGTCTTTTGTAGCTTGACGTTCTGCATCATTAAAATAAGCTGGTACCGTAATAACAGCCTTTGTTACTGGCTCACCGAGATAATCTTCAGCATATGATTTTAAATATTGAAGAATGATGGCAGATAATTCCTGTGGTGTATAGTTCTTGCCTTCAATTTCTTGTTTAAAACTTGTGCCCATATGACGTTTGATGGACATGATTGTATTCGGGTTTGTAATGGCTTGGCGTTTTGCCACTTCCCCAACTTGACGCTCCCCATTTTTAAACGCAATAACCGACGGAGTTGTGCGATTGCCTTCTGGATTAGGAATTACTTTTGGTTCTCCGCCCTCAAGCACTGACACACATGAGTTTGTTGTACCTAAGTCAATACCGATTATTTTACTCATAGCCTTTACCTCCTAAAAAAATATGTAGAATTATTGATTTACTTTAACCATGGATGGGCGAATGACCCGATCCTTTAATATATACCCTTTTTGAAATTCATCAGTGACAATGTTGGAGCCAAAATTCTCATCTTCTCCTTGCATCACGGCTTGGTGCTGATGAGGATCAAACTCTTTTCCAACCGCTTCAATCTGCTCTACGCCTTCTTTTTTTAGGGCATCTAACAAATTGCGGTAAACCATGTCCATGCCTTGCAGCACTGACTTTGTTTGTTCATTGTCTGCTTCCAAATTCATTGCCCTTTCAAAATTGTCTAATGCAGGCAATAAATCCGTTATTAGGTTTTGAGCTCTATATTTTTCGCCAGCCTCTTGATCCAATCTAGTTCGGCGACGGAAATTATCAAAATCTGCTTGAAGTCTTAGGTAACGATTTTCTGCTTCCTCTAACTTCCCCTGCAGCTGTTGAATTTCTTTGAGCTGTTCTTCGACGGGATCAACAATAGTCTGTGCTGTTGTTTCATTCTCGTCAAAAACAGGCTCAGCTGTTTTTTCTTCAGTAAGTTCAACATTCTCAGTACTTTCAGTTTCTACATCTTCATTAATGGTATTATTTTTCTCAATTGTCAACTTACTCACCTCCCTCAAAGCGTTAGGTTTAATATTAAGATTCCCATGGAAAAGGGGGTAAATTAAGCAAGTATTTCACCCTTACTCAATATTACCCGTGTTAATTATTTTGATACAGCTTGGTTAACACTTCTGTTAAATCCTTGCTTAAGAATTGCAGCAAGCTGATGACACGTGAATATTCCATTCTTATTGGCCCAAGGATGGCTATCGTACCCAATTTTTCTTGACCAGCCGAATACGTAGCGGTAATTAAGCTGCAATTTTCCATCGCACTATTATTATTTTCCCGGCCAATTTTCACATGAATGCCTGCTGAATTTTTTCTAATTAAATTATAAATCCAATCTTCTTGGTCAATCATCATTAATAGACTGCGAATTTTTGAAATGTCATGAAATTCCGGCTGACTTAACATATTAGTTTTTCCGCCAAAAAAGAGCTTTTCATGGATTGGCATTTTCAAGGAATCGGCAATCGTATGGAGCATTAAATCATAATTATGGATATGCTGCCTTAAGAGCATCGCGACTTCCTTGTAAATCTTATCGTTTAAATCATCGAGAGGTACTCCTGCTAAACGGTCATTTAAAATATTGACCGTCTTTTCCAAATCACCGGCATCCACCGAAGCAGGTATCGAAAACGTTCGATTTTCGACATGACCTGTGTCCGTAACAAAAATGGCTACTGCGGTTTCTTTGTTTAACGGAATAATTTGGATTCTTTTTAACTTATTAATACTTACGGCCGGTCCTAGGACGATCGAAGTATAATTAGTTAAATCGGATAAAATCTTCGCTGACCTTTGAATAATTTTTTCGAACTCAAAAATTTTCTCAGCAAAAATGGATTGAATGATGGAAACATCCTTCTGATTTAAAACCTGAGGCGATAATAAATGATCCACATAATACCTATACCCTTTTTCAGATGGAACACGCCCTGAAGAGGTATGCGTCTTTTCAATAAACCCCAATTCTTCAAGGTCGGACATTTCATTGCGAATTGTTGCTGAACTGAAGGAGATTTCCTCCTTTTTCGACAAGCTTCTTGAGCCGACTGGTTGGGCAGATCGAATAAAGTCATCAACAATTACCTGAAGAATTAACAATTGACGATCTGTTAACAACATTCATCACCTCTGTTAGCACTCCTAGTTGCCGAGTGCTAATTATACTAATAAATTATCAAAAAAGGGGGGATGGTGTCAATAATTTCATCCTACTAAAAAGGATTGAAAAACTTCATTGCCTAAAAAACGGCCCTTTTTCGTTAAAAATATATGATTGCTCTTTACATCTATCCATTGTTTAGCAACTAAATCGGCGATTTCTTTTTCAAATAATTTGAGTGGGTCGACATCAAATTTTTCAGTGAAATGAGAAATTGAAACCCCTTCTGTTTTACGTAAGCCAAGGAACATTTCTTCTTCCATTTGTTCCGCTTTCGTTACCTGATGATCTTCAAAAACAGGGAGCACCCCGCCTTTAATTTGGTCGATATATTTTTTCAATGGTCCTGAATTTGATCGTCTATTGCCATTCACATAACTATGGGCACCTGCGCCGAAACCATAATAGTATTCGTTATTCCAGTATGTTAAGTTATGCCTGCTCTCAAATCCCGGCTTGGAAAAATTGCTTATTTCATACTGACTGAAGCTGTTTTTTTCCATTTCTCCCATTAACATTTCATACATTTGCGCTTCTATATCCTCACCAGGTGTCGGCAGTTTGCCTTTCTTTAGCAAGTTATAAAAAACTGTCTTTGGTTCGATGATTAACGAGTAGGCAGAATAATGCGTAATATCTAATGTAAACGCCTCAGCTAATGATTCCTTGAAGTCGGTTACCGTTTGCGTCGGCAAACTAAAAATGAGGTCAATACTTATATTTTCAAAGCCTATCGCTTTTGCTCGTTCAATTGTTTGATAGACATCCTTTGCCCGATGGACCCGGCCGATTTTTTTTAATAATTCGTCGTTAAAAGTTTGGACCCCGAGGCTGATTCGGTTTACACCTGCATCTTTTAATATTTGCAATTTATCCGTTGATAAATCACCAGGATTTGCTTCAAAAGTGAATTCCAGGTTCTCAGATTTAGGTAAATTTCGGTTAATGCTTTCACAAAACCGCTCAAGCTGCTGCTCATTTAAAGAAGTCGGTGTACCGCCGCCGACAAATATGGTTTCAAGCTGATTTGTTGGATAGTGGCTGAGAGTCATCTTCATTTCCTGGTCTAGCGCTTGTAAATAGTCATCTACAGGCTGGCCTTTTAGAAATACTTTATTAAAATCGCAATAATGGCAAATATGTTCACAAAATGGAATATGAAGGTAGGCAGCTTTTATCATTTTTTTCACCTCTTACTAATTAAAAGAGGCTGGATTTTGTCTGTCAAAAGACTTGTCCCAACCTCTCGCTTTTTATTTCTTGGCTGTGTTAAAAGTGAATGTTGATTTCCGTTCCAGGCGCGAGCGGTCCGCGGGGCGGGCGGTGAGCCTCCTCGGCGCTAAAGCGCCTGCGGGGTCTCACCTGTCCCGCTGCTCCCGCAGGAGTCTCGCGCCTTCCACTCCAATCAACATTGTGATCAAAATCAACAATATTCTTTAACACAGCTTATTTCTTAGTATTGTTATCGTCCATTTTTAAGACGGCCATAAATGCCTCTTGTGGTACTTCAACGGAGCCAACTTGTTTCATCCGTTTCTTACCTTCTTTTTGTTTCTCAAGCAATTTACGTTTACGGGAGATGTCCCCGCCATAACATTTCGCTAATACGTTTTTCCGCATTGCTTTAATCGTTGAACGGGCGACAATTTTTTGTCCAATCGCTGCTTGAATCGGAACCTCAAATTGCTGCCTTGGAATTAAGTCCTTTAGCTTTTCGACGATTATTTTCCCGCGTTCATAAGCAAAATCATTATGAACGATAAAGCTTAAGGCATCAACCTTTTCAGTGTTTAGCAATATATCCATTTTTACCAGCTTCGACGGTTTATAACCAATCAGTTCGTAATCAAAAGAGGCATAACCTCTTGTACTTGATTTCAATTGATCAAAGAAATCATACACGATTTCTGCTAATGGGATTTCATAGATAATACTTACCCGGTTTTCCCCCTGGTATTGCATATCTATAAAGATTCCGCGCTTTAACTGACAAAGCTCCATGATTGCCCCGACATAATCATTAGGCGCCATCATGGTTGCTTTTACATATGGCTCTTCAACACGGTCAATTTTCTGAGGATCTGGCAGGTTGGATGGGTTATCCACCTTGATTTCTGATCCATCAGTCATGTGGACATGATAGATAACGCTTGGCGCTGTGGTAATTAAATCAATCTTGAATTCCCGCTCAATCCGTTCCTGGATAATTTCCATATGAAGAAGTCCTAAAAAGCCGCAGCGAAATCCAAATCCAAGGGCCTGGGATGTTTCTGGTTCGAATTGAAGCGCCGAATCATTCAATTGAAGCTTCTCAAGCGCTTCACGCAGGTCATTAAATCTCGCCGTGTCAATTGGATAAAGTCCACAGTAGACCATTGGATTAAGCTTTCGATAGCCTGGAAGCGGTTCAGTTGTTCCATTTTTCGCATTTGTAATCGTATCACCGACACGAGTGTCGCCGACATTTTTAATCGCTGCTGTTAAAAAACCCACGTCACCGACGGTTAATTCATCAAGCATTGTCGCTTTCGGTGAAAAAACACCTACTTCATTTACTTCAAACTCTTTTCCAGTCGCCATCATTTTTATTTTGTCACCGACTTTAACGGATCCATCGACAACCCGAATATAAGCGACTACGCCGCGGTAAGGGTCATATAAGGAATCGAAAATCAACGCTTTTAATGGGGCTTCAGGGTCTCCTGTTGGTGCAGGGACTGTTTTAACGACTTGTTCAAGGATTTCTTCGATGCCGATTCCTGCTTTTGCAGAGGCTAAAACAGCTTCAGAGGCATCTAAACCAATAACATCCTCAATTTCATTACGCACCCGCTCCGGGTCCGCACTTGGCAAGTCGATTTTATTGATAACCGGTAGGATTTCAAGGTCATTATCAAGGGCAAGGTACACGTTCGCTAGTGTCTGTGCTTCAATTCCCTGTGCAGCGTCAACGACTAAAATAGCCCCTTCGCAGGCAGCAAGGCTCCTCGATACCTCGTACGTAAAATCGACATGTCCCGGTGTGTCAATTAAATGGAAAATATAGTCTTCTCCATCTTTTGCTTTATATTTTAACTGGACGGCATTTAACTTGATGGTAATCCCGCGTTCTCTTTCAAGATCCATTGAATCTAAGAGCTGGTCTTTCATTTCACGGGAAGTTAAGGCATTCGTTTTTTCTAAAATTCGATCCGCCAATGTTGATTTCCCGTGATCGATATGGGCAATAATCGAGAAATTTCTTATTTTTGCTTGTCGTTTGAGTCTATCTTCTCTGTTCATGGTAGTTCACTCCTACTATACTCGCACATTTACACTATTTTTGATTATATCAGCAGAGAAATCAAGATTCAATAAATTTTAAAAGCAGAAAAGGAGCGACACCATTATGGAGCCGCTTTTATTATTAATCTGTTATCAGCTGAATCAGTTTTTCCGAGGCGCCGGAAATCCCGTCTGACAGTTTCTTCCCCATCGATGAGAAGAAGTTAAACGCACTGATTTCCTCTAATCTTTTCTTTTTCGCAGCAATGTCATGACTGGAGATATCATTTCCAAGAATGGAGGCACTTATATGATCTCCGGATTCTTGGATAGAAACCGCATTTTGAAAGTTAGCATCATCATAGCCCTTCATTTTATGAATCCCATCATTGGCTAATTGCATTCCTGTTAAAACAGAGATTAACATCAGCGCGGCGATGCATAAGCTTTTTACCATAAACATCCTCATAGGAATTCTCCCTTACTACTATTGTTTGTCAGTCGATTGGTCAACATTTTGATTCACTTTTTCTGCCTGCCAGTAATATTCACTAAACACATCAGCGAGTGCTTCAGCCGAACGGTTTAATTCTTCAAATGTGTTATCGACGCCGCCGAATTCAATCAATATGGCATTTTTAGATAGATTTTGGTTATAGATTGCGTTTCCTGTACCAGCAGGCTTCACAATGACTCCCCTGCTTAAGCCCTTATATTTTTTTTGTAAAAGGTTATGGAGTTCAGTTGCAAGTTGTTGATTCTTTTCATAATTCGGATTTTTACCTCCGATAACAAAGGCAAGTTTGGCATAGGATTTTCCGTTTAACGAAACGGTTGTCGTTTCTCTCCGGCTTGAATCTCGATGGATGTCGATAAAGTATTGTAAATCACGATTCGAAGTCATGGCGGCTTGAACAACTAAGCGTGATTCCTGGTATGATTTTGCATAATTTAACCCTTTTTTATTTAAATTCGCCTGGACATCCGTTTTATCAACAAAAGTACCGATTCCTCTGTCCTCTAAACTTGTTTTTAATTGGTCGCCAACTTTTGTCACGTTAATTTGTGAATGGTAAGCGTTGTCAGGATCGTTAACATCTTTTAGATATGGGATATAGGATTCGCGATTATGTGTAAAGTAAAGATAAACCACTTTATGTTTTCCTGTTGTCTGCCCAGATGCGATTGGAGGCTTCTCTTCTGCAGGCTTATCTAATCCCTCTAAATTCACCAAGGACGCCTCTCGTTCGGCTTTCATAATTTCTATTGGAGGTGCCGATTCAATCGGCATATTCGTATAATTCGTCCCTTCACCTGCAACAACAATTTTTCCATCGAATTGAAAGAATCCGGGCAGCTCCCTGCCAAGAAGACTTCGCGGATCATTTAGATTAATATTGCTTGCTAGCTTAAATACCAAACTGCTTAGCTTAGGCGTCGGGTTCCAATTGTTTTCCGCCTTCAAAAAATGATGATTTTCCCAGCCCATTAATTGATATAGCAGTTCACCGTTGACATTTGTAGCAGCCTGATTGACTGAAGAAGACATAGGTCGAAATTGCGGCTTTAACGAGGTTAACAGCCCGCTTATCGAAAAGACCAATATCAAAAATAATGAAAGAGCAGCGAAAATTTTCAGAATGCTTGTCCCTTGGACAATCATAAACGTGCCTGATGTTCTAGTATTTTTCATGGTTCCACCCCGCTTCGAATTCTAGTAAATCTTATGACATTACTAGAATCGATAGAACCATTAAATTGCGATATAATAGGGACCTTACGAATTCTGGTCCCTTATTAAATTGGACTATCTTGTATAATACCCTGCGTTTTCTTGGTCAACTGCGCTGTGGAGTGAAGCGTTTAAACCGTTGGCAATCAGGTTAGCCATGTCCTCGATGAAAACGTCGACTTCCTTTGGAGTAACCATTAAATTATGGCCAATGGGCGACAAGACCTCATAGATTAACTTCCTTTTTTCATCCTCCGATAATGTGCCAATCATGCCAAGAAAGGTTTTCCGGTGCTTTTCTTCAGGCAAATCCTCTTCCGTTAACTTGCGCTTTTCGCCAAAGCTCATTCCAGCTGGGGCAAGTGCCCTTGAAGGACGATTTCCTTCCCTAAGCTCTTTTCCGAAATGCTTTAAAATGAAATCGATCGTATCACTTGTAATCGAAACAGCGTCGACCACTGTGGGAACACCGATGGCGATGACGGGAATACCTAATGTTTCTTTACTTAATTCTTTCCTTTTATTGCCGACACCGGAACCAGGGTGAATACCGGTATCGGATATTTGGATCGTCGAGTTTACTCTCTCAATTGATCTTGATGCGAGCGCATCAATCGCAATCACGAAATCCGGTTTTGTTTTTTCAACTACGCCAAAAATAATATCGCTGGTCTCAATCCCGGTCAGTCCCATTACACCCGGTGAAAGGGCACTAACGGAGCGATATCCTTCCTCGACATTTTCCGGCTGAAGCTGGAATAAATGACGAGTGACAAGCAAGTTTTCACAAACCATCGGTCCAAGTGCATCTGGGGTTACATTCCAATTCCCAAGACCGACAACCAGACAGGAATCAGTTTTTTTAATTCCGCTCCCTTCTAAAAAATGAGAAAATTCACTTGCAAAAACTTCGCCAACCTTTTGCTGAACCTCCGTATTTTGCTGGCGGATTCCTTGGACCTCTACGGTTAAATATCTGCCTGCCTTTTTTCCAAGCTGCTGCTCGCCCTGCTTGGTAACTTCAACTAATGAAATTTTTATATCATCAACATCTTTTTCCTTGATGATGACACCTTCGATTTGCGAAAGGTTTTCCTCCTGCCCGACTGTTCCGCCTCTGCCAGCAAGGACCATTTCCCTTGCTTCAATCGCCAAATCAGTTCGCACCGAATACTGACTTAAATCAATTGCTTCACCCATTACGATTCACTCCTATTATGAAATCTCCTATAAATAGAAACTATTTCCTATTTTTCCCCTTCTCATTCCAAAACATGCAGAGGAAAATTGTTATCCTTAATAATTGTGTATTGCAATATAGGCTCCTGTTTGATAAAATACTTCTTGTTCTGAATTATTATTATTGATGAATGTATAGTCGAGTTCATATAGTCTCGATTCTTTGTAGGAGGTGAATGGAATGCCTAACATTAAATCTGCTATTAAGCGTGTACAAACAAATGAAGCGAAAAATGCTCAAAATACAACTGCTAAATCCGCAATGCGTACGGCTGTTAAGAAAGTAGAAGCTGCTGTTACTACTAACGACGCTGCTGCTGCGAAGGAAGCATTAGTAACTGCTGCTAGTAAATTGGACAAGGCTGCTGGAAAAGGTCTAATCCACAAAAATGCTGCTGCTCGTAAAAAATCACGTCTTATGAAAAAAGCGAACGCACTATAATTAAAATGCGTTGACGAAAAAAAACGATTCCTTAACAGGAATCGTTTTTTTTTACTTCTTTAACCGAAACAATAACATCTCAATCAGTAAAGATTTATTCATACCGCCAGTTTTCATTTGATAATCCGCCTCAGCAAGCATCTCCATTAGGCGGGTTAATTCTTCATCGCTGAATTTACCCGCCTGGCCGAGTGCAAGCTTGACGCGGAACGGGTGTGTTTTCAGGTAACCTGCAATTTGCTGCTGCCCGTACCCTCTCCTTGAAAGCTCCTTCACTTGATAAATTAACCGGAACTGGCCTGCAAGCAGCGCCAAAATTTTGATGGGTTCTTCATTTTGTTTTAATAAATCATAATAAATTCGTAATGCCTCATCAAGTTTACGCTGAACCACTTTTTCAATTAAGGTAAAAATATTTTGCTCAAGCGAGCGGGAAACTAACTTTTCCACCAAATTCACATCAATTTTTTTTTGGTCTGCGGCATATAAAGCTAATTTATCGACTTCACTTGTAATCATAAACATGTTTGTTCCGACAAGCGCCACTAAGTGCTCAATCGCGTTGGGTTCAAATTCGATCCCGCTGCTCTTCGCCCGATTCTTTACCCAATTGATTAATTCGTGTTCTTTTAATTTTTTCGCTTCAACTAATTCTGCATTTCGTTTCAATTCTTTCGTAATTTTTTTTCGTTCGTCTAACTTTTCATATGGAGCAGAAATAACCATTACCGTATAGGGCGCTGGCTCTTTCAAGTAGGCTTCAAATTTCGCTAAATTATGTTCAATCTTCTCTTTTGATTTTTCTGCCGTTAAAAAGGCCGGATTATGTAAAAAGATTACTTTTCTTTCGCCGAAAAATGGAAAGGTTTCAGCATCCTCTAACGCTACATCGATGGGTGTATCCGCTAAATCATAAACGGAAAAATTAAAATCCTTCTCTTCTTCGGTTAATACCTCGTTCAGCAGTAATTGTTTCGTTTCGTTGATTAAGTATGCCTCTGTTCCATATAATAAATAAATAGGAGCAAAATCCCTTTGTTTAATTTTCCGCCAAATATCTAATACCATTGTCCGCGCTCCCCTTCATTTCACTCACATCTATCGTAAAGAAGCTTGGACAATTTGACAAGTACTTAAAGGGAATTAGCAACTTTTCAAAAAAGTGCCAATTCCCGATTTATAATGAACGCCCGGCAATTTTTAGACCTAGGTTCTAAGCTGCCGAGCGGAGTTCCTTCCTTTGTAACCATAGTGTAGCCTGCCTCGAGTCAAACTATTTTGACAACTCTTGTCAGTATAGGAAAGCATCTAAAAGGCCGGTTTGTGACTCTCTGCGTTTTCCACAGGCAGGCTGGATTTTTTCAATCAAATGGCTTATACTATATGATGAAATAGGAGGGGTAGACTGTGAACGAATTTGAAAAAAATCCTGTAAGTAAACGGAACGATGCAATTGATTCTGGAGTAGGATTTGGGGTTTCCTTTGGTTTTTTTGCTTTAATGTTTATTATTGCAACAGTCGTTAAGCTAATCGGTTCTTAAATAATTGGCTACATATGTGTAATCTAAGAGGCTGCATTTGGCGGCCTTTTTTACTTTGAATACATCTTATGGCAGATAGGTCGAAAAGGTTCCATTCTTTCGATAAAAACGGAAGGTGATTGCCCCCTGAAGGTCCGTCCGGTAAATTGTCGTGTTCGTTTCTCTCAAACGCTCTAAGACCTCTTGATGTGGATGACCGTACCGATTGCTTTCACCCGCCGAAATTAACGCTGTACTCGGTTTTATTTGCTTGATGAAAGCTTCTGCACTTGAGGTTTTACTTCCATGGTGACCGGCTTTTAATACATCAATCGATAAATTAGGATATTGTTTGCTGATTTTCATTTCTCCTTCTTGGTCAAGGTCGCCGCCAAAAAACCAGGTAACTCCCCCTACTTGCGCAACTAAAGCGATTGAACCGCTGTTTCGTTCTCCACTAAAATTTTTTTCAGGTGATAGGATATTAAAATTACTTCCTGCACTTTTCCATTGATCCCCCGCCGATACTTTTATGACTGGGATTTTTCTCCTTTCCGCCTCCTGAATAATTCTTATTTCCGTTTCTGATGGAGCAACGACAGAAGGCATCAGGATTTGTTTGACACGAAGCTCCTTTAAAATCGAAAAGGTCCCGCCGATGTGGTCCATATCCCCATGGGAAAGGATGAGTTTGTCGATTTTCGTGATTCCCTTTCCTTTCAACAAAGGAACAACGACATCCCTGCCGACTTCAAACGGTTTAGAGCGGTGTTTCCATTCTTCTTCGCCAAACGTCATCGTTCCCCCTGTATCGATGAGATAGGTTCCCCTCCCGTGGGGAAGATATATCAAACTGCTGTCCCCTTGTCCGACATCAATTATCGTCACTTCACCAAAGGGGTTCAGCCAATTCCAGACAGGTTGAAAGGAAAAGAGGAAAACGACTAAATAAATCAAATGGGTTTTCCTTTTTGGATACGCGTTAGCTTCCCAGATGTAAAAAATAGCAATGATGATAACGATGTAGATGATTAGCTGAATGATGTTCGGTCTACCAGGAACAAAAGAAGCGAATGAAAAATGGGCTAAATAGCCAATAAGATAATCGGAAAGGTATATTATTTTTTTGAAAATAGTTAAAAGAAATAGTGGTGTGTTTCCAAATAGCATTTGAACGATAAACAAGAGGTATAAGCCTGGGAGATAAACAAACGAAAAAAGCGGAATGTATAACATATTAGCTGCAATCCCTATCATCGACATTTCAAAGAAATGATAGAACAAAAATGGAAGGGCTGCTAATTGAGCCGTTACTGAGGTAGCTAGTATTCGCGCGCCATTGTTTTGAAAACGGCGCAAAATAATCGGCGCAGAGAAAATAATCACCAGACTTACCGAAAAGGAAAGTTGAAAGCCAATATCAAAAATAACCTTTTGGGAAAAAAACAAAAAAATCATGAACGCTAAACTTATTGCATCAATCGGTAAGAGCTTTCGTTTGCTTCTCCACTTAACGGTTAGTAAAACAAGATAAATCATTAAGACCGCCCTGATTACCGATGGAGAGGCACCGGTAAGAATGACATAGACAGGTAAAATCAGCAGCAGGAAATTCATCATCAACTGTCTCGTCAATCCGATTCGAATTCCCAAATAAAAAACCATTCCCACTAACAGCGAAACATGAAGGCCTGAAATCGCTAACAAATGGACGATACCTGTTTTTTGAAAATCTCCCAATAAAACAGGGTCAAGCATACTGCGGTCACCAAAAATTAAGGCTGCAGAAAGTGAAGCAATTTCGATTGGAAAATTAGCCTCAAGATAACGAATTCCTAAAAAGCGAAGTTGTTTCATCATGGTCATTGGAGAGGGTTTCATCGGGGAACAATTTTGAAGCGGATTTCCCGGGATTTCAACAATCCAATAAATATCCTTCGAAGCTAAATATTGACGGTAATTAAAGCCATTTGGATTTTTTGCGACGGCTGGTTTTTTCATGGTGCCTGACACCTGGCACGAACAATTGTAGAAGCTTTTACTCTTTAACGACTCTTGTTCTGCTTCCGATTTTATTTTGTAACGGATGATTAGCTTTTCCTTGAACTGTTTTTCGGTTGCCTGTATCTGCAGGAGGTCGCCATCAATTTTTGGATTGTCGTTAAATTCGATATAGAAATCAGTGGTAGTTTCGGGAATTACGGATTTATTATCTAATTCTGTCCGCCCTGCCAAAAACAAAAATGTCACAAAAATAATTATTACTACGAATAGGTGTTTATTTTCAAATCGTTTGAATTTATTTAGCAGATAAAGATAAAGGATAGACAGCAGAAAAAAAGGAAGAAACGTAACTAGAGAACACAGGACACCCAAAATGGCAGCAAGAGCGAAATAAAAGTATTTTCCATTCATGATTATTCTCCATTAGTAGTTTTTTTAACGAGGGTGGAACGCCGGAATATCCGGCGTCATTCTAGAGGAATTACTGATTAATCTTTCGAAAATCGATAACCTGTTCTATTAGCTCAACCTTTTCTGTTTTCACATTTGCTTGTTCAAATAGTTCGATGGCAAACGGGTGATTTTTATAATCCATCGCATAATAAACCGTTTTAATCCCTGCTTGGATAAGTGCCTTACAGCATGGGAGGCAAGGAAAATGAGTCACATAAATTTCCGCTTCGGATGTTGGCACACCAAATTTTGCACATTGTAAGAGCGCATTTATTTCCGCATGAATTGTCCGTACACAGTGATTGTCGATAACATAGCATCCTTTATCAATACAATGGTCTCCTCCGGCTATCGACCCATTGTAGCCGCCAGCAATGATTCGTTTATCCCTGACAATCGTCGCCCCAACCGTCAGTCTTGTACATGTGCTTCTTAAAGCGAGTAAATGACTTTGTGCCATAAAATATTGATCCCATGAAATCCGGTTCACATTCTCCCACTCCTTAAAAAATTTTCTGATTTAAGTGTAAGCTGGCTTGGATGATCCGGTCAATAAGAAAAGCCCAAGCGCCTTGCTCAGCTCACGACGTGCCTGGGGCTAGACAATCAAGAATCAATGAACGGCAATCGAATCCTTTAATTTTTCAAACGTTTTATCTCCAATGCCACTTATATTCTTAATATCTTCCACCGCTTTAAATGGACCGCTTGTATTCCGATACTCGATGATGGCTGCCGCTTTTGCCGGACCGATTCCGGGCAGGGTTTGTAATTCACTTTCAGTCGCTTTATTGATATTAATTTTTCCTTGGGTTTTACCTGCGCCGCCCGATGATGTCATCGGGGCTCCCCCTGATGTGACAGGTGCCGAAATCCCCTCCTCGCCGATGGCTGGTATATATATCAACATTTCATCATGCACATGCTCGGCAAAATTCACCTGACTTTGGTCTGCCTGGTCCTTTAATCCCCCTGCGCGGTTAATCACATCGATAACCCGTTCACCCGAATTGGATAGATAAACCCCTGGCAGTTTGATCTGCCCCTTAACATCAACCATAATCTTTTCCGGCAGCTCTTTCTTTTCAGCATTCTTAGCGTCGGACAGCTGCTTATTGTCTACTTGACTAATGGAGGAATTGAGTGGAAGTTCTTCATCAACATAAACATAGAAATAATAAAAGCTCCCAAAAATAAGTAAAACAGCAATGATTAGATAAAATTTGTGTTCAATTACCCAGTCTTTCATATGAATCCATCCTTTCTAAAGGTATATTTTATTACTCGTTTTCATATGGTTATTAAAGAATATTGCTTGTGAAGGAGGGTCGGAAAATGAATATAGGTATTATCGGTACCGGTAATATGGGGAGTATTGTGGTGGAAGCCTTAATTGACGGAAAAGCCATTTCCCCTTCTTCCATGATGATCACGAATAGAACCATTTCAAAAGCCATGCAGCTGAAAAATAAATATAAAGAAATTAGGGTTGGGGCAAATGCAGAAGAAGTAGCGGCACAATCCGATTTGTTATTTTTATGTGTAAAACCATTAGATGTATTTAAAATCCTCGATGAAATACACCCCCAATTAGGTCGAGAAAAATGTCTTATTTCGATAACGAGTCCTATCAGTACAGGCCAACTTGAACAAAAGGTATCCTGTTCTACTGTCCGTGTGATTCCAAGCATCACCAATCGTGCGTTATCCGGGGTGTCATTGATTACTTATGGAGAAAATTGCAGCGACCTGTGGAAAGTGAGAGTAGAGCAATTAATCACGAAGATTTCTGTTCCGGTTTATATTGATGAAAAGGTAACGAGGGTTGCCTCAGATATCGTTAGCTGCGGACCGGCTTTTTTCAGCTATCTCCTTCAGAGGTTCATCCGAGCAGCCGTAAAGGAGACAGAAATTGATGAAAAAACTGCCACGTTATTTGCCAGTGAAATGATTGTTGGACTTGGTGAATTATTAAAGCAAGGGCATTATACGTTACCATCACTACAAGAAAAAGTGTGTGTAAAAGGCGGAATAACCGGTGAAGGTATAAAAGTACTGGAGAACGAACTTGGAGACGTATTTGAGCACCTGTTTCAGGCGACACACGCAAAATTTAAAGAAGATCTGGATAAAGTAGAGTTACAGTTCTCTAATCATTAATTCGTGTTTATTTGACAAATTCCTTCATGAATTTTAAAAAAAAGCCATCTTTTTTTAAAAGATGGCTCATTTATTTTTCCTGGCAACAAAAAAGATTCTTTCTGAACTGGGCTTTGGCTGTGTATGTTCGAAATCAGCGCAAACCTCAAGTACTTCAAATCCGGCTTCTAGTAACCAGGTTTCATATTGCTGGACTGGATATGTACGTTGATAATGCAGTTCATCGAAGCGGTCATATTTTCCCAGACGTTCATCCAAAACAAAAAAACTTAACTCATGCTCGACACTATTCGGTGCTTCGCCAGGGAAGCTATTCCAGATATAGGAAACCTTTTCTTCGTTTAAGGCAAAAGTTTGATTAATGAAACCCTCATTGATTTTATAGAGAGAATGGACATCGACTACGAAAATCCCACCATCATTTAATTGCTGCTGTACATTTGAAAAAGTAGCGATAACCTCTGCTTCGGTTTCCAGGTAATTTAAAGAATCACAAAAGATACCGATCACATCAAAATTTCCGGGGCCTTCCATTTCAGCCATGTTTTGCTGAAAAAAGGGAATCCTAACGCCTGATTCCTCCGCTTTCGCCTGTGCTACTGCCAGCATATCTTCAGATAGGTCGACACCGGTCACTTGAAAACCATCTGTAGCAAAGCGGACGGAAAGCTCCCCGGTCCCACATGCTACATCAAGCAGCCGTGGCCGAGGTCCTCCCTCCACCTGATATTTTTGGAGGATATCTTTAACAAATCGCACCCACTCATCATATGGAGCATCTTTCATCAGCTCATCATAAAGGTAAGCGAATTGCTGATAACTCATGAATTCAGCTCACTAAAAATATCTTCTAGCGGCGCATCGCCCCAAAGCCGTTCCAAATTGTAATAGCTTCTTTCATCACGATGGAATACATGGGCAACCACATCGCCCATATCAATTAATATCCATCTTGCTTCATCAAAGCCTTCCATTCTTTTCACATCGTAGCCCTTTTCTTGTGCTTTCTCCTTCATTTCCCGTGCTATTGCCTGCACTTGTTTATCGGAATTCCCATGACAAATAATAAAGTAATCGGCAATTAAAGAAATCCCCTGCATGTTTAGAGCAAGGATGTCTTCCGCCCGTTTATCGTCCGCTGCTTTAACAGCAATTTTTAATAATTCTTGATTATTCATTCATCAAGCCTCCAGTTTATTAATAAGGTCATTGTAGGTGTAAAACGTATCCGGATATACCGTTTGATTCTTCTTCAATAAAAATAGAATCGTATTTTGCATTGCTTTTATTAATGCTTGATCTAAATTTACCTTCGCCATCGCTCTAACTTCATCAACTCCGGGAAAATGCCTGCCCGGTTCAATATAATCAGCTAAGTAGATGATTTTCTCAAGCAGAGTCATCCCAATTCTTCCCGATGTATGATAACGGATAGCAGCTAAAATTTCTCCGTCAGTGATGCCTGCTTCCTTTTCTACCAGGTAAGCTCCAACTGGCGCATGCCATAATTCAGCATTAAACTCGAGCAAATCCTGAGGAAACCCTTGGTTAGCAATAATTGCTCTCATTTCATCTTTCGGACGAAATTTCGCATAGTCGTGAAATATCGCCGCCAATTCCGCTTTCTGCTCGTCTGCACCATACATTCTAGCCAATGAGACGGCTGTTTCCATTACCCCTAACGTATGCTGATACCGATGCTCTGTTAATTGTTCCTTTACGAGCTTTAACGCCTCTTCACGTTCCATATAATTGATTCTCCTCGATATAGTGGATAACCGAATCTGGCAGTAAATACCGGACCGTCATACCGCTTGTCAACCGCTCTCTAATCATACTGGATGATACGTCGATTGCCGGTACGTCCACATAAAGGATTGGATAGTCGGTTTGATGGCTGTAGGCGGGTCTTTCCACACCAACAAATTGGACAAGTTTTACTAGCTCATCGATTTTGTGCCATTTAGGCAAATACTCAATCATATCCGCCCCAATGATAAAGAAAAATTGATGGTCCGTATATTCGGTATTCATCATTTTTATTGTATCAACAGTGTAGGATAGACCTTCACGATTGAGCTCGATTGTTTCAATTTTAAAAGCTGAATTCCCCTGAATCGCCAGCTTCAGCATGTGCACACGCTGGTCATTAGTAACCGACCCTGTTTTCTGCTTATGCGGCGGCTCGCCATTTGGCATGAACCAAATTTCATCCAGCTTCAGTGCAGCAAGAACTTCATTTGCAATCAAAAGATGTCCGTAATGCGGAGGATCGAACGTTCCCCCCAAGATCCCAACTTTCTTCATGCGTTCGCCATCCTTTGCTCTTATGGAAGTTTGATTGTTTTCTTTTCCACAGACTCTTTGTAGAGAACAATGGTATTTCCAATAATTTGCACAATATCCGCACCAGTACCTTCTGCTAACTGCTCGGCAACGACGGTCTTATCTTCTTCACAGTTTTGCAAAATGCTTACTTTAAAAAGCTCTCTTGCTTCTAGCGCATCTGCTATTTGTTTAATCATATTCTCGTTTACGCCGCCTTTTCCTACTTGAAAAATCGGATCTAAGTGATGCGCCTTTGAGCGTAAAAATCCTTTTTGTTTTCCTGTTAACATGTTTTTTTCTTACCTCCTAGTTGTTGCAAAACATTTTCTCTCATTCTTTCAACATCAGGGAAAATCCCGGTCCATTTCTCAAAAGCGAGCGCCCCCTGATAAACGAACATGTCGATTCCGTTTTGAATTCTTGCTCCCTTTATACGTGCATCATGTAAAAATTGCGTTTCTAACGGATTATAAATTATATCACAAACCATTGACTGCTGACTTAAATTGTTCAAATTCAGCGGCTGTTCGGCGGTATTTGGCGACATGCCTATCGTCGTCGTTTGAATAATTAAATCATATTCCGCTAAATTAATGCCCGCCACATCTAATGTCAATGCCTTCGAGAAATTTCCATATGGACAATCATTAATAAGTTCCGAGGCGGTTGCCAATGTACGGTTGGCTATATCAACCGCTATCGGGTTCTCCTTAGCCAAAGTGAAATAAATCGCCCGGGCAGCACCGCCAGCGCCAACCACTAATATCTTTTGACCTGCTGCACTGGATCCGTATGCCTGTAATCCTTTTAAGAAACCTGGGCCATCCGTGTTATAACCAATCAACTTGCCGCCTTCATTAACCACCGTATTTACCGCTCCAATACTGGCGGCTAATTCATCTACCCCATCCAGCAGGGGAATAATTTTACTCTTATGCGGCACGGTGACATTAAATCCTGCCGCCCCAATCGCTTTCAAGCCTTTGACGGCATCGTGTAAATTCGCTCCATTTACTTGAAAGGGAAGATAATGGGCATCTATCTGATAAAAAGAAAATAAATCATTGTGCATGATTGGAGACATCGAATGCCCGATTGGATCTCCTAAGACCGCGAATAGCTTCTTCACTTGGTTCTCCCCACCATTATATTAATGATTTTCGAATTAACGATTGGACACCTTTTGGTACGTAAGCCGCCACTTTTGCCCCGGGCTCATTTACAGTAATCCAGCCAAGCCCTGAGAAAACAATATCCGTTTTCGCTTCTTTTACGAAAAATTCTTGTTTCACCAGCTCCGGAAACGAGTCCAATTGTTCCGGGCGCGGCGGTGTCAACATTTCTCCAACATGCTTATCATATAGTTCTTCCGCATTTTCGGTTTTTGTCCGGTGAATATTTATTTCATTAGAAACATAACAAACAAACGATCGTCTGCCGCCGCTGATATAATCGAACCGGGCTAAACCGCCAAAGAACAAGGTTTGTCCTTCATTTAATTGGAATACTTTTGGCTTAATTTCCTTTTTAGGGGTAATAATTTTCAAATCCTGCTTATCGACAAAATGCGCCATTTGGTGATGGTTGATAATCCCTGGAGAATCAATCAATGATTTCTCATCATCAAGCGGAATTTTGATAATATCCAGGGTCGTCCCAGGAAAATGGGAGGTCGTAATCACATCCGCTTCGCCGGTTACTTCCTTAATGATTCTATTAATAAATGTAGACTTCCCGACATTGGTACAGCCGACAACATAAACGTCTTTGCCATTACGCATTTCGTCAATGGCTGCTGCTGTTTCTTTCACATTTACCCCTCTAGCCGCACTGACAAGAAACACCTCTTCTGGCTTTAACCCCAGTTGTTTTGCCTCATGCTTCATCCAGTTAATTAACTTGTTATGCTTAACAGACTTCGGCAATAAATCAACCTTATTGCCAACCAGTAAGACTTTGTTTTGACCGACAAAGCGGTGCAAACCTGGAAGCCAGCTCCCATTAAAATCGAAAATGTCAACAATCATTACGACAAGGGCGTCAGTCCTGCCAATCCCATTTAATATTTTCAAAAAATCATCATCGGTTAAATTAACATCTTGAACTTCGTTGTAGTGCTTTAAACGAAAACACCGTTGGCAAATAATCATTTCCTTCGCTAATGCCGAAGCAGGAGCATAACCAATCATTTCCGGGTTTTCAGTTTGGACTTTTACACCGCAGCCCATGCAAATATCTAGTTGTTCACTCATAGCTTAATCCTCCCATTGCAGCATGCCTTTTTTGCGGAACCAGTTTAAGATTCTTCGTTCCGCAAAGCGATTAAATTTTGTCCAGAAACCATCTGTTTGCGCTACAGGGACAACAAGAATGGTATGAAAACCACCCCGGTTTCCACCTAGTACATCAGTTAATAATTGGTCCCCTATGACAACTGCCTCTTCTTTGTTAATTCCCATTTTTGAAATTGCTTTGTGAAAAGCAACCGCCATCGGCTTTCGTGCCCGAAAAATAAATGGGATTTGAAGAGGGTCAGAAAAAGCCTTTACTCTTTCTTCATTATTATTAGAAACAATCGTGACGAGAATATTATGTTTTTTTATTTCATCGAACCACTCTATCAATGCAGGAGTGGCATTGGGGCGGTCCCATTCTACTAACGTATTATCCAAATCGGTAATGATCCCTTTAATGCCTCTACGTTGTAATTCCGCAGGAGATATATCCAGAATGCTTTTTACATGTTCATTCGGTAAAAATTGTTTTAACACTATGCTAACACCTCATTACTTCTAAATAAAATCGACTCTTAGAAAGGAGTCTCTTACTTGTAACATCATAACCAATTTCACCTATTGTTTCAAAGAAAAGCGAAATGGAGATGACTGTTTTATGAAAAGTAAAAAATATTTTTCGACAAACATCTACTTCTTCAAGCCCTGTGGATAACCTTATTAACATTATACCCATTGAATCATTTACATTTTCGAACTTTACAAACAATTTAATCACAAGTTATCCACTAGAACCTGTGGATAATTGGAACGATTGTTCTCTACGTTTAAATTTGGTAGATTTAGGGTACACGAATTGAACATACTACTATATGTTACTATTTCAGACAATAGAACCATTAAATTCAAATTGGAGGTGGATTCTGACATGCGGAAACTATCAGATGAATTATTAATTGAGTCCTATTTTAAAGCAAGAGAGCTTAACTTATGCCCAGATTTTATTGGTCTCATTGAATCCGAAATAGAGCGGCGTGCTTTATTCAATAAAATTAAGCGGTCTTCATAATCTTCTAAGCGCCCTTTAAGGGCTTTTCTTTTTGTCCTCTTATTTCTTTAAAAACCCAATCTTTTCTCCAACTTTAATTTCTTTCGGGGTTTTAATGGATGGATCTATTTGGAAAATATCTTTTTCGAATAATAAAACGACAGTAGACCCAAAACTAAAATAGGCGATTTCACTGCCCTTTTCCAATTCTGTCCCCTTATGTGTTGTTTCGATGGAATTAACAAACATGGCGCCAACCTTGACAATGGTTACATGTCCAAACTCCGTTTTCACTTCCGTCATGACACGGTAATTCTTTGCCAGCGTTCTAACTCCGTACTTTACCCCCCATTTATTAACTGGATACGATTTCTTTCCCCGCGTCCACTGTTTCGTGACATGCCCATCTACGGGACTATGAATTCGATGATAATGACTTGGACTTAAATAAAGAATCATGTAGGTACCATTTAAATACTTTGTTAACAGCTCCTGATTTCCAAGCATTTCTTCAATAGAATAGGTCTTTTCTTTTACAACGATTTCACTTGTTTCTCTTATTTGACCCACATCTTCGATAACCGCATCTACCGGACTAACAACAGCATGATCCGTTTGATCGATTTCGCGTGCTTCTTTTTTTAAGGTCCTAATAAATAAATCGTGAAGGGTGGGATATTCAGACAAGCCCTTCTCCATTTCTTCTTGGTTCAAATGATAAACTTTTGCAAAAGATGGTACGATGAATCGACTGAGCCGTGAACGAGCAAATCCCTTTAGAACAACGGATGTCCACCTTCCATTTGTTAACTCAATCAAAAGACGATAAACAGTTTGTAACATTGAAAGACCCCCAAATAGTGTAAAAATACTCTTTACGAAATGACATAAAAGCCTTAGAATTAAATAATATACAATAAGGAAAATTATTCCCTGATATAAAGAAAACTCGCCGATTGGCAAGCCCGTTAGGGCAAAGACAGAGGCGTAGTTGCACTTATGCGACATAGGAAAGTGTAAATTTTGAAAAAATTTATACTTTCCTATTAGCCAAAAAAGGAGTGGTGTGGAGAATGTATTTATTAAACGTACTCGATCAAACCATTAAAAAACTTAAATCGCAAACAGCCAATGTGATAACCTTAGTAAATTTATCTTTAGGTGGATTTGCGATTGTGTTCGGACTAAATGGAAATTTAAGACTAAGCCTGCTGCTCATTTTTATTGCTGCCTTAGCAGACCGGTTTGACGGTATGATTGCCCGAAAGTTTAATATCGAATCAGAACTTGGAAAGCAATTAGATTCCATGAGTGATATTATATCATTTGGAGTGGCACCCGCACTATTACTATACCAAGGAATTTTAAATGAATTTGGCGGACCTGGATCATTTTTCACTGTTTTCTACATCGGATGCGGTGCATTCAGATTAGCGAGGTTCAATATTACCGAAAGCAATGGATATTTCACCGGGTTACCGATTACCGCTGCCGGGTGTTTGGCAACCCTAAGCTTCTTGGCCATTCCTTACGTTCCATCCCAAACGTTCTTATTCATTATCATCATTCTATCATTCCTAATGGTTAGTTCCTTTAAACTAAAAAAAGTATAAACGATAAGAAAAAATGACCTGCTTATGTAAGATAACGGCGGTCATTTTTTTTGCATTCCTTAAATAAAATTTTCTGGACAGACACAATTTACCGTTTTCTTCATAGGAATTATTAATAGGCAATAGTCCTAAAGAAAAAAAGACGGGGGTGGGTTTATATGTCTGGAATTTTAACAGCTCTCGGTTATTTAGTGAAAGAATTCCTTTTCCTTGTTTCCTACGTAAAGAATAATGCCTTTCCGCAACCCCTATCTGCTGCAGAAGAAAGAAAGTATTTACGGTTAATGGCAGAAGGGGATTCGCATGCCCGTAATATGTTAATTGAACACAATCTGCGCCTCGTCGCACATATCGTGAAAAAATTCGAAAATACCGGCGAGGATTCCGAGGATTTAATCTCAATTGGAACCATCGGTTTAATCAAAGCGATTGAGAGCTACTCAGAAGGAAAGGGAACGAAGCTCGCTACCTATGCCGCTCGATGTATCGAGAACGAAATCCTGATGCATTTACGTGCGCTTAAGAAAACGAAAAAGGATGTTTCCCTGCATGACCCGATAGGCCAGGATAAAGAGGGGAATGAAATATCGCTTATTGATGTCCTTAAATCAGAATCCGAAGATGTCATTGATACGATCCAGCTTAACATGGAACTGGAGAAAATTAAAAAATATATCGAAGTACTTGATAATCGGGAAAAGGAAGTCATAATTGGCCGCTTCGGCCTTGATTTGCAAAAAGAAAAAACACAACGGGAAATTGCCAAAGAACTCGGGATATCAAGAAGCTATGTTTCAAGAATTGAGAAACGCGCCCTGATGAAAATGTTCCACGAATTTTATCGTGCCGAGAAGGAACGGAAGAAAAAAGGCTAATCTAAATATGGATAGAAAACAGAGCAGTAAACTATTCCTGCTCTGTTTTGCCGTCTTTAATGAGATTGCGCCAATTTTTGCCGCCATCAATGGATTCATATAGATCATTTTTATAGGTTGTGAATGCCATTTGATTCGTGTTTTTTGGATTCACTGTTAAGTAAGTAATCGGATTATCATAATCCAAATAGGGAAAAGTGATGCTCTTCTTTTCTCCCGATTCAGGATTTACAGTACTCAATAAGATTTTATCGTTTTCCACACTGGAAAATAGAATGGAATCTCCAATAAACGTGAGCGCGGTAACCATAAATGGCTCGGTTATAAGCTTCATTGTGTTTCCGTTATCGCTGGAATAATAAATCCCGGATCTTGTAGACATCGCCATTATCGCACCATTGTTCGGGTGCACGGCGATCATTCCCAGTGAATCCGCATTGAAATCCTTGAAGGCACTCTTTTTCCATGTACCGCCGTTATCGGTTGAGTAATTCACGCCTAAGCTTAAGGCATCATCCGGCTGTTCACTGATTACATACAGCCCATCACCAGAAAAACTGTCCGCGATGAAATGAAAATTCGTTTTGCCATAGAAGGCTAATTTTTTTAGTGTCTTCCCTTTATCAGCACTTTGGACCAAACCTAACGGGTCTGAAAAACCTGTCCCTTTTTGCGGATGTCCGCTCGATAGAAAACCGGATTCAATTGCTTGGAAACCGATATAATCATGTTGATTCGTTGTTGTTCTCGTCCACTTTCCATCGCTGTACATTTTCAATCCGTCATTTGCCGCCAGATAAAGAGCATTATCATTGCCTGGATAGCCAATTCCACGTAAATTTTTTACCTTAAACGATTTTGTCTCGACAAGTTCAAAATTCGCATTTGTTTCTGCCTTTTTTTCTTGATTAGTTTTTTTAGTATTCTCGCTTTTATTTGCGCACCCTGAGGCGATTAATAATATTCCGGTGAGAATAGCCATGATCACTTTCATTTGAACCTTCACTTGTGTGCCTCCTGAAAAAAATCTTAATCTATGAGGTATTCGCTTATGAATCCTTATCCATCCACTTATACCGCAGTCCAGATACTGTTGTCAAATAATTGCACTGAATAAACACATCCGCCTATACAAGTAATTTAACAGGCACATACCCTGTAATAAACGGATAAAGGAGGGAATCCTGATGACTTACGGTTATCCAAATTCTTTCGGTTGTCCAGCACCCTATCCAGCATATCCTGCTTATCCTGCATATTCTGCTCCCTATGCCGGCGGTGCCGGTGTATGGATTGCAGTCATAATCGTTCTCTTTATTCTATTGTTTATCTTCGGAGCCTGGTGGTGGTATTGCAGTTTTTATTAAGAACTTTACGGCTTATGCACTTCTGCATAAGCCTACTATTTCGGAAACCGTAAAATATAGAATTTTTCGAAAGGTTCCATTATAATAAAATAGTACATAAAAAAGGGGGTACAAAGAATGACAGCCACTACATACTCAGAAGTTTGGGATCTTGACGTTTTTTTTAAAGGGGGAAGCGATTCTCCTGAGTTACAGGAACACCTTATTCAAACGGAAGAACTGATGCAAAATTTTGAAGCAAAAGTGAACAACTGGACACCCATTAATTCACTTGAGGACGCCAATTACTTGCAAGAGTTACTAGCTGATTTAGAAGTTTCCGCAAAAAAACTGTTTCAGGCCGGGGCCTTTGTTGGCTGTTTATTGGCGCAAAATACCGAGGATAAAAAGGCCTATTCGCTTGATGCGAAAATAACCAGTTTAGGTGCTTCTTTCCAAACCGCACTAGGATCATTAGATAATCTGCTGACATCGATTGATGATGTCGTCTGGCAGCAGCTAGTGGCCGGGCAAACCTTAAACGAGTTCGCCTTCGTGTTAACGGAAAGCCGTGAAAAAGCGAAGGAAAAGCTGTCTAAAGAGGAAGAAGCCTTAATCAGCGCCCTTGAAGTGGACGGCTATCACAGCTGGGGACAGTTATATGATTTAATTGTTAGTAAAATCAAAGTTTCTTTTAATGAAAATGGTGAGGAAAAGCAACTTTCTGTCGGTCAAGCCTCCAACAAATTCTCCAGCTCTGACCGCGGCGTCCGTTCTGCTGTTTTTAAAAATTGGGAAAAGGCCTGGGGCGAACAGACAGATTTCCTAGCGAAAACGTTAAACCATCTGTCTGGATTCCGGTTGAATGTCTATAAAAAAAGAGGCTGGGAGGACGTCTTGAAGGAGGCGCTCAGCATTAACCGGATGGAAAAGGAAACCCTTGAAACAATGTGGGCTGTCATTTCTGAAAATAAGCAGAAGCTCGTTCAATATTTAGAGCGGAAAGCAAAGCTCTTGGGTCTTGAAAAGATGAGCTGGTTTGATTTAGATGCACCATATGGTAATACAGAATCAAAGGTGTCTTATCAAGAAGGCGCCGAATTTATCGAACAGAACTTTGCTCACTTCGGCGATAAGATGGCTGCTTTTGCGAAGAATGCCTTTGAAGATCAGTGGATTGAAGCTGAGGATCGCCCTGGAAAGGCACCAGGAGGGTTCTGTACCGGTTTACCTGAGAGTAAACAATCCCGTATCTTTATGACCTACTCCGGGACACCATCTAATGTATCTACACTGGCACATGAGCTGGGGCATGCGTTTCATTCTTTTGCCATGAGAGATGTTCCGTTCCTTAACTGTAATTATGCGATGAACGTCGCCGAAACCGCTTCGACCTTTGCGGAAATGATTGTCGCTGATGCTGCTGTAAAAAATGCTAAGGATGAAGAAGAAAAACTCGTTCTATTAGATGACAAAATCCAAAGAACAGTCGCCCTTTTAATGAATATTCACGCCCGGTTCTTGTTTGAAACACGTTTTTATGAGGAAAGAAAGCATGGTACTGTGACTGTAGAAAAATTGAATGAATTGATGCTTGAGGCACAAAAGGAAGCTTACTGTGATGCTTTAGAGGAGTACCATCCATTATTCTGGGCATCGAAGCTGCATTTCTTTATTACCGGTGTTCCATTCTATAACTTCCCATATACCTTCGGCTATCTCTTCTCCCTTGGTATTTATGCCAAGGCATTAGAGGAAGGTAAAGGCTATGAAGAAAAGTACATGGCCTTGTTGCGGGATACGGCATCAATGACAGTAGAGAATCTGGCAGAGAAACACTTACAAGTGGATCTAACCCAAAAAGACTTCTGGGAAAAAGCTGTTCACATCTGCCTTGATGATATTGATGAATTCTTAGAATTAACGAAAAGCAAATAATAAAAACATAAAAGCATCGGCTCCGTTAAATGGCCGATGCTTTTCTTATTTTTGTTTATTCTACTGTTATTTCAGAAATTATTACGCAGCCAATCGCCCCAGTGATAATCAAAGCCATCGCAACCATGAACATATTCTCCACCCCTTAGATTGTTCCTGCTACTTCTAATTTGAATTTATCATATTTTCACAGTAACAACCTTAGGGAAAATTGAACATTTTGTTAACAAATATTTTTATTTTTTGGCTGTGTTAAAAGTGAATGTTGATTTCCGTTCCAGGCGCTTCGCTTTCCGCGGGGCGGGCGGTGAGCCTCCTCGGCGCTAAAGCGCCTGCGGGGTCTCACCTGTCCCGCTGCTCCCGCAGGAGTCTCGCACCTTCCACTCCAATCAACATTGTGCTCAAAATCAACAATGTTCTTTAACACAGCCTATTTTTTAGTTTTTGCTTTAAAGATAAGCGATAAAAATAAAATATGCAGCGGCATGTTTTTTTACCTCCTATTTAAATCTTCCTTTGCTAGGTGGTATCCTTCGAATCCCAGAGGCTAGCACCCCGACCTTGCAATAGAAAAAACAACATATTAAAAACCACCTTTCTTTTTAGCCAATTTTTTAATCCTTACATGAAACGGTACATGGAGACTTGACGATCTTTGTTTTTTTCATAAAGCTTTTCAACCATTTCTTGGTGTGCAGCTTCTTGAATATTCATTTTACGTTTATTAATCGTTATCGTTAAAAAGAATATATTGAGAGTCATTTTGTTTCACTTCCTTTATTTAAAGCATTAATACATGAAATGCTGCATGGAAATTTGGCGGTCTTTGTTTTCTTCATACAATTTTTCAACCATTTCCTGTTGTGCTGCCTCTTGAAGGCTTACTTCTCGTTTTTTAAAGGTGATCGAGAAAAAGAATATATTTAAAGTCATTTTGATTCACTTCCTTTCGATTAAGCTCCGATTACATGAAATGATGTACGGAAATTTGACGGTCTTTGTTTTGCTCATAAAGATTTTCAGCAAGTTCATTTTGAACGGCATCTACAAGTCTTGCTTGACGTTTTTTAATGGTAATTGAGAAAAAGAATATATTTAGGGTCATACCTGCCCACCTCCTTAAAAATTTAGTAATCCGATTCAGCAACATTTACAATTTATGCAAGCCATATCCATTTTGCTTGTAAAAAGGGCACAAAAAGGCCGCAAGAAGAAAAGAGTCCCCTTGCGGCCGGCCAATTTTTGGGCACAAAAATACCGCAAGGCGTCATTCTCCCTGCGGCATGGATATGTATTGTAACGTTAAGTTAAGCAATCCATTCCAATCTGGTCGAATGCGTGATATTCAAATATACAGTTTTCATGCCAGTGCCAGATGCAATTGATAACAAAATCATTTTCTTCGACCTCCTTTTGGAATTTTTTACTTACAAGGGTAATTATATCCACACATCCATACTTTGTAAACCTTTTTCCACCATTTTTTAAAAAAATAATTCAAAAGCCCTTAAAACATAAGCTTGTTAAAAGTGAATGTTGATTTCCGTTCCAGGCGCTTCGCTTTCCGCGGGGCGGTCGGTGAGCCTCCTCGGCGCTAAAGCGCCTGCGGGGTCTCACCTGTCCCGCTGCTCCCGCAGGAGTCTCGCGCCTTCCACTCCAATCAACATTGTGTTCAAAATCAACATTATTCTTTAACACAGCCAAAACATAAAAGGTGTCAGGCACATTGTGAATTTTTCACATGGTGCCTGACACCCTTTTTATGCTATTCTAATGCCTGGGTTAAATCCTCCAGTAAATCTTCAATATCTTCAAGGCCAACGGAGATCCGCACTAAGCCGTCTGTGATGCCTAATTCAGCACGCCGCTCTGCCGGTATCGAGGCATGGGTCATTCTTGCCGGAACTGAAATCAAGCTTTCGACTGCACCGAGGCTTTCAGCTAACGTAAAATATTTCACTTTACTTAACAATCGGTCTGCATTTTCTGCACTGCCGACATCGAACGAAACCATGCCCCCGAAGCCTCTTGTCTGCTGCTTAGCTAACGCATGATTTGGATGTGTTTCCAGACCTGGATAGAAAACCTTTTTCACTGCCGAATGGCCTTGTAAGAATGCCACAATCGCCGCTGTATTGGATTCCATTTCTTCCAAGCGAATCCCCAGTGTCCGCATTCCACGAATTAATAACCATGAATCTTGCGGTCCCAGGATACCCCCAGTGGAATTTTGAATAAAATGAAGGTCTTCAGCCAGTTCCTTGCTATTTACAACCGCTAACCCCGCAACAACATCGCTGTGGCCCCCAAGGTATTTTGTTGCACTATGAAGGACAACATCAGCACCAAGCTCAATTGGATTTTGCCAATATGGAGTAGAAAAAGTGTTATCTACGATTGTCAGCAGATTATGCTCTTTCGCAAGCTTGGCGACTGCCTTAATATCAGTAATCTTTAATAACGGGTTTGTTGGTGTTTCTAAATGAATTGCCTTCGTATTTGGTCTAATTTCATTTTTAATATTCTCTAAGTCGGTCGTATCAACAAAGGTAGAGTCAATTCCTAAGCGATTCAAAACCTTTGTCATGACACGAAATGAACCGCCGTAAACATCATCTGTCAAAATAACGTGATCACCGCTGTTAAATAGCATCATAACGGCCGTCATCGCAGCCATCCCGGAGCCAAAGGCAAATCCGGCTTCACCGCCCTCAAGATCTTTGATCAGTTCTTCCAGTGCGTTTCTCGTCGGATTGCCGGTACGAGAATATTCGAAACCCTTATGGCCGCCGACACCCTCCTGCTTATACGTACTTACTTGATAAATCGGAAAAGAAACCGCTCCTGTTGCTGGATCCTCACTAATGCCGCCATGAATCAATTTCGTTTTTCTTCTCATCCTAAATTCCCCCCTCAAAGATTTTTTTGCTTAAATATCGTTCACTGCCGTCTGGAAAAATAACGACGATGTTAGTGCCAGCCTTGGCTATTTCAGCCTCTTTGATCGCCGCATAAAACGCTGCTCCAGAAGAACTGCCGACAAGCAGCCCCTCTTTAGCCGCTAACTCTTTAACGAGGTGAAAGGCATTCTCGTCGGTAACAGTGTGAATCGCATCAAAATAAGCAGGCTCCATAAACGGAGGCAAAAACTCCATGCCAATTCCCTCTGTTTTATGCGGGCCAGGTTGGCCGCCATTTAAGATCGAACCTTCTGGCTCGACAATGACCGTTTTTATTTGTTTCTGTTGTTCTTTCAAAAAACGGGCAGTTCCCATGAATGTACCACCTGAACCTGCTCCTGAAACAAAAACATCTAGCTCACCATCGAGCTGATCCCAGAGTTCCGGTCCTAATGTTTTATAATAGGTCGCAGGGTTAGCTGGGTTGGCGAATTGCTGTGGACAATAGGATTTCGGAATTTCGTTAAGCAGCTCCTCTGCTTTAGCAATCGCCCCTTTGATTCCCTTTTCGGTTGGTGTATGAACGATTTTCGCCCCAAGCGCTTTCATGATTTCCTGCTTTTCCATGCTGAATTTTTCCGGTATGCAAAAAATAACCTTTATTCCTTTATTGATGGCGGCAAGCGCCAAGCCAATCCCGGTATTTCCGGCAGTCGGCTCAATTACCGTCCCGCCCGTACGAAGTTTCCCGCTCGAAAAGGCCTCACGTAACAGTTCAATTCCGAGCCTGTCTTTGACACTTCCCCCTGGATTCATGAACTCCAATTTAGCAAAAATTCGTACACCTTGAGGTAATGAAAACTGAGTAATTTCAACGATTGGTGTGTGGCCAATTAATTCATGAACATTTTTAAAGACCTTCATTTCTCCACCCCTGTTAACCTAACGTAAGGCTGCCACCATTTTCATAACCAATGTAGCAGAATTAGTTGCTGCTTTATCAATAAACTGATCAAACGAAAGTTCCGATTCTTTTCCCGCAATATCAGAAAGCGAACGAATAATCACGAAAGGAACACCGAAGCGATGAGCTACTTGCGCGATGGCAGCAGCCTCCATTTCAACCGCTTGTAACTCCGTAAATTTGGAGCGGACAAATTCGACACGGACTGGATCCTCCATGAAAGAATCCCCAGTAACAATCAAGCCCTTTGCGATTTGGAAATTTTCTAATTCATCTGCCGCAGCTTCTGCAACTGCCATTAATTTTTCATCAGCAATAAAGGCAGCAGGAAGCTGTGGAACTTGACCATATTCATAGCCAAATGCCGTTACATCGACGTCATGATGGCGAACCTCCGTTGAAATAACAGCATCCCCGACATTAAGGTTTGGATTGAATCCCCCTGCTGAACCGGTATTGATAATGCAATCTGGCTTAAATTTTTCAAGCAGAATCGTCGTCGACATAGCGGCATTGACTTTGCCAATCCCTGAACGAAGGAGAATTACATCTGCTCCATGCATGGTTCCAAATGTAAATTCGCAGCCTGCTACTGTTTCTTGTGTTTGATTGTCAATATTGTCTCTTAGTAATTTCACTTCTTCTTCCATTGCTCCGATGATGGCGATTTTCATAATTTGACCTCTTTCTACTGTTTTACAGCTTCCAATAACCAGACAAAATCGTTGAATTGTTTAAAGGTAACGCTAAAATTGTTTTCTTCTAAGATATCATTTAAAAACGGAATCGTTGTATAATATTCAGTTTCCAAATCTTTTGCCAGGTTAAGATAGCCTTGATGCTTTGCTTTTACGATCGTATGATGATAATCTTCCGCGGATTCAAACATCGTATCCGCAAACACTATTTTACCACCTTTTGAAAGCAGGCTGCCATAGTAAGTAATAGCGCTTGCTTTTTCGGCATCGGTGAGATGGTGGAAGGCATACGTGCAGACAAAGGTATCAATATTGTTTACCTTTGGAAACTGAAGAAAATCGCCATCGAGAAGGACTGCTTTATTGCCAAGCTTTGCTTCAGCAATCTTCCTCATTGGAGGAGAAGGTTCAATTCCTGTCACTCTAAGCCCTTTTGCCAACAGCTTTTGGGTCAAATTGCCTGTTCCTACGCCAAATTCCACAACATGACCAACCGAACGGTCTGCCACGGCAGCTAATATTTGCTCATACTTTGAAAATACTTCTTTATATTCTATATCATGACCAATAACCGTATCATCGTACGAATCAGCCCATTGCTCAAAAATGTCTAAAAATTCTCTGCCCATAAAATCAGCCTCCAAATATAAACGCATAAATCCTATGAGTATACTATGAATTAATTAAAAACCATGTTAACACACTTCACACATTTATTCAATTCCCAACGCGGGACTAGGGGACAGGCACCTTGGCCCAGAACTTTTAAACAATTCCCGTTGCCAGTATTGAAGGAAATAACTAAAATGGAATTATGGAAAGGATGATTTTAGATGAATTTTCAATTTGACTTAATTGAGGATAAAGTGGAATTTTATGAAGCCAATAATCTTAAAACCTTGCAGAAAAAGATTGAAGCACAAATTGATGAGAACAGAGCAATCTTGCTTGGGGTACATTCTGTTTCCCACCAAATGCACGTTAACGAAAACGGACAAACCTACTTTACGGCTGTCGTACATTTTAAAAAGAAATAGGGACCTGGGGTCTGTCCCCATGTCCCTTTATTTTTGCAATTCTGCTAGTTCTTCTACTTTGGTTGGCATCCAGCCTTGACCGTCGACCCATTTTATATAAACTTTATATTTTTGTGTTTTATCCTTGGAGTGGACGGTTCCGATTGATGCGTTGGTTGTTGATTTGTCACTGCCCAGCCAAAAAACCGTCATGTTGCTTGGGTCTAATCCGGTTGCATAGGAAATAGCATTCAGCATCTCATCCCAATCTGTTCCGCTATAAACTGGGGTATGATTGCCTGATTGTGATGTTCCAACAGGCTTCCAGCTCGGATTTTCGATGGTTTTAAGCACATTGGAACTTGTGCCCCCATTAGATACGACAGCCTGTGAATCATCCGGCTTTTCCGGTGTTGATGCTTCCTCACCCGGTTGGTTGCCCGCCGCAGTATCATCAGATGAGCTGTCATCCTTTTTAGAGTCCTCATCTTTTTTGACGTCCTCATCTTTTTTGACGTTTTCATCTTTTTTCTTATCCTTAACCTCTTTATGTTCCGTATCCTTTTGCGCTGTTTTTGGGCTTTCCTTCTTTGGTACTGCCTTGTCATTCCCTGATGCAAAAATATTGTATGCGACAAAAATAATTAACAGGAGCACAACGATAATTAAACCATTTAATACGATATTCGTCTTTTTTCTTTTCGCACGGTAACCAGAACGCGAATTAGAATTAAAATCATTACTCAACTAAATCACTCCTAAAAATAAGGCTCTCAATATTCTAACATGATTTGCAGAGAACTTGAAGGAAAAACCTTTTTCACTGTCCCTTCCCATGATCATTTTCATACAGCATCTTGACCATATCGGCAAACAACAAATTAACCCCACCTTCCGAATCCAGCACGTCCAAATTAACAGCCACCAACGCATATTTAGGATGCTGGTAAGGAAAATAGCCGGCAAACCATTTATTATGCAATTGTTTGCCAGCTTCATATTTACCCGTTTCTGCAGTACCCGATTTCCCTGCCACTTCGTATGGCAAATCCTTAAACCATCTCCCCGTGCCATTGGGATTAAGCACGACTTCACGCAATAGCTTCTGCAGCTTCATGGCCGTATAAGGAGAAATCGTTTCTCCTTTTAAGTTTTGCTCGGGGAAATCAACCATTGTTGTCCCGTTCTTATATTCAATTTTCGATACCGCCCTGACCATTTCCTTTTTACCGCCTCTGGAAATGGTTGCCATCATATTGGCGACGGCTAAAGGAGTCGCGCGTACTTCATTCTGACCAATTCCAGACATCGCCACAAAATTAGCATCTTTCCGGTCTTCATCAGACAAAAACACTCTGCCCTTATCTTCGTCAGCAAGCTGCTTGAAATTGCTTGTATGATAAACATCCCCCTGCCAGCCGTTAATGCCTGTCAGTGACAATCTAGCCGCATAATCCTCTAACATGTGAGAGTCTGTTGTTTGCAGCTCTCTTGCCAGCTCACCAAACGTCCGATTACAGCTCCTTGCAAAGCTATTGGTAAAGTCCAGCATTCCATAATTGTATGTTAGTTCCGGCTTCCCATTGATTTTTTTACTGCAGTCAAAAAACCGGGCAGGGTCGTCAAGATTATGATCGATGGCCGCTGCGGCAACAACGGTTTTAAACACTGAACCGATAATCTGCTGTTTTAACATCCGATTGGTAATTCCTGCGCCGCTATAAGGGTCCTTTTTATTCATCATTGGCCGTGACACCATCGCTAGCACACTGTTGTCCTCAATATTAAGGAGAACTAGACCGCCTTTTTTAATCTGATACTGATCCACTAAATCCTCCGCTTTTTGCTGGAGGCTTTTATCAATTGTTGTCCTTACGTTTACCGGATAAAATGGGTTCGCCGGGTCAACATACTTGACATTGATGCCGAACAGCGGCGCACCGCCGCCATCTACATGGTAAACAAGCTTTGATTTCCCTTCAGGAAGCAGGAATTCATCAAAGCTTTCTTCAAGCCCAGCGACGCCCAAGAGCGTTTTCTCCGACAATTCTTTATTCGGGTAACGCTTCTTTAATTCTTGCGGATTTTCACCTGTCAAACCAAGTAACTGCTCCGCAGGCACATCGGAACGTTCAAACTTTTTTTCGATGGCAAACACACCAGGGATTTTCAAGTCATTGATTCGTTCCATTTGTGATGCTGTCAGCGCACGCGGTTCCGGATCGCCAAATGCAAACGGCTTTTTTGCCGCTTCTACTGCCGTTCGCAGCACATGAACCGGTATTCCGGAAATATCAGATACCTTCTCAATGTCCCAATCTGTTTTTTTCAAAAAAGGAAATAGGACAAGAACGGATACCTTTTTATGCGTCAGCATATTCCCATTGCGATCTAGGAAGTTCCCTCTGCCATTATCGATTACCAGTTCTTGGGTTCTTTGTTTGACACTTTCCTCAAGTAAATTCACATTATGTTTTGAAAAAGTTTCGGTCTCAATTAATTGGATTTGCATTAAACGAATTAAAAGCAACAGCAAACCAGCTATACAAATGAACAGCCATCCAAGTGCCCGTTTTCTCGACATAAAAAACACCTCGTCAAAAGTTTTGACGAGGTTTGTACATTTCAAACAATGTTCAAATGAATAATATTATTTCAATTATTTAATGCTAACGATGCGGACGCTCATTTCGCCGCCTGGCGTTTGAACGGAAACTTGATCGCCAACCTTCTTGCCTAACAAGCTTTTCGCAATTGGTGAATCGTTAGAGATTTTCCCTTCAAAAGGATCCGCCTCAGCACTGCCGACAATGGAATACGTTTCTTCATCACCATCTGGAAGCTCAACAAAGGTTACCGATCTGCCTAATGCAACGGAATCGCCTGTAATATCGCCTTCTGCAATAATCTTAGCATTGCGAATCATATTTTCCAGGGTGGTAATTCGGCCCTCAACAAAAGCCTGCTCCTCTTTCGCGGAATCATACTCGGAGTTTTCTGATAAATCACCAAAGCTTCGCGCGATTTTAATTCTTTCCACCACTTCTTTACGCTTCACTGATTTTAAATACTCGAGTTCCTGGTTTAACTTGTCTTTTCCTGCTTGTGTCATTGGAAATACTTTCTCAGCAGCCAAAATCCTCACTCCTTCTAGTCTTCACAAATCCCCATTAGAATTGTGTATGTAGTGTATGTAGGTATTATTCAGATTACGCATAATATATAGCAGCGCGTCCTTTTCATATAAGGGCGCGCAACTAAATATTTAATCCTTTTCTTTTGCTATTGTGTCACAAAAATGATTTTTGTTCAAGAATTGTTTGAATTTTTGTGACCATTATATCGATAGCAACATGGTTTTGCCCGCCTTCTGGAATAATTACGTCTGCATATCGCTTCGTAGGTTCGATAAATTGATTATGCATCGGCCGGACCACATTTAAATATTGATCGATAACGGAATCAAAGCTCCGCCCGCGTTCTTTAATATCACGGGTCAAGCGGCGAATAATTCGTAAATCAGCATCGGTATCAACGTACAATTTAATGTCCATTAAATCGCGGAGGCGCTCGTCCTCAAGCACTAAAATCCCCTCTAAAATAATAACATCCTGGGGCTCAACCGGAATAACATTTTCAGAACGGGTATGAATCGAATAATCATAGACCGGTTTTTCAATTGCCTCATATCGCAACAGCTTCTCAATATGTTCGATTAGTAAATCATTATCAAACGCTAGCGGATGATCATAATTTGTTTGTAAACGTTCTTCAAAGGGTAAATCGCTTTGATCCTTATAATAATAATCCTGTTCCAATACTAAAATAGAATGATCCTTCAAACTTTCGTAAATCGCTTTTGTTACACTGGTTTTTCCGGAGCCCGAGCCGCCGGTGACACCGATAACAACTGGTCTAGGCATCATGCTAGTTCTCCTTTCGCATCATGTTGTTAGGGTATACCGGTTTGTCCAATTTAAATTGCACAATCTGAAGCGGGTGTCTGGCTGCATCCAGCTCATTACCTTTTTCATCCCATATTTTATCTACTACATGAGTAAAGTTTTGAATTTCTGGTCCGAAGAATTCCACTTCTTCCCCTGGTTTAAAATGGTTCCGCTGCTGCAAGGTTACCATTTGCGTTTCCTCGTTGTAATCCAAGACAAGACCGACAAATTCGAAACTAGTCTTCTTGCTATGATTACCAAACATTTGCTCTTTATACCCTGGAACGCCTTCAAAAAACGCCGGAGCGGTTTCACGGTTTGCACATTTATCGAGCTCTTGTAGCCATTCGCGCTGAATCACAAAATTCTCAGGGTCGGCACAATACGCGTCAATCACTTTGCGATAAACGCTGACAACAGTTGCAATATAATGAATCGATTTCATCCGGCCTTCGATTTTTAAACTGTCAATTCCCAATTCAATCATCTGTGGAATCGCCTGAATGAGATTAAGATCCTTCGGGCTCATCGCAAACGGTGCGTCACCCTCTGCATAAAGTGCATTTTCGTTATCGCCTTCTAGTTGATATAGATCATAATCCCAGCGGCATGACTGGCAGCAGCCGCCACGGTTGGAATCCCGAGCTGTCATATGATTGCTCAATGTACAGCGGCCTGAATAGGCAATGCACATTGCTCCATGAATAAAGGTTTCAATTTCAACATCAACCTTTTCCTTCATTTCTCTGATTTCTTCCGCACTTACTTCTCGTGCTAAGACAACACGTTCTGCCCCTGCCTCTTTCCAAAACTGGGCAGCTTTCCAGTTGGAAAGTGATTGCTGTGTACTAATATGGATTTCAATCTCCGGGGCAAGCCGCTTGCACGTTTCAATAATGAGCGGATCGGCGACAATAATCCCGGCAATTCCGGTCTCCTTTAGGCCAAGTATATATTCCTCTAAACCGGCAATATTTTCGTTATGAGCAAAAATATTTGTCGTTACGTAAATCTTTGCACCAAAATTTTTGGCAAACTCGACGCCTTCTTTCATTTCTTCAAATGTGAAGTTATCGGCGTTTGAACGAAGCCCATATTCTTGGCCGCCAATAAATACGGCATCTGCACCGTATTGAACAGCAATTTTCAATTTTTCAAGATTGCCTGCTGGGGCAAGGAGTTCCGGCTTCTTCACAATGACACGTTTCCCGTCAATTATTTCAGAAATCTTATCTTTTACAATATTCATGAACGAACCCCTCCCTTTTAATAAACTGTCTCTTTAAAATAGAATCCTGTATCCAATGAACGATTTGCAGGCTGTATTTCTTCGATTGCCTCAAGAAGCTCGTCCTTTTTATCATCATAAGCATCCGGGTCCTCGAAAAATAAATCAATGGCATCACGATATAGTTTGGTCACAGCCAAGATATACTCTGGGCTCTTTAATATCCCGTCAATCTTAAACGAGTCTACTCCAGCTTCTAACATGTCTTGAAGCTCGTCAATGATACAAATATCATTCGGACTCATAATATGGGTACCATTTTCATCTTCAAAAATCGGATATTTATTAGCACGTTCTTTATCGTGCAGGAACATATTTTTTTCCATCTTGCGATTTTCAATCTCCAGAACTTTTCCTTGGTATTCATAATAGTTGCCAAGGAGCGAGCGCTTTGATTGAAACATGCAGCTCATACCATGCACTAATACTTCGATTTCCACTTCTGCGTTTTCTTTCGTTTCGACAATCGCGTCCATGTTAATCTCACGTGCCAAGACCGCTCTTCCCGCACCTTTTTTGCCCCAATAGTTGCAAGTAAACCAGTTCGTCCCGGTTGTCTCTGTATTCCAGTGAAGCTTCATTTCCGGAGCAACTTCTTTCGCTGTCATTAACACTGCAGGATCACCGAAAATAATGGCATCCGCCTTAGCCGCTGCGGCAAATTGAATATAATCACCGAGTTCTTCAATTTTTTCATTGTGAAAAATCGCATTCATCGCGATATAGACTTTTTTCCCTTTGGAATGAGCAAGTTCTATCGCCTTTTCGACATCCTTACGGTTGAACTCACCGGCAAGCCGTAATCCATATCGCTGTTCACCGACAACAAACGCATCCGCTCCCGCCTCAGCTAATGGCACGATATCGCCGACGGTTAATGGGGTAACAAGCAATTCTGTTTTTTTCATTTCCTCTCACCTCTTCTTTTGCTGATAGCGACGCCGTCCCCAACAGGAAGAATCACCGAATCATAATTCGGGTGATTCATTAACCAGCGGTTAAAATCATCAATTTTCTTCACGAGATTACGCGTTCTCTTAGATTCAATTTCTGATTCAGCAACAAGTCCTTTAAACAAGACATTGTCAGTAATAATCATTCCATCTTCGGTAAGATAGTTAGCATATATTTCAAAGAACTTCTTATATTGGCCCTTTGCTGCATCAATAAATATCGCATCGTATGGGGCAAATCTACTAACTTCGTCTTCAACCTCCAGCGCATCACCTTCGATTAAGGTAATTTGCTCACCAATCCCTGATCGATGGATAAATTCATGAGCAACCTTTATTCGCTCCTCGTCGCGCTCAATAGTAACGATATGCGCACCTTGCATGGCCCCCGCCATCCTTAAGGCCGAATAACCAATCGCGGTTCCAACCTCAAGAATTTTTTTCGAACGGTGAATCCGCAATAATTGCAGCATTGTTTCAATTCCAGCAAGCTCCATAATCGGGACATGATGCTCTTTCGCATAGCTCTCCATTTCCGTAAACAATGGATTCCGCTCAGCTATTAGACCTTCAATATAAAAATGCAGCTTCTCATTTAACAAGCTGCCATCACCTCGATCTCTATACAAACTAATGCTCTTTAGACATGAAAAAATAGCGTTCACAGGTGCGGACATCACGAGCTGAACGAATTCAAACTCGGGTGCGTTTCGGGCAGTCATGCCGCAAATGTACCTTACTGTGAGTTACGCTATAGATTACTTTTAAAACACTTGTACTATTTTATCATAAATTTAAGGGGGATGCGAACTTCCCCCAAAAAATTATTAGTTATTTTTTATTGGAAATATGCTTGGCTTTTTCCTTATTATGTTCTTCTAATGTTTTGGTGAAAATAACTTCACCCTCAGCGGTTGCCAAGAAGTAATAAAAATCCGTTTCCTCCGGCTCCAGTGCGGCTTCAATGGAAACCTTTCCGGCGTTGGCAATTGGCCCTGGAGGCAGACCGGTATGTTGATAAGTATTATAAGGTGAACTCACCTCTAAATCCTTATATAAAACCTTTTCTTTATGCTTTCCTTGTGCGTATAGGACGGTTGGATCCGTTTGCAACGGCATTCCCTTCTTCATCCGATTATAGAATACGCTGGCAATCTTTTTACGATCGGCATTCCCAGTTGCCTCCTCCTCCACTAAAGAGGCCATTGTTAACAATTGATGAACTGACAGCTTTTTATCATTGCTTTCTTCAGCGTAATCCGCTAACACAGTCCGTGTTTTATCTAGCATGGCCGTGACCATTTCTTCGACTGAAGGGTTCGGCTTATAGAATGGATAAGTTGCCGGAAAGAGGTAGCCTTCAAGCTTATATTTTATCGATCCATTCATGATTTCGTCGGATAAAACATCAGGATACTTGACCATTAGCTCTTTAATAAACTCTTTATCATTTAATTTATTAAAGACATCATCCTCATTTTGCTTAGTAGCAGTGGCCATGATGGCAGCAATTTCCTTCAGCTGCTTCCCTTCTGGAATCGTGATTTTAAAACTGGCCTTCGCGAGGACCTTTCCTGTTTTCAAGCGGCTGACGATTTCAGGTACATCCATTGATGGACTAAGCTGGTAATCCCCAGCCATAAATCCGCCTTCATTTTTCAATTTTACATAGTACTTAAATACTTTTGCGTTTTTTATGACACCATTTTTTTCTAATGTTTGTGCAATTCCAGTCACCGATGAGCCAATTGGGATTTCAACTGTTTTCTGACTCTTGCTTTTGGAATCGACTGGTTTAAGCGCTGATTGTATGTACAGATAACCTCCGCCGCCAATAAAGACGATGAATAATAGCAATAAAATAGATATAATCAAAACAATCTTTCTGACAACTCTTGCTTCTTTTTGATGTTCGAGCATTTTTTCTCGGATTGAAGCTTTTTTTGCGTTCTTTTCGTCTGTTGTCATTGTTTTCCCCCTTTCCCCTTTGACCAATGTAACAAAAGATTTTGCACTTGTTTTTGCAAAATATTAATTCCTTAGCGAAATAAGACATCGTAATTATTTCAGCATATAGTGAGAAAAATGTCAATTTTACAATGAAATTGTCTAATTACCCCATGAAAAAACCGGCTAGTAAATAGCCGGTTCGATCATGATTTATTCTTCCTCTTGTTCCTCATTGAAGGTATTAAAAACTTCTTCAACCATGTCCCATTCTTCGTCGGTTTCGATTTCCATTAACTCTCCGAAGCCGCCATCATCTGTTGGAATATAGGCATAAGTAAGAATGTCAATTTCCTCTTCTTCATTAGCTCCAACTGGATAAAAGAATACATAGGACTTTTCAAATTCGTCTGAGTCAAATGTAAAAAGAATTTCAAATAACTGTTCATCGCCATTTTCATCAATAAGTGTAATATAGCGATCCTCATCATGTTCGTGTTCGTGTTTGTGGTCCATTTCTTCACCTCATTAATTTTTACTGTCAAGATAGCCTTGAAGAATCATGACTGCGGCCATTTTATCAATAACCTTCTTACGCTTCTTTCGGCTAACATCTGCTTCAAGTAAAACACGTTCTGCTGCCATCGTGGTCAGGCGCTCGTCCCATAGAACAGTAGGGACAGCGAATTTACTTTCAATTTCAGCAGCATATTGCTGACTCGCTTCACCTCGCGGGCCAATCGTCCCGTTCATGTTTTTGGGAAGGCCGATGACAACCGTGTCTGCCTGATACTCTTTTATTAATTGACCAATTTCCTCAAAACCAAACTCCTGCTTTTCTTCGTTGATTTTGAGGGTTTTAAGGCCCTGAGCTGTCCACCCTAGTTCATCACTAACGGCAACACCGACAGTCTTTGAGCCCACATCTAAACCCAATACGCGCATTCCTTAACCCTCTCGCTGCTGTTTTAAATAGGATTTGACCAATTCTTCAATAATTTCGTCCCGTTCAAGCTTACGAATAATATTGCGGGCATCCCGATGACGCGGAATATAGGCAGGATCCCCGGATAATAGGTAGCCGACTATTTGATTGATCGGATTGTATCCTTTTTCTTGCAATGCTTCATAAACTTGAAGAAGAACATCATTTACATCGTGTTCAAACGGCTCTTCAGGAAAATTAAATCGCATCGTTTTGTCAAAGTTCATTTCATGCACCTCACCTTTCTAATAGGGGAGAAAATTGTAATTGTCCAGCACCAGCGCCAAGGCGCTTCCTCTTTCTAGTATTGTTACCTACATTTTACACTACTTTGTCCTATTATCAAACCGATTTTACCCATTCATCAACGAATTGAAGGGCAGAATCCAATTTTTCCGGATCTTTACCGCCAGCTTGTGCCATATCAGGACGACCGCCGCCGCCACCGCCGCACCTTGTTGCTACCTCTTTAATCAGTTTCCCGGCATGGTAACCTTGTTCAATTAAATCCTTCGTCACAGCCGCAATTAAATTCACTTTTCCTTCATGTGAGCTGCCTAGTACAAGTACAACAGAACCAAGCTTTTGCTTCAAATCATCTGCCATATTTCGTAAGTTATTCATATCAGCGGCTTGAACCTTGGCTGCTAACACGGTGACGCCATCAATTTCTTTTGCCTTTGAAACGAGACTTCCTGCTTCAATATTACCAAGCTTCGCTGCAAGCGACTCATTTTCCCGCTGCAGCTGTTTGATTTCAACAGTCAGACTATCAATGCGGTTGACGATATCTTTTGGATTCGTTTTAAGCTTTTCAGCCGCTTCCTTTAACAAGCCTACTTGGTCATGTAAGGATTTATATGCTGCTTCACCTGTGACGGCTTCAATTCTTCTCGTTCCAGCACCGATTCCGCTCTCAGAAACTATTTTAAATAAACCAATCACCGATGTATTCGGAACATGGCAGCCGCCGCAAAGCTCAAGACTGTAATCCCCGACCCTGACGACGCGGACAATGTCACCATATTTTTCACCAAATAGCGCCATTGCTCCCAATGCTTTGGCTTCAGCAATCGGTTTTAAGCTGATATCCACTTCGATGTTTCTCCAGATTTTTTCGTTTACGATTCTTTCGATTTGGTCAAGTTCTTCCGGTTTAATTTGACCAAAATGCGAAAAATCAAAACGAAGGCGATCCGGTTCAACAAGGGATCCTGCTTGGTTAACGTGCTCACCAAGTGTATCCTTTAGTGCCTGATGAAGCAAATGGGTAGCCGTATGGTTTTTGATAATCTTCACTCGATTTTCAGCGTCGACCTTTGCCGCTACCTGTTGGTTCGTTTTTATCGTGCCGCTGTTGATAACTACCTGATGAAGATTCTGGCCATTCGGTGCTTTTTGGACATCCTTTACAACAATGCTTACTCCTTCACCCTCAATCAAACCACGGTCAGCAATTTGACCGCCGCTTTCTGCATAAAATGGGGTCACATCCAGAATTAATTGAACCTCTTCACCTGCCTGAGCTTCATCGAGTAGCTCGCCGTTTTTAATAATCGCTGCCACAGTGGAGCTTGTCTCAAGCTGATCGTAGCCGGCAAACTTACTTTCCACGGTTACATCGCGAAGCACTCCGCCTTGGACCTTCATCGAATCGACATCATGACGTGCGGCGCGGGCCCGTTCGCGCTGCTGCTCCATTTCCACTTCGAAACCTGCATGATCTACCTTCATGCCTTCTTCTTCGGCATATTCTTCGGTTAATTCTACAGGGAAACCATAAGTATCATAGAGACGGAATACATCAGCACCAGTAATCGTATCGCTGCCCTTTTCTTTCTCCTTTTTAATGACGCTTGCTAAAATAGCTAAGCCTTCATGAAGGGTTTCATGGAAACGTTCTTCTTCATTCTTAATCACCTTTTGAATGAATTCAGTTTTGTCTTTAACTTCCGGATAAAAGTCAGCCATGATTTCGCCGACAACTGGAACGAGTTCAGACATAAACGGACGATTGATATTGATTTGTTTTGCGTAGCGGACAGCACGGCGGAGCAGACGGCGCAATACATAGCCGCGGCCTTCGTTTGATGGCAATGCCCCGTCGCCAACAGCAAAGGCAACGGTACGGATATGGTCGGCGATGACTTTAAACGCCACATCGCGGTCTTTATCAACACCATACTTTTCGCCCGATATTTCCTCTGTGGCACGAATAATCGGGATAAATAAATCGGTATCAAAATTTGTTGGGACATTTTGCACGACAGATGCCATTCGTTCTAATCCCATCCCGGTATCAATATTTTTCTTTGGCAGCGGTGTATATGTACCATCAGGGTTATGATTAAATTGTGAAAACACAAGGTTCCAAACCTCAAGGTAGCGCTCGTTTTCACCGCCTGGATATAACTCGGGGTCGCTTGGGTCATTCCCGTATTCAGGGCCGCGGTCATAGAAAATCTCAGTATTTGGGCCGCTTGGACCTTCACCGATATCCCAGAAGTTTCCTTCAAGACGAATAATCCGTTCTTCAGGCACTCCAATTGTTTGGCGCCAAATTTCATATGCCTCATGGTCCTCAGGGTGGATTGTAACAGATAGAAGTTCTGGATCCCAGCCAATCCATTTTTCATTCGTTAAGAACTCCCATGCCCATTCAATCGCTTCTTGCTTGAAATATTCACCAATGGAAAAATTACCAAGCATTTCAAAGAACGTATGGTGACGTGCTGTTTTTCCAACATTTTCAATGTCATTTGTTCTGATTGACTTTTGTGCATTTGTAATTCTTGGATTCTCAGGAACAACACGGCCGTCAAAATATTTTTTTAACGTGGCGACACCGCTGTTAATCCACAATAATGATGGGTCATCATGCGGGACAAGTGATGCACTTGGCTCAATCGTGTGTCCTTTTTCTTCGTTAAAAAACTGTAAAAACATCGAGCGAATTTGTGATCCAGTTAAGTTTTTCATAAAAATTGGCCTCCTTTTTTTATCAAAACATTATTAAAAGAGCAAAGGTGGTGTGAGCAAAGCTGAACCAACCTATTCGCTGCAAAAATATATATAATACTAACCAAATTTATCTAGTTTGATTCATTTTTGCGGCGCTCCGCCCCTTTTCCTTAAAAAAAGCATACAAAAAAGCCCTCATCCCTAAAACAGGGACGAGAGCTTTTCTCGCGGTACCACCCTGATTATGGATACAAAAAAACGGTATCCATCTCTCAAAAATACTCTTAACGCGAGTTTACGGCAGTGATTAGCTGCACTCCGGATTAGCTTTCTGTCGTCCTTCATCTAGAGCCTCTTTCAGCCAGGGAAGCTCCTCTCTTCAACGCATTATGCGGTACAGATGGACTACAACATACTTGATCCTTCTACATGATCCATATATTCTATATGAGGAATTATAGCGACCAAGAAAACGTTTGTCAATTTCTTATGTTTAAGATTCATTCGATTTCCCGTTTATGAAATGATTTTTTGCATGAAGAATCGCGACTTTAAGAACGACAAGGACCGGCACTGCCAATATTAGCCCTAAAATTCCGCCAATTTCTCCGCCCGCTGTTAACGCAATCATAATGATTAATGGGTGCATATGAAGACTCTTTCCGACAATATAAGGGGATAATATATTCCCCTCAAGGAATTGCAGGCCAAAAACAATTACTACCGTAATGATGACCAGTTTGACAGATGAGGTTGCCGCAATGATAACGGCTGGCACTGCCCCGATAATCGGCCCAAAATAGGGGATTACATTTGTGGCTCCAACAATCAATCCCAATATTAATGGATATCTTAAATGAAAAATCCAAAATAACAAGGCTGATATACTGCCGATTATTATACATATTAACAGCTGCCCCCTGATATAGCTTCCGAGGGATTCATCAATATCTTTGAGAAAAAGCGTCCCCTTTTTCCGCCATTTTTTAGGAGTCATATACCAGCAAGCCTGTTTAATTAGTTGAAAATCCTTTAACATATAAAAGGCAATAAACGGGATAAGCATCAGGATTAACGCTGAATTTAAAAATTTCATTAAGATGTTCACGAGAACCGTTAATAGTGAGTCCAGCTTTTCTTCAAAAATGTCAATGCCTTCATCTAATCTTGCTTGAAGTCCATCCGGCCACGCCCTGGTGTGGGACTGAAGCATTGCAATCCATCCGCGGTATTGCTCGGCAAAAACAGGCGCACTTTCAGTTAGATCTTTTAATTGGTCAATCATTGCCGGTATCCCCTTATAAACGGCAAAGCCAATTCCGCCAAAAAAAATAATATAAATGAGGATAATCGCGAGCCCGCGATGAAGCCCTTTTTCATGTAATTTCTCAACAAGCGGATGAAGCAAATAGGTAATAAATCCGCCAATAATAAATGGAAGAATAATGATAACGGCCACTCGGAGGATCGGCATCCATACAAAACTAATTTTTAGAAAAAGATAAATGGCAATTAATAAAAGGAGCAAAAAACCGATTCGGTAATACCATTTCATGCGAATATCCACGTATATGCCTCCTTGTGCTTAGTTTTCGAGACAACCTGTGTAAATATTCAACAAAAAATCCCCCTAGGAACTCTAGGGGGATTCAGATACGTTTAAAATATCGCACGTTTTACTTTTCGTTGCATTTTTTTCATATTGCGGGGCGACATCATATTAGTTCGCTGAGCAAGATTATAGGCTGCCATCCCTGCACCAAAAACAATCATCGACGTTATCATTTTGTTCATCCGTCTCACCTCTTATTTTAATTGTCCAGCGAAAGCTCGCGCATCCGCTTTTCTATTCTAAAGGGTGTAACGACGCTCTTCTTCTTCAAACAAATCATCTAAGGAACTAAGTGACCCGTCTTCTTCGACTTGATGGGTGTTGATTATACCCTCAGAAACCGAGAGCTCAATAAAACAGTTCCAGCAATAATATTGGTTAATACCAATTTTGCCGATATCCTTGCTTTGACAATTGGGACACTTAAACATGAAAGGACACCTCACGTATCATTTAGCTAGGCAGAATTTACTTGATAAATTCTGATACGCATAAATTCAACTGCGCCTAGTGCCTGCCCTATAGGGTCTCATGGCTAGTTGGCGAGTTTTCATTTACATCTACGATAATGGCATCCTTTCCGATTGCTAAGGGCTTCCCGGATTGAATGACTTGTTTCCCTTCCGTGATATCCGAAAAGAAGCCATCCGTGATTTCGTACCCTACGATTGTGCCCACTTCTTCTTGAAAATATACATCTTTTAACAATCCGAGCGTTTTCCCGCCCTTAGAGAGCATCATCATCCCGTCTAAAGAATGTTGATGGTTTAAGGTATAATCAGGTCTATCTTTTAGCTTTTCTAAATGCTCGGGCTCCTCAATCATAACGCCATCCCAGCCGAAGGAAGTCACCTTTTGAATATCCAGAAAAAAGGATTGTTTGAAGAAAACGCCTTTTTTAATCAGTAGACCTTTCACCGTGCCGCCGCTTGAGATACAGAGATCACTTATCTCACCAATTTTGGTCCCGGTTCTCGTTTCAAATACAGGCTGCCCTTTCAATAATGAAAATGTCCGCAAAGAGTATCCCACCTCCTGTGAACATTTATAGTTTCAGTCATTTACCATAAAATCATAAGGTGAAACGTTTTCCATTCCTACCAATGGATTCACCTGCATTAATTCTTCTTCGTAGGACATTCCTTTTGCCGGTTTTTGGTCGCCATTGGCTGCTGGTTTTTCTTTGTCTTCAGCCAATGTATTTTCATTTTTAACGTGAATGGCTTCTTGAAGCTTTTGGCAAAGGGTCGTTTGCCTCGAGAGCTCATCCGCTCTTTCGACACCCATCCGCAGTGCATCCTCTTCGCCGCATAAAATCAATGATTGTTTGCTTCTTGTAATCGCCGTATAAATTAAATTTCTCCGCAGCATCCGATAATAGCTTCTTGTTATCGGGAGAATAACAATCGGGAACTCGCTTCCCTGTGATTTATGTACCGAACAGCAGTAAGCATGAGTAATCTGGTTTAAATCCTGTTTTGTATATTCAACCTCATTACCTTCAAAAGAAATATAAATCATATCTTGCTTTTCGGTGTTTTCCTTTGCGTAAATGATGGAGATGATTTCGCCTATATCTCCGTTAAACACATTGCTTTCCGGCTGGTTGACGAGCTGGAGCACCTTATCACCAATGCGGTATTTCACCTCACCAAAAGCAATTTCTTTACGTTTTCCGTCAGGATTCGGATTGAAAATTTCCTGGAGTAAAATATTTAGCCGGTCAATCCCGGCAGGACCTCTGTACATCGGTGCCAATACTTGAATATCCTTTGCCGAATACCCTTTATTTTTGGCGTTTTGTGCCACTTTCTCAACCACTTGTGCCACCTGTGTGGTTGAACATTTGATGAAGGACCGGTCGGCTTGCTTCGCAGTAACATCAGCAGGAAGATACCCCTTTTTGATATCATGAGCCAGTTCAATAATCGAAGACCCCTCTGCCTGCCGGTAAATATCTGTTAATCGAACAGTCGGAATCCGCTCAGATTGAAGTAAATCTTTTAAAACCTGACCAGGACCAACAGATGGAAGCTGATCTTCATCTCCGACCAGGATGACTTGAATATTTTCCGGCAAGGCCTTAAACAATTGATTGGCAAGCCAAATATCAAGCATCGAGGTCTCATCGACAATTAATATTTTCCCCTCTAGCGGGCTTGCGTCATCGCGGTCAAATGCTTCCATTCCATTAAACCCAAGCAGCCGGTGGATGGTTACGGCAGGAAGTCCGGTCGATTCGCTCATCCTTTTGGCCGCTCTTCCTGTTGGTGCTGCAAGCAAAAACGGGAAAGGCTCATCCTTTTTCTGATAGTCCTTCAGTTCTAATGAGACTCCGTGCAATTCCGCATATAGCTCAACAATTCCTTTAATGACCGTTGTTTTACCAGTTCCAGGACCCCCGGTTAAGATAAGCATAGGCGACATGAGCGCTGTTTGAATCGCTTCTTTTTGAGTGGGCGCATATTGCACCTTGAGCCGCTCCTCCAAGCTTCCTAGTGCCATAAGGAACTCCGATTCAGGAAATTGGTCCTTGTATTCCGTTTGCTGCAGTATGCGCTGGATGCTTGTTACAAGTCCTTTTTCAGCGAAATATAACGATGGTAAATAAACGCGCTTTTCTTCGCCTTTAATTTTCCCTTCTTCTTCAAGCTTAATGACCTCAGTTGATATGTCGGCGTATTCAATCTGATCACGCTTGTTATCCTCGAGGAGAACTTTTACTTGTTCAAGTAAATCCTCGGCGTACATGAACACGTGTCCTGTTTGGATGCTTTCTTTTTCTAGTATGTAAAGGCAGGCTGCTTTAATTCGATCGGGATGGTTACCCGTTATCCCTAGCTGGTAGCCAAGCTCATCTGCCCGGCCGAAACCGATGCCTTCGATATCCTCCACAAGCTTGTAAGGATTTTTTTGAATGATATCAAGTGTTTCTTCTTTATAGGCTTGATAAATCCGCATTGAAATTTGCGGGCCAAAACCATATTGGTTTAAGGCTACCATTACCTGCTCGAGTCCTTGATGCTCCATCAGTGTATCGTAAAGCATTTTTGCCTTTTCGGGAGGAAGCTTGGGAATGGAATCCAGCAGTGACGGCTGATTGAGAATTTTCGAGATGGCATCCTCACCTAATGTATCGACAATACTTTGGGCTGTTTTCTTGCCAATCCCTTTAAACATTTCCCCCGATAAATAGGCTGCAACGCCTTGTTTTGTCTGCGGCATGTCCTTTCGGAAATGATTGGTATGAAATTGCATTCCAAACTTTGGATGTTCCTTAAACTCCCCGAAAAAAATATAGGTTTCTTGCTCATGGATTTTCGGAAAATAGCCGGTAACTACTGCCTCTTTGTCTTCATAGGGGTGATTGGTTTCATCGACCCTAATTCTTAATACTGTATAAAGGTTTTGTTCATTGTGAAAAATTGTTACAATCGGCCGCCCTTTGACGAACTTTGCCTGCTCTTGAAATAAATCAAGCGAGTCTTGCTTTTCCATTTTGTGCTCCCTCCTTTCGGTGGCGTTTGAAAAATTAAAGGTTGTTTTCAATCAGTTTTTTTGCATGGCCTGCAAGTAAATGGTCTGGCTGAATGTCGAGTGCTTTATTAAACATTTCAATTGCCTTTTGAGCATTTTCTTTAAAGGCATAGGAAACCCCTAAATTATAATAGGCATCTGAATGGGTTGGGTCCAGCTCAATACATTTATTGAATTGAACCATTGATTCGTCAATTAGTTCTAATTGTGCTAAACATAAACCATACTGAAAGCGCGCTTCCGCATCGGTTTCATTGAGTTCAACACTTCTTTGTAAATAGGGAAGGGCAAAACGTCCCTGATTTAGTTGAACAAGTGTTAGCCCTAACATGAAATAGTTGTCACTTGTGTTGAGCCCTTTTTTCATAGCTGTTTCAAACAGATTTTTGGCTTCGTTAAAGAGATCCTTACTAAATAATAAGTTGCCGATGCTATAATAAGCAGCCGCAGCATTTTCATCTATTTCAATTGCTTTTTGATAAAATTTGAGTGCCTTTTCATCGTCGCCGACAGCTGAAAGCACATTGCCGAAGTTAATGTATGCAACTGGGTCGTTCGGGTTTTCTTCGATGGCTTCATTAAAGGCTTTTGCTGCCTCTTCCCAGTTGCCTTCCTGCATGTATTGTACACCTAATTGGTTTTTATCCATTATTTCAACTCCAATCCTAAGAGAAAGTATATCATATTTTTTATTAAAATTACTTTAAGAGATTGAATGGGTTCCTGTACTGATTTAGTTTGCAGAACTGCCGGGGGATTTCGCCGATTTTATCGTTTATTTCGCCAAACTGCAGTTGAATATCGCCAACTTCGCCTCTTATTTCGCCAAACCGAGGAATAATATCGCCAACTTCATGGTTTATTTCGCCAAAGCCAGGTTTTCTTCCAAAAAGCAACCAGGATTTCGCCGATTTTATCGTTTATTTCGCCAAACTGCAGTTGAATATCGCCAACTTCGCCTCTTATCTCGCCAAACCGAGCAATAATATCGCCAACTTCACATTTATTTCGCCAAACCGAAATTTCGCGTAAAAAAAACCCGACTCCACAGCAGGAATCGGGGTCTAAATATTAGCCAACATACGTTAACTTTTCACCATTTTTAAAAACTTCGTCAATTGTTCCGCCGCCAAGACATTCATCGCCATTGTAAAAAACGACGGCTTGTCCCGGTGTTATCGCCCGAAGCGGTTCGTGGAAAATAACCTCCACCTTCGTCCCTTCTAATAGACGAACAGTTACTTTATTATCTTCCTGACGGTAGCGGAATTTGGCCGTACATTCAAATTCCATCGGTTTTTCTCGATTAGAAACCCAACTCACGCTGTCAGCGGTTATCGAGTCAGAATATAATTTCTCGTTGTGAAAACCTTGTCCGACATAAAGAACATTTCTTTTTAAATCCTTACCAATTGCAAACCAAGGCTCGCCCGATCCGCCAATTCCCAAACCATGGCGCTGGCCGATGGTATGATACATTAAGCCTTCATGCTTGCCCTTTACCTCGCCATCAAATGTTTCCATATTTCCTGGCTGTGCTGGCAGGTATTGACCTAAGAAATCTTTAAAATTTCGTTCGCCGATAAAGCAGATCCCGGTACTATCCTTCTTGGTCGCAGTTGCTAGCTCCGCTTCGCGGGCAATTTCCCGAACTCGTGGTTTTTCCAGATTGCCAATTGGGAACATCACTTTACTTAGCTGTTCCTGATTCAATTGGTTTAAGAAATAGGTTTGGTCCTTATTTTCGTCAAGGCCGCGGAGCATTTTGTATTCCCCGTCACGAAACTCTACTTGGGCATAATGTCCTGTGGCTAAATAGTCCGCACCTAGTTTAACAGCATGCTCCAAAAACGCCTTAAATTTAATTTCTTTATTGCACATCACATCAGGATTAGGCGTCCTGCCCGCTTTATATTCATCAAGGAAATAGGTAAACACCTTGTCCCAATATTGTTTTTCAAAATTAACCGCATAGTATGGAATGCCAATTTGATTGCAAACGCGAATGACATCCTCATAATCTTCGGTAGCGGTACAAAAACCGGTTTCGTCGGTGTCGTCCCAGTTTTTCATAAAAATACCGATGACATCATAGCCTTGCTGCTTTAATAAAAGCGCTGCTACCGAGGAGTCCACCCCGCCTGACATCCCGACAACAACCCGGATATTTTTTGGATCTTTTTGTTCCATTTCGTTTCACCTCTCATTTGACGCAAATCAAACTGAATTTATTTTTTCAAACGCGAAACAACCCTTGCCGTCTCTTCAGCCGCCTTAATGATTTCTTCTGTGGTCGTATTAAAGCCGAAACTAAAACGGATCGAGTTAATTAAGCGCTCTGACTGTTTACCAAACATGGCAACCAGGACATGGGAAGGCTCAATCGAACCCGCTGTGCAAGCCGAGCCACTCGAAACAGCAATTCCAGCTAAGTCGAGATTAACGAGCATGGGCTCTACACTTGTCCCTGGAAAGCTTAAGTTTAATACATGCGGCAGGGAAAACTCAAGCAATCCGTTTATCTCAAACTCCACATCTAGTTCACGCAACTTTTGCAAAAAGTCTTCTTTAAAACCTATGAACCTTTTTCGCTTGGCGCCCCGTTCTTCGCTTGCAATCAAAACTGCCTCATGGAATCCGGCAATTGCTGCCACATTTTCCGTTCCCGCACGTCGTTTTCTTTCTTGATCACCGCCAAATAGACGAGGAGCCATTTTTACCGTTGACCTTGAGTAGAGAAATCCCGTTCCCTTTGGACCATTAATTTTATGAGCGGATACTGATAATAAATCAATTAAGCTTTCATTGACATCGATGATTTCCACTCCATAAGCCTGAACAGCATCCGTATGAAAGATAGCTTGATGATTTTTCAAAAGCTCGCCAATTTCCGTTATCGGCTGAATCGTTCCAACTTCATTGTTTCCATACATGACAGAAACGAGAATGGTGTCATCCCTTAAGGCAGCCTGGAGATCCTCAAGTGAAATTCTCCCGGTTTCATCCACTGGCAGATAAGTCACCTCAAAGCCCATTTTTTCTAACTTTTTGCAGGCGTGAAGCACGGCATGGTGTTCAATTTGAGTTGTAATGATATGCCTGCCATTATGTTGATAGCTTTCAGTCACCCCAAATAAAGCCATATTATCGGCTTCGGTTCCACCGCCGGTAAAAATAATCTCGCTTTCCTTCGCCCCAATGCTTCGAGCTAGCGCCGCGCGTGCTAAATCAATATGATGACGCGCCTCTCTGCCATATGAATGGATACTTGAAGGATTTCCAAAAGTAGAATTCATGACTTCTAGCATTTTTCCAGTAACCCTTGGGTGCATCGGAGTCGTCGCGGCATGATCGAGATAAATTCGTTCCATTATTACACCTTCAATCAAAATAATTCTCTATTATTATCTTTTACATCAAATATAAAACATATAACCATCAGGCTCATTGTCATCACTATGATTGGCTAGATCCTCTAGTGTCGTGTTATCGAGGACATCTTTGATGGCATCGCGGATGCGAATCCATAGCTCGCGCTTCGCCGGTTCTTCGTCTTCAATTCCCTCAACAGGAGTGATTGGACCTTCAAGAACACGAATCACATCTCCTGCGGTAATTTTTGACGGTTCATTTGTTAAAATATATCCGCCGTACGCCCCTCTAATACTTTTGACCAACCCGGCGTTCCGTAACGGAGCAATCAATTGCTCTAAATAATGTTCCGATAGATCATTTGCCTGGGCAATCGTTTTTAATGAAGTAGGTCCCTCACCATGTTTTTTAGCAAGTTCAATCATGATCGTCAGACCATATCGTCCTTTAGTAGAAATTTTCATAATACGCACCTCGATTTGTAATCTATATAAAAAAAGAAAAATCCTTAGTAAATTGATAGGCATTAGAAATTATAACACATTCTTCACCAATATGCTTTTAGCAGTGAAAATGGTAAGATAAAGGTGAATATTTTTTTGGAGAGATGTATATGCAGCAAAAGCCTTTAGCCTATCGGATGCGTCCTAGAACGATTGAAGAAGTCGCAGGCCAGGAACATTTGGTTGGTGACGGAAAAATTATTGCCAGAATGGTAAAAGCAAAACAGCTTACATCAATGATTTTATACGGACCGCCGGGCATTGGCAAAACCTCGATTGCCAGCGCGATTGCCGGCAGTACTAAATATGCCTTTCGAACGCTTAACGCCGTTACGAATAATAAAAAAGATATGGAAATTGTCGCTGCTGAGGCGAAAATGTCGGGGAAAGTAATTCTGCTTCTCGATGAAGTCCATCGTTTGGATAAAGCGAAGCAGGATTTTTTACTGCCCTATTTGGAAAACGGAATGATTGTGTTAATTGGGGCAACAACGAGCAATCCCTATCATGCGATTAATCCTGCCATTCGAAGCCGCTGTCAAATTTTTGAACTGAAGCCGTTATCACCTGATGAAGTGAAACAAACCTTAACTCGTGCCCTTGAAGATGAAGAACGGGGGTTAGGGGGGTTGAAAGTTGAGATTTCCGATGAAGCTTTACTCCATTTTGCCCAAGGCTCCAATGGGGATGTCAGGAGCTCCTTAAATGCTCTGGAGCTAGCAGTACTTTCCACGGATAAAGATGAGAATGATATTATCCATATAGATGTGAAAACAGCTGAGGAATGCCTGCAAAAGAAAAGCTTGGTGGCCGATAAAGACGGGGATGGCCACTATGATGTCTTGTCTGCTTTCCAAAAATCAATTCGCGGAAGTGACGTTAATGCTGCCCTCCATTATCTTGGAAGATTAATTGAAGCTGGTGACTTGCCAAGTATCAGCCGGCGCTTGATTGTAATTGCCTACGAAGATGTGGGCCTTGCTAATCCACAGGCGGGCGCTAGGACGCTTGCCGCAATTGAAACTGCTGAAAGAATTGGCTTTCCCGAGGCGCGGATACCGCTAGCCAATGCTGTGATTGAACTATGCCTTTCACCAAAGTCCAATTCTGCCGTCTTAGCCATTTCTGCCGCACTTGAGGATATTCAAAAAGGAATGGTCGGAGAAATACCGGATCATCTGCGCGATGCCCATTATAAAGGTGCAAAAGAGCTTGGCCGAGGGATTGGCTACAAGTATCCGCATGACTACGAAAACGGCTGGGTCCCGCAGCAATATTTACCAAACAAACTAAAAAACAAACAATACTACCAGCCCAAAAAAACCGGAAAATTCGAGCAGGCACTCGCCGTCGTATACGCAAAATTAACACGCTCGAAATAGTAAATAAGGTGTCAGGCACCATGTGAAAATTTCACATGGTGCCTGACACCTTTTGTTAATTTCTGGAACCAACTAAGCGGCCACGTCTCGTTTTTTGAAGACGTAGAAGGCTAGGAATTGGAATATGGCAAAGTAGATCAGGAGCATGGTGATGGAGAAGGGAAGGGTCATTCCTTCGACCATTGGTGTTCCTTCAAAATATTGCTTTAAATCTGTGTTCGCAAACAAAAGGTATTTTGCCCAGTTAAATTTCATTGATAACAAAGTTGTAAATTGAGCGCCGGTGAACAATAAAAATAATGATAATCCGATGGCCAATGAGCTATTTCGAAATACAGACGAAATCATGAATGCCATTGTCACAAGCATAATCGTGTCAATTGAACTTAAACCATAATGGATTAACAAATGGACAACTATGTTTTGCTCGGTGACTTGCCCATTGTAATAATTTAAATACGGAATCGCTTTGTCAGGGCTGCCAAAAAGAATGGCGCCAAGTGCAGTTGAGAAAACAAACAGAATGGCCAATAAGAACAAGGCATACAATAAAACTGTTAAATATTTCGATAGGAGGATTTTTGTCCTATTGATGGGCCGGATCAATAACAGCTTAATCGTTCCCCAGTTAAATTCACTGGCAACAATTCCGGCAGAAACTATAATGATGAATAATCCCGCTAACATAATCAGCTGTGATGAATCTTTTACGAATGACCAAACTGTATATTTTTCTTTTGACGGAAGATCATGCTCAATGCGGTAATCATTAATGGCGATTTCTTTTTTGAAAAATTGCTTTTCCATCTTTGTCCGACTTTGCGCCATCTGCTGCTTTAATGCATTATTTTCCTCTTGTAAAACTTGCTGCCAATTGCTATCCTGGACAAAATTATTATCATTGTGTTGTGCCTTAATAATAATCCCCACTAGGGCAATAGAAACGATAAGAATCCCAATCATCACAAAGGTTCCAGGGCGTTTGAAAATCTTCATCCATTCATTTTTAATTAGATTAACCACGGGTTGCTGCCCCCTTTTCCGATGTCACTTCAAGGAAGCGATCTTCTAATGTTTTTGCCACTTCTTTTACCCCGAAAACCTTTATATCTTCTTGAACAAAAACTTTCACGATATTCGGAATTTCTACTTTCGCAAGCTCTACAGCCACTCCATTGCTAGAGAGGGTTGCGCTAGCATTTGGATAATTTGCCCGCAATATCGATAGAGCTTTTTCACTCGGGGTGACCTCCAGCTCGTACATAACTTCGCTGCCGTTGACAAATTCCTTCATATGTTGGACATCAATTAGCCGTCCATTTTGAATAATCCCAATCCGATCACACATCATTTCCATTTCGGAAAGCAAGTGGCTGGAGACGATTACGGCCATATTTTTTTCACGCGCCAGCTGGCGGACATAGTCGCGGATTTCCCGGATTCCCGCAGGGTCGAGGCCATTTGTTGGCTCATCAAGGATCAATACATCCGGATCATGTAACAGACATTGCGCTAAGCCTAAGCGTTGTCGCATTCCCAGTGAATATGTTTTCACTTTGTCCTTGATTCTGTCAGTTAAGCCAACCAGTTCCACTGTTTCGCGGATTTTTTCCTTTGTAATCCCTTTTGACATTCTTGCATAATGGACGAGGTTTTGATAACCACTTAAAAATTTATACATTTCTGGATTCTCAACGATAGCACCAACGTGGCCTACTGCCTTTTCAAACTCGGATTTAATACTTGACCCGCCAATGGTAATATCTCCCGATGTAATCCCCATTAATCCGACAATCATTCGAATGGTTGTCGTTTTCCCGGCACCATTTGGACCTAAGAATCCAAAAACCTCACCTTTATTCACTTGGAAGCTGATATCGTCAATAATCGTTCTTCCTTTAATCACTTTCGTTACATTTTTTAGTTCCACAATTGTTTCCAAACTCTCTCTCCTCTCTATGTATCCCAACTTAGTTTAACTGATTGTTGAAAAAATTTCCTATCATAAGTATAACCTTGTTAATCTCTTTTCTAAAAACGCCGGGGGGCGGAAACATTTCTAGGCCTGAAGACTGAGTTTAACTAATTTAAGTATGAATTCGTTGAAATTTACCTTTACCCTTCACTTTTAATGATTTACCCGTCAAACCTTTCCACATACCCTCCTAAATTAAAAAAGGCCCTAAACCATCTAGATTTAGGGCACTGCGATCACTTCTCATCCGAAACACGGTGTATCTTAATATCTTTAAGTAATTCCCTTACCACATAGCTCGCCATGATTAAACCAGCGGCGGATGGGACGAAGGCATTGGAGGCTGGCGGCATTTGCGCTTTGCGGATGGCCGCATTTTCATTGCCGACCTCTTTCTTAATATCTTCGCGAATGACAATTGGACTTTCATCTGAAAAGACAACCGGAATTCCTTTATGGATTCGTTCCTTCCGCAGCTTGGTGCGAATCACCTTCGCAATCGGGTCTGTATGGGTTTTGGAGATGTCTGCAATCATAAAACGGGTTGGATCCATTTTATTGGCAGCCCCCATACTTGAAATAATTGGAATATCACGTTTTAAACATTCTTTCATCAAATGAATTTTATAAACAATCGTATCAGAGGCGTCGACGACAAAATCCAAGTTGTAGCCAAAAATCTCCTCGTACGTCTCCTCTGTGTAAAACATTTTCAGTGCAATTACTTCGCAATCGGGATTAATATCCATTATCCGCTCCTGCATAATGTCTACTTTCGGTCTGCCGATCGTTGACAACAAGGCAATCAACTGACGGTTAATGTTTGTGATATCGACATCATCTTTATCGATTAATACTAATCGGCCGACTCCAGACCGAGCCAATGCCTCAGCAGCAAACGAACCGACGCCGCCTACTCCTAAAACAGCAACCGTGCTGTTTTTCATAATTTCTAGTCCTTCTTTACCTACAGCAAGCTCATTACGGGAAAATTGATGCAGCATTTATCTTCACTCCAAATTCAATTTCATATTTCATTAATACACAATTCATTTATCATAAATTCATTTTCGAAACTCAAGTTATTTTTTCACCTAAAAAATATATCATACTATTCGATAAAAACAAGTATTTTTATAGGAATTATCTAGATAAAAGCAAAAATAAAACCTCCCGCCGCAGAATTGCAGTCAGGAGGTTGATTTTTTAAAAATAGAAAAGAGTCCCAATGGTGCCGTTGCTTCAAGGTCCTTAGTTTTGATCCCGCTTTCAGCAGGGGGGTGTCCTGTTTCCGTATTGTAAGTCCCCATACCCGTCAAAGGGTGAGGCATTTACGCAATCAGAAAACTCCAGACTCCCGGATAAATAATGTTCGGTCAAAACTTCAGGTAACACAACGTACATCTCAGGACTCTTCTTTAATTGTTTTTATATTATCATATTATCTCGCTTGATTCAAGGTTTTATGAAAGCGAATTCCTGTTATTTTTTAACATTTAGAGACAAATTTAATTCAACTAATTGGGCCTCGGAAACTTCACCCGGTGCATTCGTTAATAAACAGCTTGCACTAGCGGTTTTCGGGAAGGCAATCGTATCGCGTAAGTTGGAGCTGCCGGCTAACAGCATGACCAAGCGGTCAAGACCGAGCGCGATTCCCCCATGCGGTGGTGTTCCATACTCAAATGCATTCATTAAGAAACCAAACTGTTCCTTCGCTTCTTCTGGTGAAAAACCAAGGACACTGAACATTTTTTCCTGGATTGGCCTTTCAAAAATCCTTAGTGATCCGCCGCCAAGTTCATAGCCGTTCAGAACAAGGTCATAGGCTTGGGCCCGTACCTTTCCAGGATCAGAATCCAAGTATTCAAGGTCTTCCCTAAATGGCATCGTGAATGGATGGTGGGCAGCATAATAACGGCCTTCTTCTTCATCGTACTCAAACAGCGGCCAGTCCGTTACCCAAAGGAAATGGAAAAGACTTGTATCGATTAACCCCAATTCTTTTCCAAGCTTAAGTCTTAACGCACCAAGGGCGTCGGCGACAACGCTTTTCTTATCGGCAACAAACAGGAGTAAGTCCCCTTCAGAAGCCTCAAGAGTCGCTTTAAGTGCTTGCGCATCTTCAGCCGAGAAGAATTTCGCAATCGGTCCCTTCAACCCTTCTGCATCCACTTTTAACCAGGCAAGGCCTTTCGCGCCGTAAACTGCCGTGAATTCGGTTAACGCATCAATATCTTTACGGGAATATTTATCTGCACAACCTTTTACATTCAAAGCTTTAACTTGACCGCCACCGGCAACCGCACCGGCAAACACCTTAAAGCCTGAATCCTTGACGATTTCTGACACATCGACAAGCTCAAGGCCAAAACGGGTATCCGGTTTATCGGAACCAAATCGGCTCATCGCCTCATCATACGTCATCCGCGGGAAGGCTGCCGGCACTTCAACACCTTTTACTTCTTTCATCAGCTGAGTCATCATTTTTTCCATCATGCCCATGATGTCCTCTTGGCTTAAGAAGCTTGTTTCAATATCGATTTGTGTAAATTCAGGCTGGCGGTCAGCACGCAGGTCCTCGTCACGGAAACAGCGGGCAATTTGGTAATAGCGCTCAATTCCGCCGACCATCAGCAATTGTTTAAACAGCTGCGGTGATTGCGGCAGCGCGTAGAACTCACCTGGATGAACACGGCTTGGAACTAAATAATCGCGTGCTCCTTCCGGTGTACTTTTTGTCAGAATGGGTGTTTCGATATCTAAGAAGCCTTCGCCATCGAGAAAATCGCGAATTTGCTTCGTTACCTGATGACGCATTTTTAGGGTTTCAAAAATAACCGGACGGCGGAAGTCTAAATAACGATATTTCAAGCGAACATCTTCTGATGCATCCGTATTATCAGAAATCGTAAACGGCGGCGTTTTCGCCTCATTGATAATCGTTACTGTATCCGCTTGGATTTCAATTTTACCTGTTTTCAGGTTCTCATTAACAGTTCCAGCTTCACGGGCAACGACTGTCCCGACAATATCAAGAACAAATTCACTGCGGATTTTTTCCGCCGTTTGAAGTGCTTCCTTTGATAAATCAGGATTAAAGACTACCTGAACAATTCCTGAACGGTCGCGCAAATCGATAAAAATTAAGCCGCCAAGGTCGCGTCGTTTTTGCACCCAGCCCTTTAATGTAACTTTTTCCCCAACTGCCGACTCTGGTACTTCACCGCAAAAATAGGATCTCCCAAACATTGTTACTCCCCCTTTAATTCCTGAAAATAATGAACAAAAGAATCAAGTTCTATTTCAACTTGGTCACCCGTCGCCATATTTTTCAAATTAATTTTTTTATTCTTAAGCTCATCGTCTCCAAGAACGGCAACATACTTGGCTTTCAGGCGGTCCGCCGCTTTAAATTGCGCCTTAAATTTTCGATCCAAGTAATCTCTTTCAGCTGAAATACCAGCCATGCGCAGCTGCTGCAGGAGGCCTACAGTGTAATCCTTCGCTTCCTCCCCGAGAGCAGCCAGGTAACAATCAATCCCTTGATCCGTTTCCAATTCGATTTCTTCTGCATTTAGCGCGGCAATAAACCGTTCAATACTTAAAGCGAAGCCGATACCAGGTGTTTCCGGACCGCCAATCTCTTCCGCTAAACCGTTATAACGACCGCCGCCGCATAAAGTAGTAATCGCCCCGAAGCCTTCCGCATTGCTCATAATTTCAAAGGCGGTGTGATTATAATAATCCAAGCCTCGGACCAAGTTGGCATCAACTTCAAACGGAATATCGAGCTGGGTTAAATACTGCTGTAATTTTTCAAAATAAGCTTTAGAGTAATCGTTTAAAAATTCTAGGATGGAAGGTGCTGATTTTATTAATTCATGGTCACGGTCCTGTTTACAATCCAAGATTCGCAACGGATTTTTCTCCAAACGGTTCTGACAGTCATGGCAAAACTCGCCGATTCTTGGTTGGAAATGCTTCACCAGCGCATCACGGTGTGCGATGCGGCTCTCCTTATCACCAAGGCTGTTGATGATTAGCTTTAATTTCCGCAAACCCATTTCTTTATACAGGTTCATCGCCAAAGAAATGACTTCGGCATCAATCGCCGGGTCGTTACTGCCGAGCGCCTCAACGCCAAATTGGACAAATTGGCGGAAGCGGCCTGCCTGCGGACGTTCATAGCGGAACATCGGTCCCATATAATAAAGTTTTACAGGCTGGTTAGCATAGCCGAACATTTTTTTCTCGACAAACGAGCGAACGACTGCCGCTGTGCCTTCGGGGCGAAGCGTAAGGCTGCGTTTCCCTCGGTCTTCAAAGGTGTACATTTCTTTTTGAACAATATCAGTGCTGTCGCCAACCCCTCGTGAGAATAATTCAGTTGATTCAAAAATAGGGGTGCGAATTTCTTGGTATTGATAGTTTTCACAAAGTTCTCTCGCCTTTGCTTCAATCAACTGCCACTTTTCTACTTCACCTGGCAGTATATCCTGCGTGCCTCTTGGAATGCTTATCGACATAGCAGAAACCTCCTCTTCAAAACTGATTTATGTAAAAAATTTTTAGCGATAAATAAAAAAACTCCCATCCCTTGTATTAAATACAAGGGACGAGAGTTTGTAGTCCCGCGGTGCCACCCTAGTTGAATAGCCTTCAAAAAAGCTATTCCTCTTTAACAGTTAACGCCTGCTACGTCCTTCTCCTATTAGAGCCTGAGCTTTTTCAGAGAGAAGCCTACGGAGTGTTCATTCATTAAGGCACATGCAGAAATGCTTTCAGCCCAAGGCATTTCCTCTCTTTTCATGGGTTAGCTTAATTACTATGCTCCATCAATGGTTATTTCCCTATTTGTTTTATATTTATATAATAATACGGAGCATTGAAGGCAATGTCAAGAGCGTTTTACGACCTTTCTAAATGTTTTTTTAACTTTCTGACATCACCAATCGATAAACCGAATTCAGAGGCTAGTTCAAACGAGTTTGACTGCTGTTCTTTTTGAATAAAATCATGAAAATCGACGCCAAAAAGACGGCCATCCATTGATTGAATGTTCATTCCTTTTTCACTTGATCGCAAATAAATCACCCCTGTCTCCTTCTTCTCTATCGTTATTATTTCCACACAACCGGAAAAAATTGCATCAAAGATGGGTAATTCGTTGCTTTGTTGCCCTTATTTAACATTTTAGGAATGATTTTCACCATCTTTTACGCTAAAATAAAAGAAGTAGAAAAGCGTAAGCGCCTTGTCCAGGGGCGACCGGCATAAGACGAGCAGGCGAGAAGGTTGTTCTTTAACCTTCTTGACTAATTGGCTTATGACCCGAGCCCCTAGGCGCTGGAGCTAGACAAACAGCAAAGGAGGTTGCCGATGTTCAAAAAGTTTAGCCTGCTCCAATTAAGCATCATTCTTATTTTTGCGGCCTTCCTGCCGCAGGGGAAAAGTATCGCTGCAACCGGTTCTATAACCATTTCCACCGATACTGTCAATGTTCGCGGCGGCCCTGGCTTAAGCTATCCCCTTATGAAAATAGCGAAACGGGGCGAAAAGTATTCCATTGTATCAGAGAAAGATGATTGGATTGAAATTCAATTATCATTTGGCAAAACAGGCTGGGTCGTCAATTGGCTTGTTTCAAAAGAAAATGCGGTGAACACAGTCAATACCGCCAAAGCTTCTGGTTCAAAAAGCACAACCGCCGCTGCCAAAACTGATCAATTACGGGTTCGCTCGGGACCTGGGACAAGCTTCCCAATCGTCGGGTTCTTGAATAAAGGACAGCAAGTAACGGTTCTTGACCAAAATGAAAACTGGTGTAAAATCAGCTCAGCCAACACTGAAGGCTGGGTTGCAAGCGATTTTTTAGAGTATAAAACCATTAAGCAGGAAAATACTCCAGCACCTCCGCCTGCGAAGACCGTAAGCAGCGGCGTGGTGAATGGTGATACCTTAAATGTTCGTAAAGAGCCATCTTCTTCAAGCACGTTAGTTGGAAAATTAACAAAAGGCACGACTGTAACCATTTATTCGAAACAAAATAATTGGCTGGAGGTTGGTTTTTCAACACTAAGAGGCTGGGTTAGCGCGGAGTTTATTGACACATCTGCCTCAAGCCCTGCAAAGGACTCCGCAAAAAAAGAATCGAGCGGCATGAACGGGACGGTAACTGCCAGCAGTCTAAGTGTCCGTCAAGGAGCATCATTGGATTCAAGCATCATTGGGATGGTATCGCTGGGCCAAAGCTTTACTATTTTAGAAGAGTATAATAATTGGGCAAAAATAGAGTTTAAGTCTGGTAGTTTTGGCTGGGTTGCCGGCTGGTATCTTGAAAAGTCCGCAGTGAAAACCAATACTGGACAAGCTGTAAAGGAAAGCAAAGTGACCATACTGCAAAATGGAACAAATATCCGAAAAGCTCCAAATGTTCAATCGGATGTTGTGGAGCGGGCTAACGAAGGCGATACCTTCTTAGTACAAAGTTTAGCGAATGACTGGTATGAAGTGAAATTAAAGAACGGTAAAACGGGCTTTGTTGCTGGCTGGATTGTTTCCACTAATGGCACTAAACAGCAGATTGTGAAGTCAGGAGCCGAAGGTTATTTGAAAAATAAAACCATTGTTCTTGATCCAGGACATGGCGGCGGGGATAACGGGGCAACGGGGGCAGCCGGAACAGTAGAGAAGGAGTTAACACTCCGAACAGCTAAGCTTTTGTATGATAAATTAAGGGCTGCTGGAGCAAATGTCTATTTAACTAGAAACAATGATTCTTTCCTTCCGCTTCCATCCCGAGTAAATACTGCGCATGCTTATCATGCTGATGCGTTTATCAGCCTGCATTATGATAGTAATTTAGATCGCAGTGTCCGTGGTATGACCGGCTATTATTATCATTCTTATCAAAAGTCACTTGCTGATACGCTTTATGCTTCAACTGTAGGGCAAACGAAATTGAAAAATCGCGGCGTCCGTTTTGGTGATTTCCATGTGGTTCGTGAAAATAGCCAAAAGGCTGTCCTAATGGAGCTTGGCTATTTGAGTAATCCTGAAGAAGAAATGACGCTAAAATCCAGCGGCTTCCAAGAAAGTGCCGCATCAGGTTTGTATGATGGATTAGCAAGGTATTTTAAAAGTAATTAAATAAATATAAAAAGGCTCGGCACTTTAGTTCAAGTGCCAAGCCTTTTTTTTTGCCTTTTTATGCCTTACTTTCTAAAATCAACGTCACCGGACCGTCATTGGTTAATTCGACATCCATCATGGCGCCGAACCGTCCTGTTTCAACGCGAATACCTTTTTCACGCAGGAGCCGGTTCAAAGCCTCATATAGCCCGACGGCCTGCTCTGGTCTAGCTGCCTCAATGAAACTAGGTCTTCTCCCTTTGCGGCAATCGCCGTAAAGGGTAAATTGTGAAACGGATAGAATTTCACCGCCGACATCCAATAATGACAAATTCATTTTTTCATCCGCATCTTCAAAGATCCGTAAATTGGCAATTTTATCAGCTAAGTAAACCGCATCCTCTTCTTTGTCGTCGTGGGTCACACCGACAAGCAGGACAAGTCCTTTGGTAATTTCACCTGTTACTTCACCGGCAACCGTTACCCGTGCGGCTTTGCTGCGTTGAACAACTACTCTCATTCCAATACTCCTTAATTCATAATCCGGCGAACCGAATAAATATCCGGAATTTGTTTAATTCTTTCGACTACCCTTTGCAAATGGTTCACATTGTGAATTGCAATCGACATGCTAATCGTCGCCATTTTATTGCGGTCTGATTTACCTGTGACGGCAGAAATATTTGTTTTCGTCTCATTAACGGCTTGAAGCACTTCATTAAGCAGTCCGCGGCGGTCATAGCCGCTGATTTCGATATCAACATTATATTCCTTCCGGTCATTCAAGGAAGATTCCCACTCTACCGGAATTAGCCTTGTTTGAGCATCATTCGAGTCGATGTTCGTACAATCAGAGCGATGAACAGAGACACCGCGGCCCTTCGTTATAAAGCCGACAATTTCGTCGCCGGGAACCGGGTTACAGCATCTTGATAAGCGAATTAACAGATTGTCAATCCCTTGGACGCGGACACCGGATTCCCGTTTCTTGCTAGATGGAAATGTTTTCAAATCCGAAATCACATTAGTAATGCTTGCTGACTGTTCCTGGTCGCGTTTCTTGCGCCATTTCTCCGTTAACCGGTTTGCCACCTGCAAGGCCGTGACCCCATTATAGCCAACGGCGGCATACATATCTTCTTCATTGGAAAAGTTAAATTTTTCCGCAACCTTTTTTAGATTGTCTGATGTTAATATTTCTTTCAGCTCAAACTCCATGTTACGGATTTCTTTTTCAACTAGCTCTTTCCCTTTAACGACATTTTCATCACGGCGCTGCTTTTTAAAGAAGGCGCGAATCTTGTTTTTCGCCTGCGAAGTCTGAGCCAGCTTCAGCCAATCCTGACTTGGACCATAGGAATGTTTCGAGGTTAATATTTCAATAATATCCCCGGTCTTTAGTTGATAGTCGAGCGTCACCATTTTGCCGTTCACTTTTGCACCAATTGTTTTATTGCCTATTTCCGAGTGGATTCGATAAGCAAAATCGATTGGAACAGAACCAGAGGGCAGCTCAATGACATCGCCTTTTGGCGTAAACACAAACACCATATCGGAGAACAGGTCAATTTTCAATGACTCCATAAATTCTTCGGCATTGGCGGTGTCATTTTGGAACTCAAGGATCTCCCTGAACCAGGTTAATTTTTGCTCAAAAGAAGAGCTGTCGCTGATGGCTTTGCCTTCTTTATAAGCCCAGTGCGCTGCAACCCCGAATTCGGCAATCCGGTGCATCTCATAGGTACGAATTTGCACCTCAAGCGGGTCGCCTTTCGGTCCAATCACGGTTGTATGCAGCGATTGATACATATTCGGCTTCGGCATCGCAATATAATCCTTAAAGCGGCCGGGCATTGGCTTCCAACAAGTGTGAATAATGCCGAGAACCGCGTAACAATCTTTAATACTGTTGACGACAATCCTGACTGCAAGCAAATCATAGATTTCACTGAATTGTTTATTTTGCAAAACCATTTTTCGATAAATACTGTAAATATGCTTTGGTCGGCCGGAAAGCTCAGCCTTAATGGAAACTTCACCCATCCGTGCTTTGACTTCTTCGATGACATCCTCTAGATATTGCTCCCGTTCCGCCCGCTTCTTCTTCATTAAGTTAACAATCCGGTAATATTGCTGCGGATTTAAATATCTTAATGCTGTATCTTCCAGCTCCCATTTAATCTTAGATATACCAAGACGATGTGCTAAAGGTGCAAAAATTTCAAGTGTCTCATTTGAAATTCGGCGCTGTTTCTCCACAGGAAGATGCTTCAGTGTTCGCATATTATGCAAACGGTCTGCAAGCTTAATCAGAATCACTCGAATATCCTGAGCCATGGCCACAAACATTTTTCGGTGGTTCTCGGCCTGCTGTTCCTCGTGAGATTTATATTTAATTTTCCCAAGTTTCGTTACCCCATCGACAAGCATCGCCACTTCGTCATTGAAAGCTTCCTCGATATCCTTTAAGGATATCGTTGTATCTTCCACGACGTCGTGAAGAAAACCCGCAGCAACCGTTGCAGGATCCATCTCCAAGTCAGCTAGAATTCCTGCAACCTGGATGGGATGAATAATGTACGGCTCCCCCGATTTTCGGTATTGTTCACGATGAGCATGTTTAGCGAATTCATATGCTTTTTTAACTAATTCAACATGCTCTTCATTTAAATAGGTCTTGGTCTTGTCGATGACTTGATCGGCTGTTAACACTTGATCATTCGCCATGAAATCACCTTTATTTTCGTCTCATTTTATTATTCAATGTTATTTTAAAAATATTGTTACACAATTAGAATGATTGTTTCTATTATCGAAAAAAATAGCGAAGATGTAAAGAGATTGTGAAGTAATTTCTGAAAAATATCGAGATGTGTCGAAAATTATTTTTATATTATATAAAGAGAGCACCCTCATCTGAGTGCCCTCCAGCTCGTTTTTTAATAGTGCATAAGTGTTAAAATATCATAGCCGTCAAGCTTTTTCCGGCCATCTAAATAACTTAACTCAACTAAGAAAGCGATACCAGCGACTACTCCGCCAAGTTCTTCCACTAATTGAATGGTCGCTTCAATCGTACCGCCGGTTGCTAACAAATCATCCGTTATTAACACGCGTTGTCCAGGTTTAATCGCATCCTTATGAATCGTCAGAACGTCTTTTCCGTATTCCAGGCCATAGCTAACATTAATCGTTTCACGCGGAAGTTTGCCCTCTTTACGGACTGGGGCAAAGCCTACTCCCAGCGAATAAGCAACAGGACAGCCAATAATAAAGCCACGAGCTTCAGGTCCTACAATGATATCAATTTGTTTCTCTTTTGCATAAGAAACGATTTGGTCAGTTGCATATTTATATGCTTCACCATCATTCATTAATGGGGTAATATCTTTAAATTTAATTCCTGGCTTTGGCCAATCGGGTACGATGGTAATAAATTGCTTTAAATCCATTCTGTTATTGCCTCCTCAGTTTCTACCGACTCTTGGATAACTTGATCGAACCAGCCCTTTAATTCTTGGAAGGACGAAAACAATAAATCCCGTTCAAGAGCATATTGCTTCTGTTTGGTTTGATAAGTTCTAGAGTCACTTAAATCACGCTTTTGCGCGCCGGGTTTTAAAGAAATAAATCCATTGTTTATTGTAACAAAATCCAGTTCAGAAAACACCTTTGACATAAAGTTTATCGTTTCCTGTGACCAGCCGCGATGTTTGGCGATATCTTCGCCATATCGCTTAAGATCAATTGGACCTTTCTTTACTAAAAAGGCATAGAACCATTTAAAATGGTCACGGGTTGGAATCGTGCTGAAGAAATCACTGGATTGCTTATAAAAATAGGCATACACCCTTGCCGGCTGTTTTCCCTTTAATAAAACCTCGAGAATCTCTTTTGAGGGCGGGAAGTCAACTAAGACAATATTTACCTGGTTACAATTGAGAGCTTTTGCTTCTTCGATATCTTGAACATAAATGGTATCAGCCATCAATTCAGGGCTCATTTTTTCTAGATGTTCCTTATTAAAAATAATGAATTTCCTGTTTTCTGCAGGTACGGACTGAGCAATGGTGCTTATCCGCTTTTGCCCGCGATAGTCAAATAACTGCCAAGAATTCACCGCGATATCGTGAATGAAAATTTGTGGTTTACGTATATTGTTCCATTCATTAATAGATAATTCTCCAATGAATGAAATTTTTGAAGCAGGTGAAATTTGGTCAACTAAAGATCCTAACCCAAAACCTACTCCATCAAGATTGGCATCAGCTTCATTCACTAACACCTTTAAATGGTTTTGTTCACTGCCAATTTTTCTCATACTGGCAATAGCAGCATTATTTATTAAAACTTTTGGTTTAGGGTTGTCCATTCCAAAAGGAGAAAGCAGACTCATTTCTTCGACTGTCGATAAACTAATGTCTTCTAGACGGATTTCCTCATCAAGATAAGTTACGGGGACAAAATCCGCTTTAGTTAACTGCTCCTCAGCAAGGGTATTTAATCTTGTCCTTAGTTCAGCAACATCCTCTAATTTCAAGGTCATCCCTGCAGCCATCGGATGGCCGCCAAAATGAGGAAGAATCTCACGGCAGGCCGATAAATTTTTAAACAGGTCAAAGCCGGCAATGCTCCGGGCAGATCCCTTTGCGACCCCTTTATCCGGGTCAAAATTTAACACAATCGTTGGACGGTAGTATTTATCAACAAGCCTTGAGGCGACGATGCCTATCACACCAGCATTCCAGCCTTCTCTACCGATAACGAGAACCTTATTGGACTCGGTCGGATAATTTGTTTCCACCTCTTCAATTGCTTCAGCGGTAATTGCATTGACAATCGCTTGCCTTGTCTTATTTAACGCATCCATTTCTTCTGCTAAATGCTGTGCTTCCTCCGGGTCTTTAGTGAGGATTAGCTGAACAGCGAGGTCTGCATCTTCTAAGCGGCCCACGGCGTTAATCCTTGGTGCAAGTGTAAATCCAATCGTTTCTTCATTTATTGAAAGCGGATCGACCCCAGCCAATTTTAAAATCGCTTTAATGCCAATATTATTGGTAGCCTTTAACTTTTCAAGACCTTTTTTCGCAATCAGCCGATTTTCACCTTTTAATGAAACTAAATCGGCAATCGTCCCAATGACGGCAATTTCAAGTAAATGCTCAGGAACTTCACCATAAAGTGCATGAGCAAGTTTAAAGGCGACTCCGACTCCTGCAAGTTCCCGAAATGGATAGTGGCTATCAGGAAGCTTCGGGTGAATAATCGCAAGTGCTTCTGGTAAGACCGGCCCCGGTTCATGGTGGTCGGTAATGATTAGGTCAATTCCAATTTCTTTTGCCACTGCTGCTTCATGGAGAGCAGATATTCCAGTATCAACAGTAATAATTAACTTTATTCCATTTTCCGCTGCTTGACGGAAGGCTGATTCATTCGGCCCATACCCTTCAGTAAAGCGATTAGGGATGTAGAATTGTACATTTGCTCCAAGTTCACGAAGGGTAATCATCAACACCGATGTACTGCTTACACCATCAGCGTCATAATCACCAAAAATAAGGATCGGTTCTTGCCTTTCAATTGCTTCTCGAATTCTGTTAACCCCGATATCCATCCCTTTTAATAGATACGGGTCATGAAATTCATCCTTGCCAAATAAAAAACACCGTGCAGATTCTTCCGTTTCTAAACCACGGTTGACAAGCAGCGACGCAACAAGAGGTGTAATTTTCAATTCCTGAGCTAGCAGCTTTACTAAATTATGATCAGAACTGCGAACAATCCATCTTGATTTTGACTTTAACATTTGCTTGTTCACCCCTCAGACTTTCTTATTATACAGGAGCGTTAAAAAGCTTTCAATATAGAAAACTCGCTGATTGGCGAGCCGTTAGGCGAAGACAGAAGCGTAGTTGCACTTATGCCTGATCGGAAAGTTTTACTTTCCGATCGGCGAAAAAGAAAAACCGCAGAGCTTCTGCGGTTTTTTCCAAATATTACACTTGTGGTTGATCTGAATATTTCTTCTTAACCTTTTCTGTTTTGATAACTCCCTTTTTCTTTAGCTCTCTACATTTCATAACAAACCATAGTGAACTTGCGATAAAGAGGGACGAATACACCCCGACAATTAATCCTACAAACAAGGCGATAGAGAAATTACGGATCGATGCACTTCCGAAAATCATTAAGCATGTAGTAGCAATTAATACGGTTAAAACAGTGTTGATCGAACGCGTTAATGTTTGACGGATACTAACATTTACCACGTCAGCAATCTCCTGAACGGTTTTGAGACGCTTTTTCTTATGCAGGTTTTCACGAATCCGGTCAAAGGTGACGATTGTATCGTGGTTCGAATAACCAACAATTGTTAAAATAGCAGCAATAAAGGTTAAATCGACTTCAAGTCTTGTAAGACTGAAGAAGGCAACTATAAAGAACGCATCGTGAAGCAAGGATATTACGGCCGCAATCGCCATATACAATTCAAAGCGAATCGTAACGTAGAGAATTATTCCTATCGATGCAATCAAAACGGCTTTAAAGGCATTTTTCGCCAGCTCTTTCCCAACTTCTGACGAAACAGTGCTGACATTCGGTTCTGAGCCGAATTCCTTATTAATCTCTGCTTTTAAATGGGCTATTTCATCTTTCGATAAAACACCAACCATTCGAGCAGCACCAATTTGTTTTTTATCCCCTGAAATGACCACGTCATCTGTTTTTAAATGAAGCTTTTCAAAAGCTTTTTCAACCTGAGTGGTTGTTAAAGGTGTTTTTGATTGGATTTCAACGCGCGTACCGCTTGAGAAATCAATTCCTAGGTTCAAACGGAAAACGGAAAGAATGATTACTCCAGCAACGAGAAGCACACCTGAAATAATGAAGAATTTATTTTTCATTTTTATAAAATCTAGCTTATCAAATCTGGTTGGGAGATCGATTGTATCAAAATTTTCAGCAATATTATGAATTTTGGCCGGATTCACGCCAAACCAGCTAGGTTTCTTATTAAATAATCCACTGTGAACCCATAGCCCCAACATAAACCTCGAGCCGTAAACAGCGGTAAGAAAGCTCATAAAGATACTTACGAGTAACATGGTAGCAAACCCTTTTACAGAGCTTGTCCCATAGAAAAATAAAACACCTGCTGTCAACATCGTAGTTAAGTTGGCATCAAGAATGGTCCTAAACGCATGATTTTCACCAGCCTGGAACGCTGATTTAATCGATTTACCAACTTTTATCTCATCTTTAATCCGCTCGTAGGTAATGATATTGGCGTCAACTGCCATCCCAATCCCAAGAATAATCGCGGCAATTCCCGGCAGTGTTAAAACTCCATTCATCCAATCAAAAACCAATAGAATCAAGTAAATATAAAAACTTAACGCAACAACTGCAATGAATCCTGGAAAACGATAATAGAAAATCATAAACAAGAAAATGATGGCGACACCGATGATTCCTGCAAAAATCGTCTCATTTAATGCTTGCTCTCCAAATTTTGCACCGACAGAAGTAGAATACACTTCCGTAAGTTTTACTGGTAATGAACCAGCATTTAACAGATTCGCTAAGGTATTAGCTTCTTTTGTAGTGAAACTGCCGACAATTGAAACCGTATTTTGATTAAATACTTGCTTTACAGTTGGAGCTGAAATATATTTTGGATTTGGTTTTGCTGCCTCCGTTTTAAAGGAGTCTTTTCCTTCTTCAAAATCCATCCAAATAACAAGGACATTTGGATTCGTGTTCATAATTTCTTCAGATACTTTACGGAATTTATTCGCATCGGTTAATGTTAAAGAAACGCTTGGTGCGCCAGTTTCGTCAAAAGTTTGCTTTGCCCCGCCTTGCTTTAAGTCTGTGCCGTCCATCATCAGACGGTCATTTGCATCGCGGAAGGATAAATTTGCCTGGGTAGACAAAATCTCACGAGCTTCGTTTTGGTCAGTGACCCCTGCAAGCTGAACGCGGATTCGGTTCGTTCCTTCAATTTGAATGCTTGGTTCACTAACCCCAAGGACGTTGATCCGTCTGTCGAGCGCTTCAGCCGTATTGGCTAATACCTCTTTATCAATTTTTTGTCCTTTTTTCGCCGGTTCAACCTCGTACAAAACCTCAAATCCGCCTTGGAGGTCAAGTCCAAGCTTAATGTTGTTTACAATGTTCTTTGCTGTTGCTCCCGCTGTGCTTCCGATAATGAGAACCAGAAGAAAGAAAGCAATAATTCTGCTGCGCTTTACCATTATGTAATGTTCCTCCTTAGTGCCTGTGCCTTAGCACTTTTACGTCCAAATAATAAAAAAGTCACTGCTACTATTATGGAATAACTTAGAAATGCTGTCAATTTGAAAATGGTGGGATTATTTCAATAACTCTTTCAATTCATTTTCATCATCCAGTGAGAACTCAGCCGTTTTATATGTCTCAATTGCTGCGAAGCTGAGATAATCACTTACTTTAACAGAGAGAATTGCTTGGATAATTTCGTGTAACATTAATTCATGCTTAATCTTCTTCCACTTTTTCTTAATTAAGAATTCCCAAAGCTCTTGTTCCGTTACCGAATCGTAACCGAGTAAGCGAAACTCTGAAAGTTTACTTGCTATTGCCGGCTGTACTTTGGTACGAAAATAATCGTATCGGTGGTTATTATCCATTCACTCTGCCCCCTATAGTTACTTGCAATCAAAAAGGTCTTACTACTTGTCATGCTTTGTCCACCACGTTGCATATAGTTAATTGTATATGAATTCTTCTTTTTTGAGAAGGTGGGAATTAGCATGTCGAAGTTTTTAAAGGGGACTTTTATCCTATTAATTGCCGGATTCATTACCAGAGTCCTCGGTTTTATTTATCGGATTGTCTTAGCGCGGAGCATTGGCGAAGAAGGTGTGGGCTTATACATGATGGCGTATCCCACCTTTATTCTTGTCGTAACCATTACGCAGCTGGGTCTTCCGGTGGCGATTTCAAAAAATATTGCCGAGGCTGAAGCAAGAGGTGATTATGCTGAAATAAAAAAAATCCTTGTTGTTTCCCTGGCCACTACAATTAGCTTATCGATCATTCTTACACCGGCCATCATCCTGCTGGCACCCATTCTAGCAAAGACACTGTTCACCGACCCAAGGACCTATTATCCGTTAATTGCGATTGCACCCTCGATTCCAATTATCGCGGTTTCTTCTGTGTTAAGAGGCTACTTTCAAGGAAGACAAAATATGCGGCCCTCAGCCGTTTCGCAGATTTTAGAGCAGGTTGTCAGAATTACCTTAATCGCCGTGATGACAAAAGCATTTCTTCCTTATGGCGTTCATTATGCGGCAGCAGCGGCAATGGCGGCATCCGTTTTAGGTGAACTATTATCACTCGTATATCTAATGACGACCTTTAAATTGAAAAAGCGATTTCCGCTTAGAAAGAATTTTTTCCAATTTGTTAATAAAGGAAAACAGACCTTTTATGATTTAATGGAAATTGCTTTACCGACGATGGGAAGCAGAATGATTGGTTCTGTGGCCTGGTTTTTTGAACCTATCGTCGTTGCCCACAGCTTAGCCCTAGCAGGTGTTTTAGCGGTGAATGGTACTAAACAATATGGGTTGTTGACGGGCTATGCGATGCCGCTGTTAATGCTCCCGTCTTTTGTCACCTTTTCACTGGCAACATCTTTGGTTCCCGCCATCAGCGAGGCCAATTCCCGTAATAACCATAAGTTAATCGCCTACCGGCTCCAGCAGGCGTTAAGATTAACGTTTTTAACCGGCGGGCTTGCCGTCATTGTCCTCTATGTATTGGCCGACCCCCTGATGCAGTTAATGTACGGGTCAACAAAAGGGTCCTATTTTATTCGGTTAATGGCGCCATTCTTCTTGTTTTATTACTATCAGGGGCCATTACAGGCTGTTCTTCAGGCGTTAAATCTTGCCAGAGCGGCGATGATCAATAGTCTTATTGGCGCCGTTGTCAAAACGGCTGTGATCTTTTTTCTTGCCTCACAGGCTTCCTTCGGCATTACAGGGGCGGCACTCGGAATTATTGTCGGTTTTGTGTTAGTATCAATTCTTCACTTTGCCACTGTATTGAAAAAGGTTTCCTTTCCATTTTACATTCGCGATTATTTAAAAGGTTTTCTCGTCATGGGGGCATCCGGCTGGTTCGGGTATTGGTTATTTGAGAATATCCTCCTAAATGAGCATTTGCTGTTAAGGGTACTAAGCTCGATTACTGGCATGGGGATTTCCTATATAGTCATGCTCCTGCTATTCGGACTGATTAAAAAGGATGAACTTCACAGAATTCCGTGGATTGGGAAGCTTTTGTGAAAAAATTAGAAGACACGCAGTTTTCCGGCGTGTCTCTTCCTTCAATCATGAGTATCAATGAAAAATTTGCCGTTTTCATAACTGCAAAAGGAGATTTTCTTAATGTCACGGTAGCCCTTTTTTTTAAGTTCCTGGCGGAGCCATAGATTGGTTTTATTTATCCTTTTTAAATTTTCTTCCTCAATCGTTCCATCCATAATGAGCGGAATGGTAATATCCCCATTATTAGCAGGAGTTTTAGGCTGGTTCGGGTCGTCAACTTTCTCTAAAACAGATAGTTTGCCCGAGGTTTCTAAAATGGCAAATTCAACATCTCCAATACTTCTAATGTCCTTTTCTCTTAATTGTGACATTAAATCATCAAAATTATAGCGGAGCTTTTTCATTGCGACCTCGTCAATTTTTCCTCGATTGATGATGATACTTGGCTGCCCATCAACAAGATCACGAAATTTTTTATTTTTCAGCGAAATGATCGCGAGCGTGATTTGAATAGACATCAAGAGAACCATCGGTACCACCGTATGAAATAGCGGGTCCTTTGTATTTTCAATTGCAATAACAGCCATCTCACCTATCATGATAAAAACGACTAGGTCAAGGATGCTTAATTCGCCAATTTCCCGCTTCCCCATGATCCTGAAAATGACGAGCATCAGTAAATATAAAAATATGGTTCGAAAAATAATATTCAAATAAACTTCCACTTACTAATCGCCCCTTTTTATCCATTCCGTACTATTGTCCGCTAGTTTTCGGCGAATCATTCGTTTTCTTTGTGAAAAGCGGACAAATTTTCATTCTACTTTCCTCTTCTCATGAATACGCTTGTACTAGGAAAGAAATTTGTATCTATGGCCCGGCCTGGTAGAGGAAAGAGGAAAACGGCCTGGGAGGATGCTGAAGGGGGAGAGGTAAAATCGAATCAAAAAGCTTTGGGACTTCCATTATGTACGGATTAATTTTTATCTTTGCTTTTGCTGTGTTATGCAGCCTGATATTTGCATTTATACTAAGGTTTACGTCCGCCGGGGAGGGATCGCTTCAATATATCATAACGGCTTTATCATTTATCGCGCTATTCGGGGGCGGTTTTCTTTCCGGTGGCAAGCGCAAAGAAAAAGGCTGGCTTATCGGCGGAATAACTGGGCTAATTTACTCGCTAGTGGTTTTTTTATTTCAATACTTGGGCTATGATCGCTTGTTTGACACACAGCAAGTCATCTACCACACTTGCTATACATTAATCGCGATGATGGGTGGAATTTTAGGGGTTAATATCTCAACGAATAATTCTAGACGGTCTGCATGAAGAAAAGGAAGCCAATGGCTTCCTTTTTTATGTGTTACTTTGAAAGGCTTACGCTCTCTCCGCCTACTTCCGTGACTTCACGAATTGCATTGCGGTCATATGTAAGACGGCTTCCGTCTCCACATTTAATTACAGCTTTATTATCATCGATTGAGTCGATAATCCCATGTAATCCACCAATCGTAACGATTTTGTCACCCTTCTTCAAATCGTTTTGCATTTGCCGAACTGCTTTTTGGCGTTTTTGCTGGGGGCGGATTAATAAGAAATAAAACAACACAAACATTAATATTAATGGACCAATTGTTCCAAGTCCTCCTGCCATAACTGTTTCCCTCCTTTCAAAAAGTATCTATTAGAAATTTTTCGCGTTCGGTTTATTGAAGCCGTAACGTTCAAAAAATTCTTCGCGGAAATCACCAAGCCGGTCTTCCATGATGGCTTGTCTGACTTTCTCCATCAATCTTAACAGAAAATAGAGATTATGGTAAGACGTTAATCGAATTCCGAATGTTTCGTCACACTTTATTAAGTGACGAATGTAAGCCCGGCTATAATTTCGGCATGTATAGCAGTCACAGTTTTCATCGATCGGGCCAAAATCCCTCGTAAATTTTGCATTCTTCACAACCAGCCTGCCCGTACTTGTCATCAAGGTACCGTTTCTGGCAATCCTTGTTGGCAGCACGCAGTCAAACATATCAACTCCGCGGATCGAGCCGTCAATTAATGAATCCGGTGAACCTACCCCCATTAAATAGCGGGGTTTATTGGACGGTAATAGCGGAGTCGTGTATTCAAGCATTCGATTCATGATGTCTTTCGGTTCGCCCACCGACAGGCCGCCGATTGCATATCCAGGGAAATCAAGAGATGTCAGGTCTCTTGCACTTTGTTTACGAAGTTCCTCATATTCTCCCCCTTGAACGATGCCAAATAAACCTTGGTCTTCAGGGCGTGCATGCGCATTTAAACAGCGCTCCGCCCATCTCGATGTCCGCTCGACTGACTTTTTCATATAATCGAATGTTGCCGGATATGGCGGGCACTCATCAAAGGCCATCATAATATCCGAGCCAAGGGCATTCTGAATTTCCATCGCTTTTTCCGGCGATAAAAATAATTTCTCCCCGCTCATATGATTACGGAAATGAACCCCTTCTTCTTCAATTTTGCGGAATTCGCTTAAACTGAATACCTGAAACCCGCCGGAATCCGTTAGGATAGCCCTGTCCCAGTTCATAAATTTATGAAGCCCGCCTGCTTCCTTAATGATTTCATGTCCAGGGCGAAGCCATAGATGGTAGGTATTGCTCAAAATAATCCCGGCGCCCATTTCTTTTAAATCTTCAGGGGACATCGTTTTCACCGTCGCCAGTGTTCCAACCGGCATAAAGGCAGGTGTATCAAAAGATCCGTGCGGTGTATGTACGCGGCCAAGCCGAGCCCCCGTTTGTTTACATGTTTTAATTAATTCATAACGAATTGCAGTCAAATTGTTGTCTCCTTCCTACTAAACCTATATAACGTTTCACACTACCTTACACAATGGAGATAAATACAGAGACCTAGCCGTAGTCACTTAATAAAGGCGGTGTGAGCAGAGCTAAGCTTCACTACATTAATCTGCAAACTTATATTTTCACTTCCATTGAATAAAATAAGTCACTTTTGCGGCGCTCCGCCCCTTTTCCACTAGATGATAAACATCGCATCACCAAAGCTAAAGAATCGGTATCGCTCCTCCACTGCTGTCGTGTAGGCGTGCAAAATATTCTCCCTGCCGGCTAAGGCACTGACGAGCATAATCAAGGTTGATTTTGGCAAATGAAAATTGGTGATCATTCCATCGATTGCCTTAAACTCATAGCCAGGATAAATGAAAATATTGGTCCAGCCGCTGCCTTCAACAAACTGTCCCTCATTAGCGGAAGCAATAGTCTCCAGCGTTCTTGTTGAGGTCGTACCGACGGTGATGATTCTGCCGCCATTATTTCTTACCTCGTTTAGGAGCCGGGAAGTTCCCTCCGTTACGATATAAAATTCCGAATGCATATCATGCTCCAACACATCCTCAACACTCACAGGTCTGAAGGTACCAAGGCCAACATGAAGGGTGATAAATGCAATATGGACCCCTTTTTCTTTAATTTCAGCCAACAGTGCTTCTGTAAAATGGAGACCTGCCGTCGGTGCTGCCGCAGAACCAGGTTCACGGGCAAACACGGTCTGATATCGATCGCGGTCTTCGAGCTGCTCTTTTATGTAGGGGGGCAGCGGCATTTCGCCTAATTGATCAAGCACCTCGTAAAAAATCCCCTCATATTTGAATTCCAACACCCTGCCGCCATGGTCAGAGGTTCCAGTGCAGACGGCAGTAAGCAAGCCGTCGCCAAAATCAATTTCGGTTCCTTCCTTCACCCGTTTGGCCGGCTTTACAAGGGTTTCCCACTGATCGCCTTCAAGCTGTTTCAGCAGCAGGACTTCAATTTTGGCCCCTGTATCAGGTTTGACACCAAAAAGGCGTGCAGGCAATACCTTTGTGTCATTTAAGACAAGGCAATCCCCTTCACGCAAATACTCGGTAATATCTTTAAAAACTTCATGCTTGATATCGCCTGTTTCTTTATCCAAGACCATTAATCGGCTGTCAGTCCGATTTTTTAACGGTACTTGGGCAATTAATTCTTCAGGCAGATGAAAATCAAATAAATCTACTTTCATATTATAACATCCTAATCTTTTTAAAATAACGAATCATTGGGCTGGCATCTCGATACCAAAATGGTCGTATACGGCTCCGGTGACCACTCGCCCTCTTGGCGTCCGTTGTAAAAAACCAATTTGTAATAAATACGGTTCATACACATCTTCAATCGTTTCCGATTCTTCACCGATGGATGCGGCAATCGTATCAAGACCTACGGGGCCGCCGCGGAATTTTTCAATAATGCCTTTTAACAGCTTGTGATCAATATGATCTAAACCAAGGCGGTCAACCTGAAGCAGTTCTAGAGCTTCCCTTGCGAGGGCAAGGTCAATTGTACCATTTCCTTTAACCTGAGCAAAGTCTCGCACCCTGCGGAGCAGACGATTGGCAATCCTCGGGGTCCCTCTTGCTCTCCGGGCAATTTCTGCAGCTGAGGCGCCGTCGATTTCGGTACCAAACAATTCAGCCGTTCGGATGACAATACTTTTTAACTGATCTTCCTTATAATACTCGAGCCGGCTCAAAACTCCAAATCTGTCCCTGAGCGGCGCGGACAGCGAGCCCGCTCTAGTCGTTGCACCGACAAGGGTAAATGGCGGCAGGTCGAGGCGGACGGACCTTGCACTCGGGCCTTTGCCAATCACGATATCAAGGCAAAAGTCCTCCATCGCCGGATAAAGCACCTCTTCAATTGTACGCGGAAGGCGGTGAATTTCGTCAATAAATAAAACGTCTCCCGGCTCTAGCGCCGTTAAGATGGCAGCCAGATCACCCGGCCTTTCAATGGCCGGTCCTGAAGTTGTCCGGATATTCACACCCATTTCGTTGGCAATAATGACTGCGAGAGTCGTCTTCCCCAATCCAGGCGGACCATATAGGAGAACATGGTCCAACGTTTCCTTTCGGAGACGAGCTGCCTTGATAAATATTTCTAGATTGCCCTTCACCTGATCCTGTCCAATGTATTGCTTTAAGGTTTGCGGTCTAAGACTTTGTTCATAACTGAGATCGCTCTCATTCACTTCACTCGAAATAATTCGTTCTTCCATGGAACATCACCTATTTTAAAAGCCTTTGCAGGGCTTTTTTAATGTATTGGTCTGTGGTCAGCTGTTCTTTTCTTAACTCTGGAGAAATCTTTTTAATTTCTTTTTCTGAGTAGCCCAGAGCTTTCAAGGCGAGGATTGCTTCTTCTAAAGCCGTGTTATTTGTTTGTGTATGTAGCGGAAGTGTATCTGCATTAAATAAATTCGGGAAGTAGTCTGGAACGATATCCTGCAATTTTCCTTTTAGGTCAAGAATCATCTGCCTGGCTGTCTTTTTGCCGACGCCGGGAAATTTGATGAGGAAGCTTTCGTCTTCATTTTCTATCGCTGTGACCACTTGCTGTACCTCACCGGAAGCAAGGATGGCGAGTGCCCCTTTCGGCCCGATGCCTGAAACATTTAATAATTTCGTGAAAAGCTTTTTCTCTTCCCTTGTTTCGAAGCCATATAATGCGATTGTATCCTCGCGAACGTAATGATAAGTATAGATGGTAATCATTGTTTCCATTTTACTGGCAAAAATAAACGGATTTGGTGTTGATAGTTGGTAACCAATCCCGTTGTTTTCAATCACAATATATTCCGGACCGACAAAATCGACGGTTCCTTTAATAAATTCGTACAATCGTTTTCTCTCCCTTGGTTGTTCACTGTCTTCCATTCTACCATACAAATTCATGTTAGTTATAGAAAATAGCGGCTCCAGGAATGGTCGAATTATTCAGTTTTAAGCGATTCGCTGATAAATGTTTGAAATTCGCTAATATCTACTCGAAATTCGCTGATAAATCCTGAAATTCGCTGATAAACTTAAAATAAGTCTAGAAAAAATGCTCAAACCGAAAGATTTACAAAAAAAAACAGGCTGATTTGGCTCAATCAGTCTATTTTTGGGAATGTTTCTATTCTTTTTCTACTGAATAGGGCTTAAATGTTTCTAAAACTTGCACATATTGATCTTTCGACCTGATTGGGATCCCTTGGATCAGCTGTTCCTGTTTATTACTTTCCAGCCTTTTGATATCTATTTGAAAAAAGGATTGAATGATTCGTGATTGATCGGGTCTGCCATTAAAAATCGTCAACACCCCATTTTCGGAAATACCAAAAAAGCCATTTGCTTTCAGTAATGGGGAAATATCGTCCACCTGTTTCCTAAAAACATATGTCGATTCATCCGTACCGGTAAGCTGCCACTGGTCATACCTTGCCCAAAAATTCTCCATTGACCAGCATGTCTCATGAATTACTTCTTGACTGATTTCTCCATCGAGATAGACTCGTTCCAAAATCACCGTTATGTTTAGCGGTTCAACCTTTTGCTGTGATTGCCGGCTATCCAGTTGTGCAGCGGAGCTTGTATTCACAATGAACGGTGCCTCGCCGATAAACATGAAGAGAATAACAGCGAATACAGGAATACATAACCGAGACATTGCTATCCAATAGAACTTCATGGCGCTCACCTCTTATTTGTTAAATATTGAACATCCTTTACAGTACTATTTTAGCCTTATTTTGCCTTTTTATCCGTTGTTGAAATAGGCAATTTTTAAAAGGGCAAAGCTTGGACGCTTTGCCCCTTTACATTATCTTCCGCCTTTATTGCGCTGTATATGATTTTCTTTGTTGGCGTCATTGCCAATGGCGCCTTCATCAATCATAACGGTGACCGTTTTCCCATCAGCATAAGGCTTCACCATATTCTTAATTGCCCTTTTGGTAGCGGCTGCTTTGCGATTATCATTTAACTTCACCGCAACCATGATCGTATTTCCGTAGGAAACGGATCGAACATCGCTAACATTGTTAATGCTTGCTACTTTGTCTCTAATTTTATTGGAAAAATCATCCTGGAAATTGGGGTCGGTCACTACCCCTGTATTTCTGATATTTTTATTCAAATGACCGTGATAATTCATATCACTCGTACTAAAACGGTCATCGCGCTGAAAAAAATTACGATCTTTTGAAGCTAATGGCTTTGTTGGATTTATTGGATTCCCATTTTTGTCTCTTGCTTGCAGCTGTCTTCTCTTTTGTTCATTTACCAGCTTGTCCTCATCGCCAAGTGTATGATCCATCATTTCCGTTATCGCACCATCATTATCCCGAAACATATCATTTCCATTATTCGGGTGGTTTTCATTTGAATAATAACCAACCGGCCGTAACGAATTGTTAGTTGAGTTATTAACACCCGCACGATTATTGTCTTTGGCGCAGCCCGCAGTGCCCATTATGATTAGGGCCGAAAGAGGAATCATCCACTGTTTCTTGTTCAAGCGAAAAACCCCCTCATAATAACATCCTGAGCATTGTTCATATGCTCATTTATAGGGTGTTATTTTCGAGGGGAATTCATTCTGCCAGAAATCACCAAAGCAATGTTCAGGTCAGCCGACTTTCTAAATGGTTAATAAATTTTTTCCGCGTATAAAACTGGCCAATTGTTAAATCCATTACCTGCCTAAATTTCACATCATCTGTATAGGTTTTTTCGCGAATCATTCGATTCCATTCCCGAAAAATATCTGCCGGAAAGGCAAGGGCGTACAAAAAAGCCTCATCCTCCAAATATTTCCGCATTTGTTTACTAGTCTTAAGCTTCTCAAATGACCAGTCCATATAGGGAAGGATTCGATTCGCATATTGTAAATAGTCCAATGCAGGAGTACCGATGCTGATTAAATCAAAATCAATTAAATGCAGCTTCCCGTGTTCATCCCGTAAAAAATTATGATGGGCCAAGTCACCATGAAGGATGACAAACGGTTTTTTTTGAAAAAAGTCACTATTTTTTTCCATACCATCTAATGACCAATTGGCCCATGACACCATTTCTGAGATAAACGGTTCATTAATAAAGTATTTGAGAAAGGGAAGATTAGTTGAGAAAATCGTAAACCGCTCTGTCCATTTTTCAATTACATTACCTTTTGGAAGTAATGTTCGGTACCGAGTTTCAAACGACGCTGTCACCTTGTGGAATTGGTCAAGGAGTACCATTCCTTCTTGGCGATCGTTTTGAGTGTGAAACGAAAAAGCGGTTTTATCGGGAGTAATATACTCCATACAGCCAAAATAGGTTCCTTCAAAAAACAGCTGAGCTCTCATGGGGGAAGTTAAATATTGATAGGTCTTGTTAAACCCTTCTTTTCTCAGTGTGGCTGTAAAAGCTTCTTGGAGTTTTAGTCTGCGGTTCGTCTGATACCCTTTCACAATATAAGTATTTTTAACGGTTTTTAGAAAAAATACCGACTTTCGAATCGGAACCAGCTGAATTATTTTTTCAAAAAACTGCGACTGAAAATAAGAGAAGAGACGATCGAGATAATCATCGTCTCCCTTTTGCTTCTTTGACGGGTTAATCGCTTTCATCACGGTAACCTGGCATACCGTAATTTGTTCCAGCCGGACTCATGCCATATGGATTCATATATGGAGGTTGTGCAGCATTGACAGGTCCCGTATATGGCGCACTGTAAATGGGCGGAGTTGGCGGGACAAAGTTTACTGGTAATTCATTAGGACGTGCTCCTGCTGGCTGCATTTTGTCCATGGAAGGTCCTGGACCGCCGCAGCCGCAGTCACCCCCTGCTCCAACTGGGAGGCTCTGTGCCTGCATGTATGGCGCCTGAGCACTTACTGCAGTTGCAGCTCCTTGTGAAGCTTCAAAGTCAGGTACTTGTGGTTCTGAACCACTCATTTGCGGGTAACCATATGGTGTTCCCATCCCGTACGGATTTCCGTTTCTTCCGGGAGGCGTTTGACCTGCTGGCATTTGGCCGAGGGCCTCCGGCATTCCTCCGTAACCTGAAGGCGGCATTTGACCATAGGCCCCCGGCATTTCTCCGTAACCCGCTGGCATTTGACCATAGGCTCCTGGCGTTCCTCCGTAACCCGCTGGCATTTGACCATAGGCTCCTGGCGTTCCCCCGTAACCTGCTGGCATCTGTCCGTAAGCTCCCGGCATTTCTCCGTAACCTGCTGGCATTTGACCATAGGCTCCTGGCGTTCCCACGTAACCTGCTGGCATCTGTCCGTATGCTCCTGGCGTTCCCCCGTAACCTGCTGGCATTTGACCATAGGGTTCCGGCGTTCCCCCGTAACCTGCTGCTGGCATTTGACCATAGGCCCCTGGTGTTCCCCCGTAACCTGCTGGCATCTGTCCGTAAGCTCCCGGCATTTCTCCGCAACCCGCTGGCATTTGACCATAGGCTCCTGGCATTTCCCCGTATCCTGTTGGCATTTGACCGTAGGATCCTGGCATTTCCCCGTATCCTGTTGGCATTTGACCGTAGGATCCTGGGGCCATAAAAGGTGTTTGAACCCCGGGGTTTTGGGCGCCCATCACAGCACCAGGGTTATAAGCAGGATTCATAATAGGCATTTGCGGCATAAACGACGATGATTCATCCTGGTAGTATTGCCCAGCCATAACTGGCGCACCAGCTGTAAATGGCGCAGCACCCGGATTTCCTTGGACCATCCCTGGGTAATTCGGTGTCGGTGCATAGGCCGCACCTTGCACTTGCGGATATGGCATAGGCTGCATTGGATATCCTCCAAACGGAGGACAGAATCCTGGCCCAGGCATTACAGGTGTAACTGGAACACAATAATCCTGTACGCAAGCTTCCTGAACTGGCATTGGTACAGGAATTGGCACTTCTTTTACCTCTGGAAGGATATTCGGCGGCAGATTTGGCGTCATATTTGTCATGTTTGACATATAATAATTGTTAATATCCTTTTCTGGAACTACTTTTAGAGGCATTTTTGGAGTGTATGGCGCTTTAGGTGCTTCTTTAAGGATTGGCGCTTCTTTTATTGGGACTTCTTTTATTGGGACCGCCTTTATCGGGATCTCCTTTTTTGGTATCTCCTTTATCGGGATCTCCTTTTTTGGTATCTCCTTTATCGGCATTTCCTTGATTGGCATTTCCTTGATTGGCATTTCTTTAATCGGCATTTCCTTCGGCTTCTCTTTAGCAAACGGATGCTCAGCAATGGGAACTTCTTTTTTTCCTATATGGATTGGCCCCTCTTTTTTAACGGTTCCGCCTGCAGTTGGAACCTTTATTTTCATACCGGGCATAATCATATCAGGGTTGCTGAGCTGTGAATTCATCTTTTTCAGCTCTTCAAAATTCACGCCGTACTTCTTGGCGATCTTCCAAAGAGTATCCCCTTTCTGTACGATATGGATCTTCACTCTGATTTCCCTCCTATGGCATAAGTCCATATAGTGTATGTGAAAATGGGCAATGTGCTAACATTCTTCAGAAAAACTTATGCAGCCTTTCTAAAAAATATGAATGGTACGAGTGGAAATTCTAATTTACTGCGCTATTAGGGAAAGTTTTATTTTTATATCCGGTATGTTAAAATTGGTAATCATGCTAATGATAAGGAGCGTTTTTTGAAAAATGAAGATTCTAGGGGAAGAGCGGAGAAAGTATATTTTACAATTGTTAAAAGACAGCAATGTCCCGATTACCGGGGGCGATATAGCTGAGAAAACGAATGTAAGCCGGCAAGTGATTGTCGGAGATATTACACTTCTGAAGGCAAAAAATGAACCGATTATTGCAACGAGTCAAGGTTACATTTTTTTAAAGCAGAGCTCAGGCATTCCTATGGTTGAAAGGACAATCGCCTGCAAGCATACGCCAAAAGAAACAGAAACGGAACTTAATTTAATTGTCGATCACGGGGTATTGGTGAAGGATGTTAAAATCGAGCACGCAGTTTATGGCGACTTAACAGCAGCCATCATGGTTTCGAACCGCCAGGAAGTGAAACAATTTGTCAAACGGCTGCAAACAACTAAAGCCTCCTTATTATCGGAATTAACCGGCGGCGTTCATCTTCATACGATTTCAGCATCAAGCGAAAAAGCCCTTGAAAAAGCTGAAGCCGCTCTTAAAGCAGAAGGAATTTTATTGGAAGCATAGAAATGACCCGGATTAACCGGGTCATTTTTTAAGTTAATTCGACCATCGTGGAAGGATAGCTTCCTAATACTTTCACGCCGCAGCCCAAAGCCTCAAGCTCGGCAATCGCTCCTGGAATCAAAACCTCATCGAGCTTCATTTCCAAGTCAATAATGAAAAAATAATTGCCAATGCCAGTTTTCATTGGCCTTGATTCAATTTTTGATAGGTTTATTTTTCGCCAAGCAAAGGCAGATAGCACTTGGTGAAGTGCCCCGGCCATGTCCGAAGGCAGTGTAACCATGAGTGTTGTTTTGAAATGCGCTGAACCACTGATCGATGCAAAATCCAAGTCCATTTCGGAAAGAACAAAAAAACTGGTATGGTTATAATCAAAATCATGAATATCTTTTTGAACGATAGCCAGCCCATATTCCTGCGCTGCCAATTCGTTAGCAATCGCCGCTAATTTCGAGTCAGGCTGCTCCATCACCATCTTTGCCGCCGCAGCTGTCGATGACACACTCTCGACTGGCACCCCTTTTAATTGCGTATGTAAAAACTTATGGCACTGGGCAATTGCGTGAGAATGGCTGTAAACCGTGCTTACCTTCCGCCAATCATCCTGATTCTTGGCGTGAACCATTAAATGCTGCTTGATTGGCAGCGTGATTTCGCCAACGATTGGAATTTGCACGACGTGCGTTAAATAATCAAGGGTAATATTTACTGAACCTTCTAGGGCATTTTCAACCGGAACGACGGCAAGGTCTACTTTTTTATCCACTAAGGCATCCATACTCTCCGGAATCGTCTGATATGGCTCAAGTTCAAATCCTGGAAAAACCTTTTTCACTGCTAATTCCGTAAACGTAGCCTTTGGCCCCAAAAAACCTACTTTCATTCCTTCCCCACTCCTTATACTTGGCCAAACTGTTTCACTTTTGCACAGCGAAGTCCCTTTTCCGACTGAGCAAGCGCTTGTTCAGCACAAAAACTCTTTTTCTAAATTTTGCGTCTAATCATTGTAAAAAGAAAGCCGTGAACAGCCTCCATAATGAACAAACCGTTCATTATGCACCTGTTCCCAGCACCTCAACCTTCTCGACAAATTCAAGTTTTTTTAGGTCCGCGAGTAAATGGTCAATTTCCACCGTCATATTTGAAGTGTTTAAAGACAGTGTCACATTTGCTCTGCCTTGCAAGGGAATCGTTTGGTGGATGGTTAACACATTCCCGCCAGACGAAGCAACGACACTTAACAATTTAGACAATGTCCCCGAGCGATCTTCCAAATGAAAGAACAGCGAAACCAGCTTTTCCTTCGTAATCGTTGAAAACGGAAAAACAGTATCCTTGTATTTATAATAGGCACTCCTGCTTAAATCAACCATTTGTGTAGCAATGGCAATCGATTCTGCCTTTCCTCTTTCCAGCATGTCCTTCACTTCAATCGTCTTCTTCATTGCTTCCGGTAATACATCCTCACGAACCAAGTAATATTTCTTGTCTGCATTATTCACTTTTATCACACTGCCTCTTCAGGAACACTACTCAATAAACTCAAATTCGAATTCTAATAGTTTCACGATATCCCCGTCTTTTGCTCCTCTTTGTCTTAGGGCATCATCAACCCCAAGCCCGCGAAGCTGCCGTGAGAAACGGCGGACTGATTCTTCCCTTGAAAAATCGGTCATCTTAAATAACTTTTCGACCTTTTCACCTGAGACAACAAACGAGCCGTCCGGTTCTCTCGTAATCGTAAATGCCTCTGGATCAGCTTCATGCTTATAAAGAACACGATGTACCCCTGTATCCTCTTCTTCATGTTCAAGCGGGAACTCGGGTGTCGTCTCAAGCTTATCGGCAACAGCGTATAACAACTCACGAAGCCCTTTTCTCGTAACAGCTGAAATTGGAAAAATCGGAAAATCCTCTTCGAGCTGAGCTCTAAACTTTTGCAGATTTTCTTCTGCTTCAGGCATATCCATTTTATTAGCAACAATGATTTGCGGCCGCTCTGTCAAGCGTAAATTATATTCATTTAATTCCTTATTAATTGTCAGATAATCCTCGTATGGGTCCCTGCCTTCCATCGCAGCCATATCGATAACATGGACAATAACCCGTGTCCGTTCAATATGCCTTAGAAATTGATGGCCAAGACCGACGCCTTCACTGGCACCTTCAATCAACCCAGGCAGGTCGGCCATGACAAAGCTTCGGCCATCCTCTGTTTCCACCATGCCAAGATTTGGAACAATCGTGGTAAAATGATACTCAGCAATTTTCGGCTTCGCTGAAGAAACAACCGACAACAGCGTCGATTTCCCCACACTTGGGAATCCAACAAGACCAACATCTGCTAAGAGCTTTAATTCTAGAATCACATCGCGCTCTTGTCCTGGTTCCCCATTTTCAGCAATCTCAGGTGCCGGATTAGCCGGTGTCGCAAACCGAGTATTTCCGCGCCCGCCGCGCCCGCCTTTTGCGATAACGGCCTGCTGTCCATCTTCCACTAAATCAGCAATCACCTCATTAGTTTCCGCATCCATTACAACCGTTCCGGGCGGTACCTTAACAATCATATCTTTAGCGCCGCGGCCATGCTGCCCCTTGGACATCCCATGCTCACCGCGCGGTGCCTTGAAATGGCGCTGATAGCGGAAATCCATCAGTGTCCTTAGACCCTCGGCAACTTCAAAGACAACATTGGCACCCTTACCGCCGTCACCACCGGCCGGGCCGCCCTTTGGTACATATTTTTCACGGCGAAACGCAACCATGCCATTACCGCCGTCTCCGCCTTTTACATAGATCTTCGTTTGATCGACAAACATCTTATTCCTCCCATTTGCACTGATTGCCACTAGTTATAAAACCGGCATAAACACTTCAAGTGCAAGTTCACTTTCGCTGTATTCCTTGACCGTTATATCCAATGATGGTTCTTGGTCGGCAAGAAATTGTTCCAGCAGTTCCTTATGTTTTATTATCCCGCTAAAATCAAAAAAGAAACGAACACCATTTAATTGCGGTTCAATTGTGATTGATAAATGATTTTCCTGGAAAGCCTCAGTTGCCTGAGTCAAGCAGGTAAAAAATGACTTCGTCCAATTCGTTAAGACTGCATCATCAACTTTTATCGATTCCGAGTCGAGAAGCACTTCATATTCCAGCTTAAAGAAAGGATTCTCCCAATTGGCTTTAAGAAGCAGCGAAGCAAACAAAGGTATATGTAAATTGGATAGCTTTGTCTCATGCTGGACTTCGATTACAATTTCATCAATGACTGCTTTTGCCCGGTCAAGCCGATTTAAATCGAGGTTTCCCTTTATTAACTGGAGTCTGTTTAACCAGTCATGTCGTGAATGCCGCAGCACTTCAACGATATCCCATTCTTTCCCCATACGTACACTCCCACATTAAGTGATGCTGTTAGTATATCAAAAAAACAATCATGAGTAAGCATTTTTATCCAAATGATGTGTTTTAGAGGTTAAAAAGAAGCTATAACGAAGTAGTTCCCCTGAAGAATTGAATGGAAGGTAATATTCGCTAGCAAAAAGAAAACTCTAACCAATCAGGTTAGAGTTTCCGATGCAGTTCTTAAGCTTCTTGAGCTACTGGATAAACGCTCACTTGTTTACGGTCACGACCTAAACGCTCGAATTTCACAACGCCGTCGATTTTCGCAAATAGTGTGTCATCTCCGCCGCGGCCTACGTTTTCACCTGGGTAAATCTTTGTACCGCGTTGACGGTAAAGGATTGAACCACCAGTTACGAATTGACCATCTGCACGCTTCGCACCAAGGCGCTTAGCGATAGAGTCACGTCCGTTCTTTGTAGAACCTACTCCCTTTTTAGATGCAAACAACTGAAGATCTAATTTTAATAACATTTATTCCACCTCCTGCTTTTTGAAGGTTATTTGTATGTGCTTACCGTATTGTTCTTCAATCGATCGTAATGAGACAGCCATTGCTTCAAGGATAAGCTGGATTTTCTCGTTAGTGTCTTCCGGAAGATCTTCCGGAACGACGCAGCGGAGGAATCCATCTGCCCGATGTTCAAGGTCGGGTGTGATACCAGTTAGTTCGTGCACTGCGTTGATGGCACCAACGGAGACGGCAGATACGCCTGCACAAACGATATCTTTCCCCCGGTCTGCGAACAACGCATGACCGCTTATTTCAAAGGATTGAATTATTCCGGACTCAGTACGGGTAATCATAATTCCAATCATCTATACTCCAACACCTTACGCGTTGATTTTTTCGATGACTACTTTTGTGTAAGGTTGACGATGACCTTGCTTCTTACGGTTGTTTTTCTTCGCTTTGTACTTGAAAACAACGATTTTCTTCGCACGGCCTTGTTTTTCAACTTTAGCTGTAACGGTAGCGCCTGCAACAACAGGGCTTCCAACTTTTACAGTTTCACCGCCAACGAAAAGAACCTTGTCAAAAGTAACTGTTTCACCAGCTTCACCATCTAATTTCTCAATGTAGATAGCTTGGCCTTCTTCGACTTTAAGTTGTTTACCGCCAGTTTCGATAATTGCGTACATGAACTGCACCTCCTTATAAACTCAGACTCGCCATCCCCAGGCGTCTTGCGAAGACTCGCAAAAGCTTACTACCTGTTCTGTGCGGTTGTAGCACGGGTGCGCTACAAACATAACATTAGAATACTAACATAGTTCAAGGAAGAGTGTCAATAGCCTTTAGGGAGATATCACGTTCCTCGCCAAATTGTTTCAGGACATAATATGGTTTTTCTGCTGCTTGGATGGAAAAATAAAGTTTTACATTCAGCATACCTGTTAACACTTCTTTATGGGCTTCATTCGGGCCTAGCAGCGCCTCTTTAACCTCTTTTGTTGTTTCTATTAATATGGCTTCAAATTCACCATGGCGGTGCTCTAACAGCTCGCGCTCAAGCCGGAATGCAATCGTTTCGGTACTTAGAATGCGGCCTGTGCCCTCACAGACAGGACATTTCACTTGAAGCGCCTCTGACAGTGCGACCTTTGTCCTTTTCCGTGTTAGTTGCAGGATTCCCAATGGTGTAAAGCCGATGATTTTTGTTCTTTTCTCATCCTTGGATAATTCCGTTTCGACGGTGTCGAGAATCGCCTGCTTGTCCTGCTCTCGTTTCATGTCAATAAAATCAATCAGGATGATCCCGCCGATATCGCGGAGGCGGAGCTGCCTGATGATTTCTTGAGCAGCGAGCCGATTGGTTTTCAGGACCGTATCCTGATAATCGGCTTTTCCAGAAAATTTACCCGTATTGACATCGACTATCGTAAGAGCTTCCGTTTCATCAAAAATAAGATAGGCACCGTGATTGAGCCAGACAATCTTCTTTAGGGCTTTATCAATTTCATGCTCGACATTGTTTGCGGAAAAAATATTCTCTTTTCCATTGTAGTAGCTGTGTTTCACCTTGGAGTTGGCCTGCTCGAGGATTTTTTTTAACGCTAGGTCATCAACGATAATTTCGCCAGACTTCATTTTCATTGTCTGGTTCAAAATCATCTCTATAAAGGTATCTTTTTGAAAAATTAATCCCGGCTTTTTGGGGATTTTCCGCAAGAGTTCCTTGCATTCTTGCCTTAATGTTTGCAGCTCCTCTTGGATTTCTTCTTCCGTACTAGAAATGCTTGATGTCCGAAAAATGATGCCCTCTTCTTCTGTTTTAAGACGGCTGCCAAGGCGGCGGAGTCCTTTTTGCTCAGATTCATCGGCGATTTTCTTCGAAACGGCTACATAACGTCCTTTAGGCATGTAAATAAGATGGTTTCCCTGGATTTCAATAATACCTGTTACTTTCGGTCCCTTTGTACCGGTTGCATCCTTGTCCACTTGAACGAGCATTTTTTCTCCTTGATGCACGTAGGAAGTAACATTCTTTTGTTTATCTTGGGCTAGCACGTATGACGGCAGGCTGTCACGATGCAAATAGGCATTTTTCTCCTCGCCAATATCGATGAACACTGCATTCATCCCCGGTAACACCTTTGTCACCGTGCCATAATAAATATTACCGACCAGCGAGCGATGGTCTGGCCGGTCAAAAATGATCTGTTCAACAAGCTTGTTTCTGAGATAGGCAAACCGCTTCTCGCGTGCCATGTAATTGATGATTAATGTTTCCAAACCAAACTTCCTCACTTTTTTCTTTTCATTATACTCTTTTTTATGGAAAAGGGGCGGAGCTCCGCATAAACGAATCAGTATCTTTAAATTTAGTGGAATTTTTTCGTTTATCACTTCGAATTGAGTAAAGTATAGCTCTGCTCACACCGCCTTTATTGGCAGGGATGTTTCTCTGAATAATTTACCATAGTTATTGGTGGTGTGAAACGCTATATCAGTTTAGTATAAAAAAAGAAGGTCGCTGATTTTATCGGTTAAGCGCTTTTCAGTGAAGTAGGCGTGCAGGAGTTCGTTTTCATCTAATTGCCCTTTTTCCCTGCCGCCAGCTTCGACAATAATTGGATGTTTGCAGCCGCGCTGGAATTTTTCCAAAACGTGGATGAGCAAATCCTGTTCATCAGCCTGAATTGGTTTCAGCGCACGCAGGCTTGACTTCTTCCCATAATAGCGCTCCAATAAAAACCTCATAAATATAAAGCGGCGCTGCTTCCATTCTTTGTAAAGCGAGAAATACAAGAAGGCAATCACGACCCAGACATTTATATGAGTTGGTGCGGAAAGTAAAATAATCAGTGAAAAAAGAAGCAGGCTAAAAAACGAAATAATCAGTGTCAGCCGATGTGCATTCGGAAAGGAATTTTTTAATGAGAGCAGTAAGAAAACCAGTTTCCCGCCATCAAGCGGCCACACTGGAAAAAGATTAAATACGAAAATCATCACGTTATAGCTTATAAATAATCGAAATAAATCTTCCGGGATCAAGTGAAAGGAAAATAAGCCGTATGCTAATGCCACCATCCACAGATGCTGGAGCGGCCCGGCAATAACGACAATCGTTTCCTCCTTTAAGGGTCGATTACCGTGCTCATCCATTTCAGCAACGCCGCCAAATGGCAGAAGGGTAATTTTTTTGATTCTCCATGAAAAAAATGAAGCCGCAGCAGCATGCCCCATTTCATGAATAAAAATAATGCCAAGTAATAAACATACCTCAAGAAAATGTGCGGTCGCAATCGACAGTGCCATGATGATCCACAGCAAAGGATGAATAGAAATCAGTCTTAGTAATTGGATAGCTCTATTCAAAGCGAATCACCTGAATCGGATCGATGAAATCATCGTCTTTTTTAATCGCAAAATAATACTTGCCTTTCGTCTTATCATCACCTGTAGAAGCGGAAACCGTGCCGACTACTGTTCTTTTTTCGATGTATTCCCATAATTTTACTTTTATTTCATCCAAATTTCCGTACCAAGTTTCCGTTGAATCGGAATGCTGAACGATGACGGTTTTCCCCAAGCCCTCCTTAACCCCGGCAAAGCTGACATTTCCGCCATTAATCGCCTGGACCGCAGCCCCTTTACTTGTCTCGATCATGATGCCTTGACCGTTTTTCTCAAAATTTTCGAGGATTTTCCCCATTGCCGGAACGGAAAAATTCGGTGTTTCCGCTGTCGCTTTTTTTCCCGTTTTATCATCTTCCGAAAAAGGAAGTAAAGCCAATGGTTTGCCGAACTTGCCTTCGTACCATTCTGTAACGACAGTAAACTTAAAATCCTTGTTCATTGTGCTTGTGATGAAATCCCTTGCCGGTTTCAAGGTCGCAGAATAATTCCGAAACAATAGAGCCACCATTAAAAACAACAGAATCGAAGCCAATATTTTGAAAAAGAAAATCTCTTTTTTAAATAATGGATGTCCATCATCTCCCCCTGACTTTCCGGAAGGAGCAATATAATTATAGCCGTATTTTTCATCATCACCAGGCCAAGCAATCTGCCGTTCTGGTGTTTTTGCTGCAGGACCCTGCTCTTTTTTCCGCTTTGCGATTCGTCGCCGTATTTCCTCCGGTGTAGACCGAGCCATCACCATCAACCCTTTTCCCACTTTTTGTACAAGTTTATGAAGGGGTTTCAAAGAGTATGCCTTTAAAATAAAAACAGCCTGTCCACGAATCAGTGGGCAGGCTAATCTATTAACGAACACCAAAAAACTTTTTTATTTTAGCAAAGACGTTCTTGTTTGTGTCTTCTAGCGGTTGAAGGGGGATGGATTCACCGAGAATCCTTCGGGCAATATTACGATATGCAATTGATGCTTTACTGTTTGGATTTAAGGCAATCGGTTCGCCGTGGTTGGAGGCTTTAATAACCTCTTCATCATCAGCGACAATGCCCACCAGTTCAATTGATAAATGCTGGGTTATTTCATCAATTTCAAGCATGTCGCCGCTTTTCATCATATGATTGCGAATCCGGTTGACCACCAATTTAGGGGCTTCCATATTCCTTTGCTTTTCAAGCAGGCCAATGATTCGATCTGCATCACGAACGGCAGAAACCTCCGGCGTTGTCACGACAATCGCCCGGTCTGCGCCGGCCACCGCGTTCTGAAATCCTTGCTCGATACCAGCGGGGCAATCAATAATGATATAATCATAGTCTTGTTTCAATTCCGTGATTAATTCCTTCATTTGCTCCGGCTTTACAGCTGATTTATCAACGGTTTGTGCGGCTGGCAGTAAGTATAATAAACCATCAAAACGTTTGTCCTTAACCAAGGCTTGATGGATTTTGCATCTTTTTTCAATTACGTCAACAAGATCATAAATAATTCTATTTTCGAGTCCCATTACAACATCTAAGTTTCGAAGGCCGATGTCTGTATCGACTAAACAGACTTTTTTCCCTTGAAGGGCCAGCGATGTACCAATATTAGCGGAAGTTGTGGTTTTCCCAACGCCGCCCTTCCCAGATGTAATTACGATTGCTTCTCCCACCTTATTGTCCCCCTTCTAATCTTGTCAAATTAGGCCTTAATCGAATTAAAACTTGCAATCTATCAATGACGATTTGACGATTCTCATCTATGTAAGCACATTCCATTTCTTGTTTTTCATTGGTTTGAACGGATTCTGGCTCTCTATTTAGGTAATCACTAATCCGCAGCTGGGACGGTTTCATACTAGAAGCAGCAATTACAGCCTGCTCATTCCCAAAGCAGCCGGCATGGGCCATTCCCTTTAACACGCCCATTATAAAGATGTTTCCACCGGCAATCACTGTTCCACCCGGATTGACATCGCCTATTAACAGGATATCACCCGGAACTTCAAGCACCTGGCCCGAACGAACGATTCTCGAAACCGTGATAACTTCCGTATCAGCCCTTAATGCCTTCGCTTCTTCCTTTGTGATGACATTCGAGATGATTTCATCAACAACTAAATTTTTCTTTTGTCGAATTAAGCTTTTTAGCTCTTCCTGCAAATTCGCGGGTAAATAGCGATTGCCGATTTCCACTTTAACAGAGATGATATGGCGCTCATCCTGCGTCTTTAAGTTGGCTGAAAGCTTTTGATCCAATTCCCTTTTTAGTTCCTCATAAGAACAGCTATCATCAAGATGAAGGACAAGACCTTCCTTCGTTCCTTTTATTGTAACATTTTGCCGTTTTTTCATGGAGAAAATTCACCTCATAATTAAGCAAGCAAGTTCAAAACAAGCAATTCCATCAGAAATTGCAAGTCCTCATGCTCCCCTCCAAATCGGAAGTACAGACTATTCTTTTTTTAAAATTCGACACGATGCGTCCATTCTCCTCTTTTTTTTAAAAAATCTCACTCTACTCTTAGTGCCTCGGCATGTTTTTCAAATAGCCTTTTTAATGGGTAACCGGCAATGATGATAAAGGCTGCATTTAAGATCAGGGTTGGGTATAACCGCAAATTAATAAAGCTCATGAAATCAACGTTTGTAACATGTATTAAATGATTCATTTCATAAACACCCACCTCTAATAAGGCAATGCCAAAAAGGGTAGAGAGAAAGGCAATGATCATATTTGTCTGCAAGATTTGCATGATTTTCGAAATAATATAGGAAATAAATGGATAAACAAATAGGTAAATGCCAATAATTTCGACATAAACAATGTCAAATAATAATCCAAAAATGGCCGCATAAATAATTCCCTGCTTCTTGTCAACAAAAATCGTAAGAAAGAGAATCGCAACAAATAGAAAGTGCGGCACCAAGATTGGATTGTGACCAAAAACATCTTCGGGTAAATATTGCACAAAAAGACTTTCTAATAAAAACAAGAATAGAAACAAAAGAGGAAGAAGGAACTTTTTCACGATCCCTCCTCCTTCCCATCGGTTAAATCTGTTACATCCGCTTCTCGCATGATTTTTTTCGTGACCATTACATTTTTAATATCATAAAAATCTGCCCCGGGTTTCACAAGTGCTGTCAGATTCAATCCATATTGATCCGGTTTAACCTCGACCACTTTTCCTACTAGCAGCCCTTCAGGAAAGATACCGCCTAATCCTGACGTTATCACCGTTTGTCCCTTTTCAATTTCCGCACCTGCGGGAATTGCTTTGACCATTAGTAATTTTTTCTCTTTATCATAGCCCTCAACAAGACCATACACTTTGGTTTTGCCCTGGACAATGGCAGAAATCCGATTCTTCGGATCGGTTGCGCTCAGAAGCTGCACGGTTGAGCTGAATTTATTCACACTTTTTACTTTTCCAATTAGGCCGTTTGCTGTCACAACCGCCATATTTTTCTTTAGTCCGTTTAAACTGCCTTTGTCGATAATAATCATTTCATGCCAACGATCAGGATTCCTGCCAATTACGGTAGCTGGCAGTGGTTCGAAATCTCTCAGGGTCTTTTCTTCATCGAGAACCGCACGCAATTCTTCATTGTCTTTTTTCAGCGCTTGAACCTGTGATTCAAGGCTGACAAGATTGTCAAGCCGCGATTTTAATTCTTTATTCTCATTATATGTATTTTGTAAGTCCTGGAGATTTTCAAAAAAGCCTGCAATATAGTTAGTAGGCTTTGAAACCAGGGATTGAACCCAGCCGGTCGTATCTTTAACAAATTGCTCCGGCCAGGATAGTTTACTTCTCTCCCTTAAAGAAAACCCAATCAATGCCACGAGAACAATAATGCTGACAAGCAAAATAATCAGACGTTTATTCAAAAAGAACTGTGGCATGATTATACACCTCTATTTTTTAGGGCAGTGTTAAAAGTGAATGTTGATTTCCGTTCCAGGCGCGAGCGGTTCGCGGGGCGGGCGGTGAGCCTCCTCGGCGCTAAAGCGCCTGCGGGGTCTCACCTGTCCCGCTGCTCCCGCAGGAGTCTCGCGCCTTCCACTCCAATCAACATTGTTCTTTAACACACCAATTTTTTAATTGATAAGTTTGATTTGGTTAATGTTTTTTTCTTCTTACCGCGAGTCCTTCGCTTTGTTTTTAAATAAATGGATATGGTCGAGTGCCTTGCCTGTTCCGATTGCTACGCAATCAAGCGGGTTTTCGGCAATTAGTACTGGCATTCTTGTTTCTTCGCTTATCACCTTGTCCAAATTGCGCAGTAACGCACCTCCGCCTGTTAACACAATACCACGGTCCATAATATCGGCGGCAAGTTCCGGCGGTGTTTTTTCCAAGGTATTCTTAACGGCTTCAACAATCGCATAGACGGTGTCATTTAAGGCTGCCGCAATCTCTTTTGCCGTTATTTCAATCGTTTTTGGCAGACCTGTTAATAAATCACGGCCGCGAATTTCCATATTTTCGATACCATCAGGTGTACCGGCAGACCCAACTTCGACTTTAATTGTTTCTGCCGTCCGCTCACCAATCATCAAATTATAATTTTTACGAATATATGACATGATAGAATCATCCATCTCATCGCCGGCCACACGAATAGACTGGCTTGTTACAATTCCCCCTAAGGAAATAATCGCCACTTCCGTTGTTCCACCGCCAACATCAACGACCATACTGCCGGTTGGCTCCCAGACTGGCAGGTTGGCGCCGATAGCTGCTGCAAATGGCTCTTCAATCGTATAGGCATCCTTCGCCCCCGCTTGCCTTGTTGCATCAATTACAGCTCGTTCCTCTACCGCCGTTATCCCTGATGGCACACAAACCATGACATATGGCTTTCCAGAGAATGGGTTATTACTTCGTTGAGCTTGGCGGATATGGTGCTTCATCATCGAAGCCGTCGTCTCAAAGTCAGCAATGACGCCATCCTTCATTGGCCGCATGGCGACGACATTTCCCGGGGTCCGTCCAATCATATTTTTTGCATCGTTCCCAACAGCGACAATACTCTTTGTATCAGTCTGCATCGCTACAACCGATGGCTCTCGTAAAACAATGCCTTTTCCTTTTACATAAACGAGGGTATTTGCAGTCCCCAAGTCAATCCCAAGATCTCTAGATCTAATTCCAAACATAGTGTTGTATCTCCCTTTCTTTCTGATACGAAATGCAAAAACTCCATTAGTCAGGTAATTTACCTATTATATCATGTCTGTTTTCCTATTATTTATATAACTATTTCAAAAACAATCCTAAAAAATCATAACTAATATTATATAGAAACGTCAAATAAAAACATAGTGTCATAAATACCCTTTTTCCTTCAAGCTGACAAACTTATTATCGCCGATAATCAGATGGTCGAGAAGATCGATGCCAATTATTTTCCCGCATTCAACCAGGCGTTTGGTAACCTCAATATCTTCCCTGCTTGGTGCAGGGTCGCCGCTTGGATGATTATGCACCGCGATAACCGAGGCCGCTGAGCGTTTTAATGCTTCGCGGAATACCTCCCTTGGATGGACAATCGAGGCGTTCAGGCTTCCAATAAAAACCGTTTGTTTATGAATGACCTGGTTCTTCGTGTTTAAATAGAGGCAGACAAAATGCTCCTGCGATAAAAAACGCATATCGTTCATGAGATACTTCGCTCCGTCTTCAGGAGAGCGGATAACATAGCGGTCATTATAGGAAAGATTAGAAATTCTGCGGCCAATTTCGACAGCAGCAAGAATTTGAATCGCCTTAGCCGAACCAATTCCTTTAATTTCAGTCATTTCTTCCAACGTAGCCGCCTTTAACAGCCTTAACCCTTCAAAATGGGTCAGCAGACGATTCGATAATTGCAGGACCGATTCGTCTTTTGTTCCTGTTCGCAGCAGGATGGCAACCAGTTCATGATTCGATAAGCTTTGCGGACCATTCTGGATAAATCGTTCTCTAGGCCTTTCGTCTTGAGGGAAATCACGGATCATTAATGTATTTGTGGACACTCTTTTTCCTCCCTTATTAGCTGGGAGTTAATGAACTTTGAAAAAATTGTTAATACGGCAACTGGTAACCCGCCTGTCTTAATTCCCTAATGGTCCTTGAAACAGGAAGACCGACAACCGCAAAATAGTCTCCATTTATTTTTTTGACAAGCATACTTCCAAGCTGTTGAATCCCATATGCACCAGCTTTATCAAACGGTTCGCCGCTTTTCACATATGCGCGTATCTCTTCGTCCGTCAACTCCCAAAACCAAACTTCAGTTTTTTCGTAGAATTTCGTCGAACTAGTTGGAGACACAATTGAAACACCTGTGAACACCTCGTGCTGACATCCTGAAAGAGTTGTTAACATCCTAATGGCTTCGGCCTCATCGCTTGGCTTTCCTAAGATTTGGTTATTCGCAACGACAATCGTGTCTGAACCAATCACAAAGGCATTCCTGTTGTCTTTAAAAACCGCCTGTGCTTTCCGATTGGCTAACTCCATCACTACTTCCTCGGGGGAGAGAGCGGGATCAAAACTTTCATCAACTTCACTGCTATTCATCGCGAATGTTAAGTGGAGATTTTCTAGAAGTTCTTTGCGCCGTGGAGATGAAGAGGCTAAAATGAGGTTCTGCATTCAATCACCTTACCTTTATCGTTATCATTTGGGAGATACAAGTTAATCGTATCAGAAATTGTAGAATCAAACAATTTTTATATGATTAAAGTTTGATGAAATTTGTAAATTTATGCGGTAACTATCTTTTAATACCCGCATAAAAAGCCTGCCTTGATTTCGGGCAGGCCTTATTTCCCAGAAAATATCGAGTTATGTCGTTTACACTGAAAAGTAGAAGGACAGGAAGTTTAATAAGTGCTGCTGGGCTTCTGTTAGGCTTTTGATATCTTTAGATTTTTCGAACGCCTTTAGCTTCGCATCCGCATTTGATAATTCTGCCTGAAGCGTCTTAACCTTTTTGTTTTTAATCGTGCTATCCTTCAATTGCTCCTCAATGGGTGCAAGTGCTTTGCTGGATTCTTCAGCGATTTCCTTGCTGACAAGAGCGTTTGCTGCAGCGGCGGATAGCGTCTGATAGATGCCAGGTACCGCTTCGAGAAAACTCTTTTCCTTTTGCGTGATATCTGAAAATTTCTTTTCCTCTAATAATAACGGCTTGGCAAATGCCCCCTCGACACCATTTTCTTTATTTTGGCCAGCCAGTGTTTTGGCTGCTTCAATCGAATCTGCGACACCAAGAAAGATATAATGCTTCCCACTTATTTCAATTACCTGTGAGGGAATCCCTTTTGAAACCAGTCCATTAGAAACTTCCTTGGCACCATCTTTTGAAGTATAGTAACCCCCTTGGATGACAAAAGTGGTTAATTGATTGATGGTCAATGAGGTTGTCTTACTAGCCGCTGCTTTGTTGTCAATCCCGTTTGCTTCAACGGTCTTCGGTTCAGTCGCTGCCTTTTCACTCGGATCCATTATAAACAGCTTCAGCATAATACCACCAATCGTAAGTCCAATGAGGATAGCAAATATTGCCGGAATCAAAATCGACCCAACTGGCTGACGATCCTTCTTTTTAAAATTTGATGAAAAGGATGTCAGTTTTTTCGACCCGCTTTTTTTCGTCTTTTTAGGGCTGGAAACGTTAAATTCTTCAATATCATTTTCCGAGGATTCTGGAATGATCCAGTCAAAGCTTTCATCGACAGGTTCCTGGGCAGCCGCTGTCTCCAAAAATCCATCCGTTTCCAGTCGCTCTGGATTTATTTTTATTACTTTAGTAAATGGTTCACGGCTGACTTCCGGCTCACTCTTTTGCGGTTCTTCCTGAATTATTTTGTCTTCAACATTCAATTTGATTTTAATTGTATGGCCTTTTTTAGGCTTGTCCACTAATCGTACCCCTTTCCCAATCGAAGTGTAATTGGTTTCATCCTAACATAACGGCAAAAAAAAATAACAAGACTTTTGTCGTCTTGTTATCGAATGCTTTCGTCAAATTATTTGTTCCTTCGCCATTAACGAACTATGGCTGTGTCTGTGCCGTTGGTGCAAACTGCGATAATGGATTCGCTTTACCAGCTGGTGCCGGGGCATCGATTTTTGGCAGTTCTGCCTTCAAGTCAGCTAGTTCAGGTAGATAGTACGCAGAAATAGTAAGACTGTAGCTAATTGGCTGATCTTCTTGATCAAGGCTAGTAATTTCTTGGCCACCTGAATAAGTAATCGCCTCAACCACGACAATCCGTTTTAACGATTCAAGGGTTTCGATGAATTTCTCCAAATTCTCATAGGTCGGAGATTCCACACTCAACTGAACTGTTAGCTTTTTCATACCAACAGGTGCCGTTGGTGCCGGTTGCTTATCCCCGCTGCTTTCATTTGCCGCATTTGGGTCTGCAGAAGTGTTTTGGGCAGCATTTGGGTCTGCAGTGGTGTTTTGAGCGGCATCTGAGGGTTGCGGATTCGCTTGATCCCCTGAAGCGGCTTCAGCATCCTTACTAAAACTCATTGATTTTATTTCACTATTAGAGACGTTTTCTGCCTTCTCTAAGTCTAAAATAAACTGTTCCTGAAGCGGTTCGACAGGAACCTTTTTCTGTAGTTCTCTTGTATCTTCAGCAGAAGCGGTTGTGTTGTCTGCCTTTTTTTGACTAATAATATCTAACAGCTTTTGTTCCGACGATAATTCTTGCTGTTTGATGGCCAGGTCTGATTTCAATGGAGTTAGGAAAAAGAACTGAGCATAGACGATGAGTAACACTAACAAAAGAATGCAGGCTCCAACAATAAGTTGGTCTCTCTTGGAGAAACGAAGCTTCATGATCCCTTCACTCCTTCCCCATCCTTCTTGCCCTGTTGTAAAATTTTCTTAACTTCTACCTTGTTAAAGGTTATTTCAAATTGCCCTGTATATCGTGGCAGATAGTTACTTGTATTACTTTTAGAGGCAGCCGCTGTATTATTGCTTACCGTGTTCTGATTTGTAGTTGTACTCGTGGTGTTATTCTGATTCAATGCTGTATCTGTTGCTGGATTGTTTTGATTATCAACAGTTGTTGTTGAATCGGTTGTTGTCTGATTAGTAGCACTTGTTGTTGTACTGGTTGTATTCGCTTGGCTATTTGAAGCTGCTGTGCTGCCAGCAGCATTAGTGTCAGTTTCAGTATTCGTTTCTGCGGCTGCTAATGAATTCAGGCTTGCTTCCTCAATCCATTTCGAGTGATTAAGGCTATTTAAGAAGTAGGCTGCCTCTCTCGCACTGTCAAATTGAACGGTAAGGGTAACAGCTCCTGATTCTGTATAGCCAAAGGATTGGATAAAACCGCGCTCTGGCAGCAACGAGGTTAGATGCTGCATGACCGGCACTGTTTGGATGGGATAATCATTTGCCCATTCAATCGCGCTCTTTAGTTGGCTGATAGAGCCGGAAGATATAACCGTTTCGTTATTTTGCTGTTCCTTCTCGGCAATCTTTTTCGTCGTCGAAATTTCCCGGTCTAAAGAAGTCAATTCATCTTTAACCGATTGCGTCTGCCAAAAATAGAATCCGCCAATTACTAAAAATACAGCAAGCAAACTGGATAACGTAATGATAAAGGCAAATTTTTTCGGTTCTTTTTGCGGAAGGAGGTTAATTTCTACTAACATCATTGCACCTCTTTTAAAGCGAGACCTAAAGATAGCAATAAATTAGCCGGTACGCTTCCTGTTTTTCCTTGTAAAACTGGATTAAGTGAAAGCAATTCAATCGGAACCTCAAAGCGCTCATTCATTTCTTCAGCAACGGCTTTAAGCATGGGATGGTCCCCAGTTAATAAAAACTTGGTAATATCATGTTTCTCATTGCTCAATGAATAGCGATAAAAATCCAGTAATTTCGTTAATTCTTTAAAAATTTCTTCAAACTGAATCACCAATTCATCTGTTTCACCTGTATATTTACAGACCATCACTCCCGAGCTATCCCGCCCTATTTCCCATTGATTTAGCTCAAACGGCAAGGCAAACGGACGCATGACAACAGGGACAACACCTTCAAAAATACACAAATTAACACTGGTCAAATCAAATTGAATCGTAAATAGATTTTCATTTGCATCCCCTTGACCAAGCGTATGGTATAAACGATAGAGTGCCAGCGGAGAAATATCCGCAGCCACAGGATGCAGCTTCAGGCTTGAAAATAAATCCGCATATTCCATGACATATTGCTCTGGAGCAGCAAACAGAAGCAGATCCTTTGTCTTTCCGTTATCCGTCAGTGGATAAAAATCAAATATCGGTTCTTCAAATGGTAAATGAATGCTGGCACCAAGCTCCAAATAAAGATAGCCCTTCATTTCATCATCCTGGATTTCAGCTGGAACAGATACCTTTCGGATAATGACTAATTGATCGGGTACCACAAAGCGAATCGAGCGCCGTTGAATCTTCCACTCATCAATACACTCATCCAAGATATTCGCTAAGGAATCGATATCAGCAATTTTGCCGTCAACAATGATACCCGGCGGTAAAAAGCGTTCGCCCCATTTTTGTGCCTGTGGCGGGTTTGCCTGCTTCAATTCAACACAGCGAATCGAGTGGTCATTTAGCACAAGGTTGATTATTCGGTTTTTAGAGTTGAAGAGGGAAAAAGCCATTTAAATAACCCCTTAGTTAAAATCCGTGATTAAGAAAACGTAAATATAGGTCGATGAGTTCCGGTCCCCAATAATATGCTGACAAGGTTCCCGCGGCAATAAATGGCCCAAATGGAATCGGCTGCCGCTTTTTAACGATTCTAAAAAGCTGTGCCAGTCCACCAAGTACGGCACCGTATAGGGTTGATAAAAAGAACGATAATAACACTAGCTTAAATCCTAAGACAAAGCCGAGTAAGCCATAAAGTTTAACATCCCCACCGCCCATGCCGCCTTTACTGACAATAGCAATGAGTAAGAGCAGTGTGAAACCTGTTACAGCCCCTATTAGACTGTCCCACCATGGGTTAAGCGGCCAAACAAAACGCTCCAATAAAAAAATCCCTGCAAACCAAATCAGAATTTTATCAGGGATGAGCATATAGTGAATATCCGAAACAACGATAATCATAAACATCGAAACTAGCGTTAATGCTACAACTAACTCCCCTGACCAGCCAACCACATAGGATGATGTTACAAATAGTATACCAGTAAGCAATTCCATAATTGGATAGATAGGAGAAATCCGCGACTTGCAGCCGCGGCATTTTCCCCTTTGAAACATATATGAAACCACTGGGATGAGTTCTAATGGTGTTAATTGGTGCCCGCAGGTTGGACAAGCCGAACGTGGGGCGATGATTGATTTTTTCAATGGCACTCGGAGGCCGACTACATTATAAAAGGATCCGAAGAATAAACCATAAGTTACTAATAAAAAATTAATCATTTAATTGTCAATTACATCTTTTCTAGATAAAGTTGATTCGCCTGAAGCTGCCTTATCTGTTGTTTGTACACCTCTTTTTTGGTTTACAAGCTTTACTTTATACGACAGTTTATCATTAGTATTTATTATTAAAACATAGGAATCATTTGTTGGTTCAGTTGTTATATCTGCAGCACTTTTAGCCTGTTTTTTATATCCAGTAGTATTATCTGGATCTTTTATTACTTCTACAAAACCTTCCTCTTCTAAGTAAGCAAGGTTAATTAATTTAGTCTTATTTGAAGCTGGTAATAGAGACTTATCCGATGTAACAGCAATCTTGGTAGAATTAATCATTTGTTGTGCATTTGCTACATGAGCATCTTTTTTAGAATTATCAATTAAACCCATAATTGATGGTATTGCAATTGCTGCAATAATTCCTAAAATTACGATAACCGCCAGTAATTCAATCAAAGTTAAACCACGTTGATCTTTTATTTTATTCTTTAATTTTTGTAACAATATTTTCATCTCCTTTGTAAATAATTCAATCTATGAATATTATTCTAATTAATAAATCTTTGAATCAACTAAGCTTTATGACGTGCCCTTAACAGATGGTGTGGTAGTATCTTTATATTTGAACTTACTCAACTTTAGATCTTTCTAAATCAGTAGAAGGAATTTCGAGTATTTTTCTTTCATTTCCTATTAGTTGAACACTATAAACAAGGGTTTTATCCACTTTCTCGATTTTAACGTAAGAGACATCAGTTGGTTTTACTGTTAAAACGGTTTTATCATTTCCACTTTCAGTATAAGTTCCTTTTACGTAATTACCATCTGTATCAGGATCTTTAAAATCTTCTATATACCCTTTTTGCAATAAATAATCTAAGGACAAATAAACTGGGTTACTTTCATCTGCTGGTATTAAACTTTTATCAGCTGAAACAGCAGTTTTTACTGAATTCACCATTTGAATAGCATTAGAAACGTGTGCATCTTTTTTTGAATTATCGATTAAACCCATGATTGATGGTATTGCAATTGCGGCTATTATTCCCAAAATTACAATTACTGCGAGTAATTCAATTAATGTTAATCCACGTTGGTCTTTTATTTTGTTTTTTAGACTTTGAAGCATTCCTTCATCTCCTTTATAATTCTTGAACCTAGTAATATAGTCATTTTTATTATACAAGAATTTACATGTAAAAGAACAGAGGAATTTTTGGTATTTTGTCACTTTTCATCAATTATTTTGTTTTATTGACGGTTTACTGGTTATGTTGTTGAAATTGATTGAACATGTCGAACATAGGTACCATAATTGCTGTAACTATCGTACCAACGAGTCCTGCTAACACCACAATCATTAATGGCTCTATTAATGATTTAAGTCTATCAGTGCCTGTTTCAACTTCTTTTTCATAGAACTCGGCAATTTTTGAAAGCATCGCATCTAATGCACCTGTCTCTTCACCGATCGCAATCATTTGTGTAACAAGCGGTGGGAATGCCCAATGTTTTTGCATCGGTTCCGTCATTGATCGTCCTTTTTCAAGTGAATCGCGAGACTCACGAATAACTTTGGCCAAGACCTCATTTTCAACAACTTTTTCGACAATGGCCATTGCTTGAAGAATTGGTACGGTGCTTGAAAATAAAGAGCTTAAAGTGCGCATCATTCGAGCTAATGCCGCTTTTTGTAGCAAATTTCCGAAAATCGGCATTCTTAATAACATGTAATCTAAATAGTATTTTGTTTGCTTGTTACTTTTTAGATACGTAATTAAAAATATTATTGCAAAAATAAAACCAATTACTAACCACCAGAATGATTGCATAAAAGTACTAGCTGCAAGGACAAACCTTGTGATTGCAGGCAGTTGTCCACCCAAATCAGCAAACATTGTAACAAATGTTGGGACAACAGCAACCAGCAAAAAGATAACAACTGCTATCGCAATGATTCCTACAACAGAAGGATATGCTAGAGCAGATACTATTTTCTGCTTAGTGTAATGCTGTTTTTCAAAATGTTCAGCCAAGCGATCAAGAGTCTCATCTAAATTACCGCTGACTTCTCCCGCTTTGACCATATTAATAAACATTGGTGTGAATATTTTCTTATGCTTAGCAACGGCTTCAGATAGTGGATTTCCTTCTCGTAGTTCCTGCTCCACATTGAGCAATGCCTTCTTAAGGGCCTTACTCTCTGTTTGAAATGCGAGAATCTCTGTAGCTTCGACAACCGTTACCCCTGCTTTAATTAATGTCGAAAATTGTCTTAAATAAATGACAAAATGCTGCAGTTTCACTGGATTCCCTAATGATATATCTTTGGTCATTAGGGTCTCAGGAACTTCAGTCATTTCAATTACCCGAATACCCTCTTCTTTAAGCTTGACCATTGCTTCACGCTTTGAACCTGCATTAACGGTGCCCTGCCGTTTTCCTTTTCGGTCTCGTCCAGCATATTTAAATCTAGCCATTCATCAACATCTTTTCTTGTAAATATTGCACTGCCGATTCCTTTTGAATCAGGTTTCTGTCTATTAGGTCTCGAATACTCATTTCAAGCGTATGCATCCCTTGGGCGCGGGACGTTTGCATCGTGCTTTGAATTTGATGAATCTTTTCATTTCTAATCAAATTGGCGATGGCGGCATTATTAACCAAAATTTCGGTGGCCGCTTTTCGGCCTTTTTTATCAGCGGTAGGAAATAAACGCTGTGAAATGACCCCGACTAAGACAGATGCTAACTGGATTCGTATTTGCGGCTGCTGACCTGATGGGAACACATCGATAATCCGATTGATAGTTGTCGGGGCACTTGAAGTGTGAAGCGTCCCTAACACAAGGTGGCCTGTTTCAGCTGCTGTAATCGCAATCGACATTGTTTCTAGGTCACGCATCTCGCCAACAAGAATGACATCAGGGTCCTGACGAAGTGCTGCCTTTAAGCCGCTTGCATAAGTATTAGTATCAAAACCAACCTCACGTTGATCAATTATCGAATTTCCATGTCGATGGAGATATTCGATTGGATCTTCTAAAGTAATGATATGCTTACGCATCGTACGATTCATATAGTCAATCATCGATGCAAGTGTGGTTGATTTCCCGCTCCCTGTTGGCCCTGTGACGAGAATTAGACCTTGAGGTTTCTCCACTAACTTGGGAATAATTTCCGGAAGGTCCAATTCCTCAATCGACGGAACCATTGAGGCGACAACCCTAAGGGCTATAGATACACTTTTTCTTTGATGATAGGCGTTGACACGAAAACGGGAGCTTCTCGGAACTCCATATGAGAAATCCAGTTCTCCTTTTTCCTTAAATAAATCCCACATTGACTCCGGAATAATCGCTTTTGCCATCCCCTCGGTATCGTCTGGTAATAAATTATCAGTTCCATACCTCCGTAGGTCACCATTAATACGCAGAACAGGGGGAACACCGACTGTTAAATGAACATCGGAGGCTTTATATTCAATCGCTGCTCGCAGTATTGCCTCAATTTTTTCTTTCATGCGTATTTACTCCTACTCCAGAGTTGCCACCCTTAATACCTCTTCTGTGGTTGTTAAACCCTGTTTTATTTTTAATAATCCATCATCAATTAAAAAGATGGTTTTATTTTTCGTGGCCATTTCCTTCAACTTTTGAAAGGATTCACCGTTCATCATCGCACGGCTCATTTCATCATTGATAACCAATACTTCATGCAGGGCTAGCCTGCCTTTATATCCTGTCATGTTACAGGAAGAGCATCCTTTTCCCCTTGAAATTTGCTCAATCTTCATGCCTCGCCTAGAGAAAATTTCAAGCTCTCGTTTTGAAGGTTCTTGAATTTCCACACAATCACGGCACACTTTTCTGACAAGTCGTTGGGCAATAATTCCGCTCAAAGAGGAGGCAAGCAAAAACGGTTCTATTCCCATATCAATCAACCTTGTTACAGTCCCAATTGAATCATTGGTATGAAGCGTGCTTAATACTAAATGTCCAGTTAAGGATGCACGGATAGCCACTTCAGCGGTTTCTTTATCACGGATTTCCCCGACCATAATAATGTTCGGGTCCTGACGAAGAATTGATCGTAATCCAGCGGCAAAGGTCATACCTACATTTGTGTTTACCTGAATTTGGTTTATCCCTTCCAATTGGTATTCAACTGGGTCCTCAATAGTAATGATATTAACCGCTTCACTGTTTAGCTTATTAAGAGCCGCATAAAGTGTCGAAGATTTTCCAGAACCTGTTGGACCTGTGATAAGAACAATTCCGGTTGGTTTTTCAATCATTTCATTAAATCGCTTCATATTAAGCGCGTTAAATCCTAATTTACTTAAATCATTTAAGGTAGAACCCATGTCAAGGAGTCGCATGACTATTTTCTCACCATAAACGGTCGGCAGCGTTGAGACACGAAGATCGACCGGATGGAAATCGAGATTTAACTTTATCCGCCCATCTTGCGGAATTCGATGCTCGGTAATATCAAGATTTGACATAATTTTTATTCTTGCTGTCAACACACTCTGCATATGACGTGGAAGAACCCGCTCATTCCGTAAAACACCGTCAATCCTGTAACGGACCACGACCTTCGTTTCCTGTGGATCAATATGAATATCACTGGCTCTTTGAATGACGGCATTTGATAGAAGCTGATTGACAAGGCGGACAATTGGTGAATCCAGGTCGGTTACATCATCCGTTCGGCCCTTATCATTTTGTTGAAGTTCATCAAGCAGCTCGTTAAAACCATCATCGACATCATAGTATTTATTAATTGAACGTAGAATATCATCCTTAGTGGCAATTGCCGGTTCAATTTGAAATCCTGTTGATAGACGTAAATCATCAATCACAATGAAATCCATGGGATTAGACATTGCGACGAACAGCTTATTGCCCTCTTTTTTCAAAGGAATAATTAGGTTTCTTCTCGCTGCTTCTTTAGAGATGAGCGAAAAAAGATTCGTTTCAAACGGGTAATGAAAAAGACTGATATGTGGGACTCCAAGCTGATGTTCCAGTACTTCAATTAATTGATGTTCGGTAATGTATCCCCGGTCTAATAGAGCTTCACCAATTTTTTGATTCGGGCTCTTTTTGTCAAGTGTTGCTTGAAGCTGTTCAACTGTAATGAGCCCTTCTTCAATTAACAAATCTCCAAGTCTTTTTCGCATTTGCCTCATTCTACACTCCTGCTATTATTTTGGTTGTTCATTCGGTTTCCCCCAAAGGTCACTGTCACTTGAATCTTGTTGCCGATTATCAGAATTGGCTGGCGTTTGATTCCCGTTAGTATTAGCAGGCTCATTTGTCTGACCGTTGTTATCCGTACCAGTCTGGGTATTAGTAGTACCAGAAGGCTCAGTTACACTCTGTTGACTTCCTGCTAGTCCATGAACTTCCACTTGATAGACCGGCGGATAATAATCCTCGGCAATTAATACACTTTTGATAAACGAATCACCTTGATAGACATCCCTGTATACCTTAACGATAATACCTTCTGCCCCTTTTATTTGTACCTTAGTTTTTCCTGGAAGAAGCAGAGGACTGTATTGAATAATCGTCTTCGGTTTCAGCTTTTGCTCATCTTTTGTTGTAATTTTATAATTGTAAACAAATTCTTCACCCTTTATGGTTACCGTTAAGCTGCCATTGTCCAATTTAAGTTCAAGCTTATATTTTGCCTTATTCCGATTAGCTATAACTAAATCGGAATTTCTACTTTGATCAACTTTTGCTTCATAGCCTAAGCTTGCATAATCTGGGAGCGAACTGCTAATGTTTCTTTCTTCAATCACCAAGTCAGTAGGTAAAGCAGCTTGATAAATTCCTGTTGCTATTATATTTAGGGCATCACTGTCGGTAATTTTATGTTTCTTGGCAAATTCCAATACTGAAAATGTTGACTCTTCTGGGATTTCAATTGAAGGGTTATTTTCAATTAGCGTTTGCAAATCATTAGGTACTTGCTTCATATCAATGACTGCTGTATTTATGACAACATCCTTTTTAATATGTTCAGCAAGTAAGTAATCTTCATAAAGATTAAAGGTATGAGACCCTGCTTCTAAAAGTAATGCCGTTTCATTTAAACTGCTTGAGAGCTTTTCAAGGTTGATATCACTGCTTTTTAACTGCGGAAACAGATTTTCTACTTGTTCTACTACCTGCAATCTATCAATTGTGATGAAAGCGGGGTTTTTTTGACTATCTTTTATTGAATTCACTGTTTGTTTAGCATCTAAATGGAATTGGTTCACATCAAATGGAGCCGTCTTCTCACCATATTGGAGATTAAAGGATGTATCTTTAAGCCATTCAAGGTACTTTTCCTCCAACAGACTTTTGGCTTCAATTTCTGTTTTTCCGGAAACATCCAATGAACCTATCGTTGTTCCATCAGAGAACTTACCATTAGCATTGGTTATTTTTTCAAATGCCTTTGCACCATAATGGGAAAAACTAAAAATAAATGCTGTACTGAACAATAAAACAACAAACAATTTGATTAGTTGCTGACTTTTACCCAAATTCCCTGCCTCCCTTCAAATTATTTTTGCAAAGCTAACTTATTTTTCGTTTCAATTTTTTCTTCAACATGGTCTTTGTCAGCTGCTGCTTCTTTTGTGGCAATAAGAAACTCCAATGGAGTATCTTCTAACAGTTCAATTTTATTAGGAACAGCTTGAAGATGTGACCTCTCTTCATCATCTAAGGATGGTAATTCATCGATTTCTTCTAACCAGTTACTTTTCACTTGATCATCCGTTTTGGAAATTTCTTCATCAAGTAAACTCTCGATATCGGATAAGTATCCAATTTCTTGATCAGATTCTGTTTCCTTCAGTTCAGAAACCTCATTTTCAGAATTCCGCTCTAGTAAAAATGAAATATCTTCGTTATTGTCAATCAATTGTTCTATAGGTGGTTTTACAAATGTTTGAATAGAATTCTCTATGGTTGCTTCTACCATTTCTAATTCAGTTAATTCGATAGAATCGTTATTTTTCATCATATCAATCTTCAAATTCGAAACTGGGATATCAAAATCCTCAGTTAATTCTTCTTTTAATGTAGGAATATCTTTATAAAATAGAGCACCAAAGCGCTTATCCATAAAGTAGGCAGCAAAAAAGATTAGCAAAACAAGCATGATCGCAGTTTCCCATAATGGGAAAGATGCAATCGCAGCAATTCCTCCTAAAGCTAACATAAAACTAGCTAAAATGACAAAAAACTTACCTTTTATGGTGTATCCCAGCGGTAGAAAAGATATAATCAACATAAGTATTAACATAGAACCAAATGCCCATATAATAGTTTGCATCTATTCACTCCTGTTCTCTTATTCCTTTTATACTATTAAACTACATTTTCTTTCATAGTCTTTAATTTTATGTTCATTTCTTCAAAAATTAGACAATATTCGCTTACTAAATATTGTATAATACTTTTAACAAGTTTAAAAGAAGTTGGAAAATATTTAAAGGGTATATTTACTAAAATTTATTTAATGATTATTGATAACTACTTCTTTAAATTAAATAACCTATTTAATCCCTGGAAGGGAAAGGATAATGTATGAAATTTGTTCAAAATGAGAAAGGTGTAACTCTCCTTGAATTACTTATATCAATTGTTATTCTATCGATTATTTTTTTGTCTGTGATGCGTTTTTTCCCACAAATGGGGTTTATGAATAAGCAAAATGAAGATAAAACCCAAGCTATTAATACGGCAAAAGAAATACTTATCGATTGGCAAAACTCACCGGATGTCAAATCCTTTCTTGTTGATCCTACCAATGAAACACTAGAGGATTTACCGACTAATAAAAAAACGGAAGGTGGCTTTTATTACTTTTATACTGTCAACGGAAGTTTTAATGTAACGATAAAAATAAAAATAACTCCTAGTAAAGAATCTAATGTTTCTAAAGCACATCTTATCCAAATCCAACTATTTAATAAACGAGGAAATGTGGTAAGTGAAACCTATGGTTATGTAATAAGATAGGAGATGGTGTACTTGATTCGAAATGAACGTGGATTAACACTTATCGAGGTTCTCGGAACCTTAACTATCCTTTCTATAGTTGGTGTAATTATTTGGAATGTTTTTTTTCAAGGGTTTGTATATTCAAAAAAAGCTATTTCAAGAAATTTTATGCAGCAGGAAACAAATATTATCATCACTAATATAAAGAAGATTCATCAATCAAATATAAACTATACAATTAGCTCCTCTAACTGTGATATCACAGTAATTTATCAAAAAGACAAACTTACTTCAGCGAAAACACAAGTATATAGCCATTCCCAAATTTGCTATAATCTAGAAATTAAGATTGATACAACCAATAATGGTTCAGGCCCAGTATTAATTGAACCAAATAAAACCGACGTCACTTTAAAAGTAAAAACAAGTGATAGAAAAAACCCTAAAAACATTGTAACTATAGATACTTTTCTTTATCGGATGAAGGGAGTTGGTTATTAATGGACAGAACTAAAAATGAACAAGGATATGCTCTTGTAACTGTTTTACTTATTACAGTTGTTTTTATGGTTGTAATGCTCTCATTCATGGGACAAGGCTTTACAAGCGTAAAGCAAAATCAGGTGGTTGAAAAGAAATCATTGTCTATTGATACAGCTGAAATGGGGGTATCCTATTATCAGGTTGCAGTACAAAATCTATTTGAATCTAAACAAACTATTGTAAATGATCGAGTAAAAACGATAATGACCGCCACCCCTTCAGCAGACTTTAAAAGACAGGCAGCAATTGTATTAGCAGATGAAATTCAAAAAGCTTATCCAATTGGAATCCCGCAACCTTCTGTTCCAATCGATACGACCAATGCTTCATTTACAATAAGTAACTTAATTGCTGTTCCTGACCCTGATACGAAATTGAATAAAGTAAATATCACCTTTGATATTGTTGGTAAGGAAAATAGTGTGAGTACTGGGTCCAAACTTAATGCAAAAATGATAATTAACTTAGATTCTATAATTAATTTGGCTGGCAATGGATCTTCTAATGGCTACACCCTACCAACCTACAATGAAATTCCTAAGCCAAAAGCAGGATGTAGTACTCTCGATTGTACCGAGGTTTATATTGCCGGAAACGGGAACTTTAGTGGAAATAATCTATTTAAGAAATCCACTCAAACCATATATACTACAGGTTCATTTACACAGGTAGGCACCGGGAATGAAAACAATAAAAGTAACATCTCCATCCATGCTGAAGGCCCTATTACTATTGGAAATAATATGAATAAGGCATTAAATTTTAAAGTTGAAACGAAATCTGACGCTACATTCGGGGGACATTTAGATATTTACGGAACATCAAAGATTATGGTTGGGGGAAATGCAACTGTAGGAAAATCTTTATCAATTGGTTCTGGTTCAAAAATGTGTGTCCGAGGAAATTTAACAGCTGGGAGTATTTCAGTATCTAGTAGTAACCCTCCTGGAAAATTATTAGTATTTGGAAATGTAAACAGCAGCTCAACATCACCCTATAAAGTTACTGATGCCATATTTAAGTCAGAGTGTGGAACCTATATTTCTCCAACTTTCCAAATTAACTGGGGAGATAATATTAACACCATAATTAATAATGTTGACTATAATTAAAAAGAGGATTGTTCAAAGTTGTTAAATTAACAACTAGGACAATCCTCTTTTTTTAACACGACGAATACTCCGCCACCCGATTCCTCCCAGCCCGTTTCGCCCCAACATACAATGCCCGATCAGCATGCCGGATCAATGCCAATGCATCTTCAGCATCCTCTGGTGCGGTTGCGACTCCAATCGAAGCCGTAATCCTCACCTGCTGCTGTTTTTGGTCTAATGTCTGCTGAAGGGTAAACGGCCAGTTCGCAACTGACTGCCTAATGTGTTCAGCCATTTGGTAGGCTTCTTCCTTTGAGGTATCGGGTAATAGCACGACGAATTCCTCGCCGCCGTATCGAGCCACTGTTCCGCGTGCGCCGACTAACTTGCTCACTCTGTTTGCAAGTTCGATAAGGATTTCATTGCCGCTTTGGTGGCCATAGGTGTCGTTTACTTCTTTAAAATGGTCGATATCAAGGATGATTAAAGAAAGCATCTGGCGTTGAAAACTAGCCATTTTTTCAAACTCTTCGTTTAACATGTTCTCAAAATAGCGATAATTATATAATTTTGTTAACGCGCAGCGTTCACTTTGCCTTTTGGTTTGTTCATAATGCTTGGCGTTTTCCATCGCAACGGCAAAATGGGAGCAAAGGATATCGATAATCATATGCTGGAATTTCTCATAGGCGCGCTTCTTCTTTGCCGCCAGTAATAATACTCCCGTTACTTTTTTACTGCTTACGATTGGGACACAAAGAATACTTTCGATATCACTAGGGATATCGCCGGTAGTAATACCTCTCCATTCCATTTTTGCAGAGAATAGAAAAGCCTCCCGTTTCGCCCAAACCATGCCGCAAATACCTTCGTTCTTTTTCAATGGTTTAATGTCATTCGGCATAACGACACCGCTTTCAATCCGGCGAATTAATTTAAGCTCGTCTCCTGACACCTCAAGGATGTAGGCATAGTCAACCGGCAGCATTTCACTAAGCTTTTGGATAAATAAGTGAATGACCTCGTTAACATTCAGGCGTTCGGCTAATTGATGTCCTATTTCCGCTGCCTTTTGTAAGTATTCGTTTATCTTCTGACTTGAATAGTAAAGGTTAAACACTATTGACAAACTAACAAACGGAATGCCGACAAACAAGATTGCTAGTAATCCCACCTGTTTGTATAAAATGTACAGCATAATCCCAATCGGCAAGGTGATTAATGTCGTAATCGTTTCCGCAAAGAAGTCTTTGCCAAAATAGGACTCTTTCCGTTTATAAATAAAAAAGAGATTAAAAGATATGATGATTTGATTTAATAGATAACTTAACACGGCATAGACAACAGCAAGCATCAGTGCATGCCTATCGTGAGACAAGCTAGGACCCGTTTCACCGCCAATTAAGAAATAAATAATCCCGCTGACAAAAGAAACAATAAAGAACATAATTAAATTCAGCGGCAGACGAAATAATTGACCATTTTTCAGGATCCTTAGCCGTACAAGTAAACTAATGACCGCTGCCTGAGCAAAGAGGATTTCGACAAATAAGCCGAATTTTAAAAAGGTCGCAAGTGCCACCCATTGAATAAGAAAGATAAACATATCATTGATGACAATTGGCATCGACGCAACAGCTAGTGTTAACAGTAAAAACGCCAAAATATCTACCCAATTGCCGGTGAAGTGAGGGGGATAATGGGTATAGGTAAACCATAAACCGGCTGGAACCAGCAAAAACCAAACTAGAAAAATCGTTCTTTGCACTTGTGGCTTGACAGGCATCTGACTCTCCCCCTCCCTCTAATTCGTTGTGGCGACGCTCCGCCTTTTTTCGAAATCATTTATCGTTAATTCAAGATAATCTAATTTTATCAAATAATAGGTGGCTTGTCATAGATAAATCGTCTTATTTTTCAAATATTTACATAAATGAGGTTTAACTTCCGAAATAAAATAGAGAGAACCGGTAATTACTACCATGTCTTTCGCACCTAGGTTATAAATTTCTTCTAACAAATAGGTCTTCCAGTTGTCGACCGCCAGTTTGTTACCTGATTGGCTGATTTGCAGCAAATCCTCGGCATTTGCGGCACGGGGAAAATCAAAGCTGACAAACGAGATTTGATGGGCAATTGCGTCAAGCTTGGCGATCATTTTGTCGAGCTTTTTGTCCTTTAAGGCCGCAAACACAATCTGAATTTGACGGTCCGGGTAACGGGTTGATAACTCTTGGACTAATGCTGTAACGCCTTCGTCATTATGGGCCCCGTCAATGATGACGAGCGGGTCTTGCGAGAGAATTTCAAATCGCCCGGGCCAGTATGCCTTTTTTAAACCATCTCGGATGGCTGGGCTGCTAACGTTGAACAGGCCTTTTTGAGTTAAAAATTGGGCTGCCATGACAGCCAGTGCAGCATTTTCTGTTTGATGCTGGCCCATCATTCTGATTTTAAGCTCGTTCATGGTTTGTGTTTCCGTTTGTAATGTGAACGATTCCCCATTTTCTAGCGATTCATGAGCGCTTATGGAAAACTCTTGATTTAAGCGGTATATAGGCGCGGTCTTTTTAGCCGCCTGCTCGGTAATCACGTTAAGTGAACCAGGATGTTTGACGGCGGTAAAAACAGGGGTATTTTCCTTAATGATTCCCGCTTTTTCAAAAGCGATTTCCTCGTAGGTGTTACCGAGGATGTTTGTATGATCAAGACCAATATTGGTGATAATCGAAGCTAGCGGATGAAGGATATTGGTTGAATCGAACCGCCCGCCTAAACCTACCTCAAAAATAACGATGTCCACCTTGCTGTTGTTGGCAAAGTAATCAAATGCCATTGCGGTAATGACTTCGAATTCAGTTGGACCGCCAAGCTCTGTTTCCTCTAATTCATCCGCCAATGGACGAATGACATTGGCAAGCTTTAGCAATTCCTCATCGGTAATCGGTTTTCCGTTCACACTTATACGCTCGTTAAACTGCTCGATATATGGCGAGGTAAAGGTTCCAACTGTATAGCCTGCGGCTTCGTGAATCGAACGTAGAAAAGTAACCGTTGAGCCTTTTCCATTTGTTCCGCCGATATGGACTGTGTTTATCTTTGTTTCTGGATTGCCAAGCCTGGACATCATCCATTCCATTCGTTTTAATCCTGGTTTAATGCCTAGCCGTAAGCGAGCATGAATCCATTCCAGGGCTTCTTTATAGGTTGAAAACATTTAGTACCGCCCCTTCCGTTATATTTATTGATTCGCTGATAAAAGTTGGAAATTCGCTGATAAAACATGCAAATTCGCTGATAAACTTCAAAAAATCGCCGATAAAAGTTGTAAATTCCCTGTTAAACTACAGAAAACCGCAGAAAAATGACAGTCACCTGTGAAAATGAACCGTACCGACGGAGTTTTGATCGTTTTTTCAAAAGATTTTCATAAAGGCGAGACGAATCCATGCTGGATTCGCCTCAATCTTTCTGTTTATCCTCTTAATTCTTTAATCCGTGCTTCAACAATGCTTCTCTTTTCGGAATAGTCCTTTTCCTTGGCACGTTCTTCCGCAACAACACTCTCTGGTGCTTTCTTCATGAAGCCTTGATTGCTTAATTTCTTTTGAACCCTGTCTACTTCTTTATTTAATCGCTCGTATTCTTTTTCAAGCCGGGCAATTTCTTCGTCGATGTTAATCAAGCCTTCGAGTGGAAGAAAGATTTCTAAGCCGGTTAAAACGGCGGTCATCGCTTTTTCCGGCGATTGGACGTCTGTCCCCATTTGTAATTCCTCCGGGTTACAGAAGCGTTCGATATAGCTGCGGTTGTTTTCGACAGCTTTCAGAACCTGTTCATCCTTTGCTTTCACGAGCATTTTGATTTTCTTGCTCATTGGTGTGTTTACTTCAGCACGGATATTCCGTACAGACCGGATCATCTCCATCAGCAGCTTCATTTCACCGGCTGCTTCGTCATCAGAAAACGCTGGATTTACTTCCGGCCATTTCGCTTCAATAATCGACACGCCTTCGTGCGGCAGGTTCTGCCAAATTTCCTCGGTGATGAATGGCATGAACGGATGTAATAAACGCATCGTATTGTCTAACACATAAGCAAGAATCGAACGGGTCGTTTTCTTGGCTGCTTCATCTTCACCATATAATGGAAGCTTCGCCATTTCAATATACCAATCACAGAAATCATCCCAGATAAAGTTATAAAGGGCACGGCCTACTTCGCCAAATTCATAGCGCTCTGAAAGTTTCGTCACATGCTCAATGGTTTCATTTAAGCGAGTTAAAATCCACTTATCGGCTACAGACTTTTCACCGCTGAAATCAATTTCCTCATATGTCATACCATCCATATTCATTAACGCGAAACGGGAGGCATTCCAAATTTTATTGGCAAAATTCCAAGTTGCTTCTACCTTTTCGGTGCTATAACGTAAATCCTGACCTGGTGAGCTTCCTGTTGATAGGAAATATCGTAAGGCATCCGCCCCATATTTATCGATGACATCCATTGGGTCAACACCATTGCCAAGTGATTTACTCATCTTGCGCCCCTGCTCGTCACGAACGAGACCATGGATCAGAACATCTTTAAATGGACGTTCGCCTGTAAACTCAATGCTTTGGAAAATCATTCTCGAAACCCAGAAGAAAATGATATCGTAGCCAGTAACAAGTGCGCCTGTTGGGAAGTAGCGTTTAAAATCTGCTGCTTCTTTGTTTGGCCAGCCCATTGTTGAAAAAGGCCAAAGTGCTGAACTGAACCATGTATCTAACACATCATTGTCCTGTTCCCAATTTTCGATGTCTGCAGGCGGCTCATGATCAACGTGTACTTCACCTGTTTCTTTGTGATACCAAGCAGGGATGCGATGGCCCCACCAAAGCTGTCTCGAAATACACCAATCGCGGATATTTTCCATCCAGCGCAAGTATGTTTTTTCAAAACGATCTGGAACGAAATTTACTTTATTTTCTTTTGCTTGAAGGGCAATGGCTTCATCGGCAAGCGGCTGCATTTTTACGAACCATTGGGTAGAAAGGTACGGTTCAACAACAGCGCCGCTTCGTTCAGAGTGGCCAACAGAATGCAAATGGTCTTCAATTTTGAATAGAACGCCTAATTCTTGCAGGTCTTTGACAATTTGCTTACGGCACTCAAAACGGGCTAAGCCTTGATATATACCTGCCTTTTCATTCATCGAGCCGTCTTCGTTCATCACAAGAATGCGCTCAAGATTATGACGGTTGCCGATTTCAAAATCGTTCGGGTCATGGGCCGGCGTGATTTTAACAGCACCTGAACCAAATTCCATATCAACATAATCGTCTCCAACGATTGGGATTTCGCGGCCAACGATTGGGAGAATAACGGTTTTCCCGATTAAATGCTTGTAGCGGTCATCTTCCGGATGAACAGCAACAGCTGAATCGCCAAGCATCGTCTCTGGACGGGTTGTGGCGATTTCAATGAAACCAGAGCCGTCTGCCAGCGGATATTTCATATGATAGAAAGCACCTTGAACGTCTTTGTAGATTACTTCGATATCAGATAGAGCTGTTTTTGTCGACGGATCCCAGTTAATAATATACTCGCCGCGGTAAATCAGACCTTTTTTATAAAGGGTTACAAAAACCTCGCGAACGGCATCAGATAATCCTTCATCAAGGGTGAAACGCTCACGGCTGTAGTCGAGCCCTAAACCCAGCTTTGACCACTGCGCCCGGATGTGGGAAGCATATTCTTCCTTCCACTTCCACGTTTCCTCCACGAATTTCTCTCTTCCTAGGTCGTAACGGTTTTTTCCTTCACTGCGCAGTTTTCCTTCAACCTTTGCCTGGGTAGCGATTCCGGCGTGATCCATTCCGGGGAGCCAAAGAACGTCATAGCCCTGCATCCGTTTCATCCTGGTGATTATATCCTGCAGGGTTGTATCCCACGCATGACCTAAATGAAGTTTTCCGGTTACATTCGGCGGCGGGATTACGATGGTGTACGGCTGTTTGCCCTCATCATCTTTTGCTTCAAAAAACTTACCTTGGAGCCACCAATCATAGCGCCCTTTTTCAATCGATTGCGGATCGTATTTAGTTGGCATCGTTAGTTCTTTTGTTTCCATCTTTACTTCCTCCTTCTAATAATAAAGGTGGTGCGAGCAGAGCCATTCAACACCTTTACAATGAAAAATTTAATAATTGTTCTAAATTTGTTAAACTGACTCATTTTTGCGGCGCTCCGCTCCTTTTCCACTAAAAAACAAAAAACCCCACTCGTCATAAAAGGACGAATGGAGTTTGCTTCGCGGTACCACCTTTTTTCCAATCAAGAAAGATGATTGGCTCTTAAAAAAGGATAACGGATTTGATCCGTCTTCAACTAATAGGATTTGTGACATCCGTTCGCAGAAGAAGCTCATGGGTGACCTTCCGACCGTTCCTCTTAGGAAATCTTTCAGCTAATGATTTCCCTCTCTTGAAGCAGGCTGACGTCGTACTCTTCCCTGTCTTTGCTTACGCTAATTAAATTATATAGTTATACTACGAAAAATAAGGCTTGACGTCAATCATGATGACCAAATTTCTTTTAATTTATACTATATGTGATTTTTCAGGGGAATTTACAAATGTTTAGAATATATATAAACAAATGCCTGATTTGAAAAGGGAGGTTTTTAAGTGAGGGGAAATTTTCAAAAATATAAACACCGTCCCTGGTTTAGAACGTTTCGGAGATTTTGCGGACAATTGATTCTGCCTTTTATTATCTTTCAATTCATTCGAACGATGTTTTTACCAACCGTCTTTGATGTTTTATTATTATCATTCTTTATCGTTATCGCCATTACCATCTATTTCGAAATTATTTAAGGAGCCCATTATGCAGTTAATCACTCTGCTGCTGGGCTCCTTCTTTCATTTGCTGTTGGGCTTCAATTTCCGTCATGCGCATGACGACATACTCTGAATTTTTCAAATGCCAGTAATGCTGCTGGAGGTTGCGGACAAATTTCAGCTCATTCCTTGGACGTTGTTTTCGAAAGTAGCTTTCTGCGACCTGGATCACTGGAATCGGGTAGGCTAAATAGCTGTAGAATAATAATTTCTCATCTTCTTTAAATGGAAAGTATTTATAGTAATGATAGACCCAGTCAAGGGCCGTATCACTTCGTTTTAGGCTCGTATTTAGGGAGCGTGATAAGTACGGCAGGAGATCATGAATAGGTGAACCGTATCGGGCATTTTCAAAATTGATAAAAAAACCGTACCCGCGATCATCAAATAAAAAATGCTCAGACGATAATTTCCCGTGGGTAATGACCATACGGGCTTTTTCAATTTCTTTCGTCTTTTCATACCACTCTTCAAATTTAGCCTTCGAAAAGCGCAGTGCCTGGCTTATTTCGGTATAATACATGCAATATAACAATTCGAATGGCGACATATACGTCTTTTTTTCACATTCATCGATGAAGCCATCGAGGAATTCCTGATGTTTATCCATTTGCTCTATCGTCTTTTCATAGTGCTCTGTTCGTTCTTCGTTGCTCACCGTGATTTCTTTGGCGGAAAGCGTATGAAGTCGGGCTAATTCCCGGAATAACTGCTGATTTTTATGCTCGCGGTCTTCCTTATAATCATTTGACATCCATGGCATCAGATAATAGAGATTATTCTCGTGTAGGACTGCATACCTGCCGTCCATTGTCGGATAAATTGGGACAATCCGATTAAAGCCCTTCTGGTAAAGCAGATGAACGTGGCGAATGAAATCCGTACCGATTGTCGGCGCAATTTTTTTCAGGGCAAACGTTCCTTTATTGGAATAAATCTTTTGGACACCGCCGTAATCTTCGACAAAATAGGGCTCAACAAGATAATCTTTTAAAATAGGATGAATTGCTTCTAGGCGATTCATTTCACTCATCAGAATTCTACTCTCCTTAAAAAGGCCAGAAGTGTTACAAAAATGGAAGGTGAGCAGGTTGAAGAAACCCGCTCAACTTCTTTTCTTAAAAGTTATTTTTTCGCAAGCGTCGCTGGAATGTATAATACCTGACCCTCATAAACATCCTGATTGAGTTCCAGATTATTAACCCGAAGAAGGTTTGGAACCGTTACGTCATAACGGTCGGCCAGTCCATCAAGGGTATCACCCTTTTGAACGATACATACCTTTACTTTCACTTGCCCGGAACTTTCATCCTTGCGGGCAAAAAACTCTGTCAGCGTCATGCTCTTCTTTTTTGTCAGCTTCTTCTTTACCTTTTTTATGATGTCATCGGATGAGGATGAACTTTCTTCCACATTTGTAACGTCCTCTTCGAAGTGAGTATTTGGGATGGACTCTTGTTCAAAGCTTACTTCCTCATGATGGCTGCTTTCACTTCTTGCCTCCTGAAGGTTCCATAGTGGCTCGTAGTCTTCTTCCTCATTCACTTCCTGAGGCTGATAGTTGAAGGTTGGAAATTTAGGTAAAACTTCCACACTCTCTTCTTCTTGCTGCTTTCTCGCCTCGACCTCAAATAAGAAGTTTTCTTCATAGGCGCTTTGAACTGTTTCTTGTTCAACAAAGACTTCTTCCTCATCCGCAAGCATTTCTGTGCGGTTAAGAACCTCGTATTCCGGCTCCTCTTCTTGTTGCTGCTGTTGTTCAGATCCGTAAAGGCCGCTAATGGTCAGTTCTGCAGAAAGCTTCAAACAGCTGCGTTCCGGCAGGGAATAATCAAAGGATTCAACGAGGACATCGATATCGTAAATGCTTTGAATCCGATTATTCGGAATCGTAATGTCGACTGGGAAACGGTGGGAAAATTCACAGCTTCCTTCTTCTCGTTCCGCCACCCGTTCAACAAACTTTTGCGAGGTAAAGCCTTCATCCTCGCTTCCATCGCTAGCGTCGTAACTTTTATATTCGCCGGTGAGTTCCAGCGAACCACGTATGGTTACATACTGATCGTTTTCCTGGATGGTGATGTCCGGGTCTAGGGAAATCGAAACAAGTTCTTCGACTTCCTGTCCTTTTCTAAACCACAAGGACTCCTCCAAAGAAAATCGCAGGCACGATTGATTCTCTTGGGACAAAGCGACTCCTCCTTTCGTTTCCTTCACGCAAAATCACTATGTCACTTACACTCTATGTGGAAATATTTTTATTTATGATAAAAAAGTGTGTGGGGATGAGGAAAGGATTTGAGTTTTTCTGATTATTAAATGGTTTTCCGGCTTTAGATTTGGTATGAGATGGGGTTGCCGGTGATTCGGGGTGCGGTTTTCGGCGATTTGGAGTAGATTGGCGGCGATTTAGGGAGGAATTTCGCCAACTTGAAGATTGATTTCGCCAAGTTTCGAGGTTATTTCGCCAACTCGGGGATTAATTTCGCCAAGTTTCGAGGTTATTTCGCCAACTCGGGGATTAATTTCGCCAAGTTGGGGATTGATTTCGCCAAGTTTGAGAGTTATTTCGCCAAACTGCTTTCAAACACACAAACTATGTAAATTTAAAAGCCAGTCCGCGGACTGGCTTAGGTCAAATTGTATTTGGTTTTATATGGCACCATCTACTTCAGATGACAAAGGCGAAGCCATGACCATTTGGTAAATGTCTTTCATTATATTTCCTATTTCAGTGGTTTTAGTGCGTGAATTCATCAGGATAACAATTTGTGTATGTTCTTTATCTTTATAATAAGCATGCATCGAATACCATCCACCCAATACCCCGATACTGAAATAATAATTTTTATCAAAATCATTATAAATACCAAGCGCATACTTGGCGTGTGTACCTGACGGAGTAGTCATTTCCAAAAGACTATTTTTAGAAATAAGTTCGCCATTTAGCAATGCTTGATCAAAGTGCGCCATATCATAAGCGGTTGTATAAATATCTCCACATCCAAATAAGGTATAGGCATTAAGCGAATTTGTAGGTCTTTCTATATCATCTTTTTTCATATAGCCCATCGATGAATAAGGAACAGAGTTTTCGTGTGTAACAAATCCTGTTTCCTTTAGAGGAATCTTATTAAAAATATTCTCCTGGATAAATTGATGCAGTGAAGTCCCAGAAGTTTTTTCCACGATATATCCTAGAATCATATAGTTTGCATCGAGGTAATCCCATTTTTCACCTGGTTGGAATTTTATTGGTGCTTTTTCAATTTCCTGAATTAAATTTAACGGTGTTTTATCACTTTTCTGCCAGTTTGGTGACCGTATTCCCGAAGTATGAGTTAATAAATGATACAATTTTATTTTATCCCCATTTGGAAAGTTAGGAATATATTTTGAAACCGGATCCTGAATATTTAATAGCTGTCTTTCTTGAAGCATCATAATACTAGTTGAAACGAAGATTTTGGTAATGGATCCGATTGGATAGGTGGTTGAAGCTGTATTCAATGACTTTTTCTCGATATTTGCATACCCCGTACCCTCGTTAAAAAGGATATGTTTTCCTCTTACAACAGCAATAGTACCGCTTAAGCTATTAGTATTTAAATACTCTCTAATTTTCTGCTGCAACATTTCTTCATTCTTTTGCGCAAGCGCCGCCTTCTCTTTTTCACTTTCTTCCTTATTTATACTGGGGTCCTTTTTTTCCATCGGTGTTTTATCTATATTTTTTGGTCTTTCATTTGAATTATGAAAATCTTTAGTTGCACTTTCTTTATTTGGAGAGAAGGGATTTTCACAACCGCCCATATAAAAAATAAGAACAACAGCTAAAAAGGAAACAACGCAGTTTTTAACTTTCATTTGCCTTCCACTCCATCTTCCATTTATCGACAAATTTCATTTCCATCGTATTTTATAGCATATTGGTATTTTTTACAACGATAATTTTTGTAAATTAAAAGCACACTCGAGGAGTGTGCTTTATTGCTTATTTTAATTTTGAAAAAGCAACCTCTGCTGCTTGAATTGTTTTTTCAATATCTGCATCGGAGTGCTCAGTTGATAAGAACAATCCCTCAAACTGTGATGGCGGCAAGAATATTCCTTGGTTAGCCATTTCCCGATAGTACGCAGCAAAGAATTCCAAATTAGAGTGCTTTGCTATGTCATAGTTGATAACTTCCTCATTAGTAAAGAAGAAGCCGATCATCGAACCAGCACGGTTAAAGGTAATTGGAATCTCGTATTTTTTAGCTGCCGCCTCAAACCCTTTTTGAAGCAAGTCGCCTTTACGGATAAATTCCTGGTAGTGCTCAGGTGTTAATTGACTCAATGTTTCCAGACCTGCTGTCATCGCTAATGGGTTTCCTGATAGGGTTCCTGCTTGATAAATCGGGCCGCTTGGAGCGATTTGCTGCATGATTTCCGCTTTACCGCCGTATGCGCCAACAGGTAGTCCTCCGCCGATTACTTTACCGAGGCAGGTAATGTCAGGGGTAACATTGAAATAGCCTTGTGCACAATTATAGCCGACACGGAAGCCAGTCATAACTTCATCAAAAATCAGCAAAGATCCGTTTGCCGAAGTTAGCTCGCGCAGACCTTCTAAGAAGCCTGGAAGCGGCGGGACAAGTCCCATATTACCGGCAACAGGTTCAACAATGATACAAGCGATATCTTCGCCGAATTGTTCGAAGGCAAATTTTACACTCTCAAGGTCATTGTAAGGAACCGTTATCGTATTTGAGGCTACTCCCTCTGGCACCCCAGGGCTGTCAGGCAAGCCAAGTGTAGCCACGCCTGAACCGGCCTTAATCAATAATGAATCACCGTGGCCGTGGTAGCAGCCTTCGAATTTCAAAATCTTGTTGCGGCCTGTATAGCCGCGGGCTAAACGGAGTGCGCTCATCGTTGCTTCTGTACCTGAATTGACCATTCGTACTACTTCAATCGACGGCACGCGTTCAATTACTAGCTGGGCTAATTTATTTTCTAATAAGGTTGGAGCTCCAAAGCTTGTCCCTTGTTCTGCTGTTTTTTTCAACGCTTCGACAACACGGTCGTTGGAGTGGCCTAAAATGAGCGGACCCCATGAAAGGACATAATCAATATATTCGTTGCCATCGATATCATAGATCTTTGACCCTTTGCCTCTTTCCATAAAAATCGGACTCATGTTTACGGATTTAAAGGCGCGAACCGGGCTGTTCACGCCGCCTGGCATTAAGTTTTGGGCTTCTTTAAATGCTTCAATCGATTTTGTATACGAACGCATTCTATTCCCTCTTTTCAAATATTGTTTATTCGTCTTCTTTTAACCAGCGAATGGCATCTTTTGCCGCGTAGGTAATGATTAAATCTGCACCGGCACGCTTCATGCCGATAAGCATTTCAAGCACAGTCTTTTTCTCATCGATCCAGCCGTTTAGTGCAGCTGCTTTAACCATTGAATATTCACCACTGACGTTGTAGACAACGACTGGTAAATTAAAGTTATTTTTCACATCACGAACAATATCAAGGTACGGCATACCAGGCTTAATGATTAAAAAATCTGCCCCTTCTGCAACATCGGATTCTGCTTCTCTGAATGCTTCCATGCGGTTTGCCGGATCCATTTGATAGGTCTTGCGATCGCCAAACTGCGGTGCGCCCTCTGCAGCTTCACGGAAAGGTCCGTAAAATGCTGATGCGTATTTTACAGCATAAGACATAATCGGTATTTCGGTAAACCCAGCTTCATCTAATCCGGCGCGAATTGCTGCCACAAAGCCGTCCATCATGTTAGATGGTGCGATAATATCTGCTCCTGCTTTCGCCTGCGCCACTGCTGTTTTTACGAGTAGTTCCAGCGATTGGTCGTTAAGGATCTGTTCACCCTCCACCACTCCGCAGTGACCATGGTCTGTATACTCACAGAGGCATGTATCGGCAACAATGATGATTTCCGGAAATTTTTCTTTAATGAAACGGGTCGCTTCCTGAACGATGCCATGGTCATGATATGCCTGCTCACCGCATGCATCCTTTGTTTTCGGAATGCCAAACAGCAGGACCGACTTAATTCCATGTGCAACGATATCTTCCATCTCCGCCTGAAGGTGATCCAGCGATACTTGGAAAACGCCAGGCATCGATGAAACCTCGTTACGAACGTTTTCACCTTCATAGATAAATAGCGGATAAATGAAATCCTCCGCTCTTAAATGATTCTCTCTGACAAGTGCACGCATATTGGCACTTGAACGCAGTTTGCGATGACGCGAAAATTGAAGTTCCATTATATAAATACCCCCCGAAAAAATTACCTTATTTGTTGAGCGCCGCTTTACTGGCGGAAACTGCTGCTTTACTGGCAATGGCGCCGCTTTACTGGCGGATAACACACGTTTACTGGCGGTTAACGCCACGTTACTCGCGAATCGCACCGCTATCTTCACCTCAAACCCGAGTATCCTCTAAATAAGCTATCAAGCTTTTAATCATTTCTGCTACGGTGTACTCCTCTGGAGAAGCATGAACCGTCAATCCATAAGCATGAAGTTTCTGCTCCGTCACAGGTCCGATGCAGCCGATTACACAGTTTCGCAGCTGCTCGTCCAATCGATATTCCTTTACCACTTCCATGAGATGATCGACCGTTGATGGACTTGTAAACGTCAGGATATCAAGCTGTTTGTCGGCCAGCATTCCTGCAAGCTTCACTCGGCTCTCTTCTGGCATGTACGTTTCATATATGACGACCTCATCAACCACGGCACCAACACCTGACAAGGAGCTGGCGATATATTCGCGGGCGAGATTCCCCTTCGGAAGGAAAACCCGGGTACCGCTACCCACAAACGGCAAGAACTCTTCCACAAATACTTCCGCCACATATGCCGATGGGACAAACTCTGCATGAAGCCCCCGTTCCTGCAAAACCTCTGCAGTCCTCTTCCCAATCACAGCAATCTTTGGAAAATCAAGACCTGTCTCTTCATAAAAAGAAAAGAAGGTTTCAACCGTGATATTGCTCGTAAAAATAATCCAGTCATATGTATCAAGGACCTTCAGCAATTCTTGAAGACGCTCGTTTTTCTCAAGCGGACGAAAGGCAATCAAAGGGATTTCAATCGGAATCCCTCCAAACCTTTCAACAAGCTTGGAGAAGGATCCCGCTTGACCTTCCCCTCTCGGAACAAGAACCTTTTTATCAAGCAAGGGCAAGGATTTTAGCATTAACCCTCGAGCTCCCGTTTGACCTTTTCAATCAGGTCCTTGGCTCCTCTTTTAATTAAAAGTTCTGCAGCCTGGACGCCGAGCGCTTCCGGATTTTGACCTCTCAGTTCTTCTTTGAAGATTTCATGGCCTTCAGGCGAAGCAACTAAAACATTTAAGACCACTTCATCGTTGTCTTCAACACGGGCAAAACCAGCTATTGGTACCTGGCAGCCGCCCTCCATTTTTTGCAGGAAGGCGCGCTCAGCGCGAACGGCTCTTTCCGTTTTTTTGCAAGTAAATTTTTCAAACAGCTCTAGAAGTTCTTTATCGTCTTCACGGCATTCAATCGATAATGCCCCTTGGCCAACCGCAGGGATACAAAGATCGGCATCCAAAAATTCAGTTACTACTTCAGACGCCCAGCCAAGTCGGGAAAGGCCTGCTGCTGCTAAAATAATAGCATCGTATTCCTCAGACTCTAGTTTTGCTAATCGTGTATCGACATTGCCGCGAATCCATTTAATCTCTAAATCCGGGCGCTGCGCTAACAGCTGGGCACTGCGGCGCAGGCTGCTCGTACCGATTATCGCACCTGGTTTCAAATCGTTTAATTTCACGTGACCTCTTGAAATAAGGGCATCGCGGTGGTCTTCGCGGAAAGGAATACAGCCGATAGTGAGACCCTCCGGCAATACAGCCGGCATATCTTTCATACTATGAACAGCCATATCAATCTCTTTATCAAGCATCGCCTGCTCAATTTCCTTTACAAACAAACCTTTACCGCCCACCTTCGAAAGGGTAACATCAAGGATTTGGTCGCCTTTTGTTACAATTTCTTTCACTTCAAATTCAAAGGATGGATCAAGCTTTCTCAGCTGATCCATGACCCAATTTGTTTGTGTTAATGCCAACTTGCTTCGTCTAGAACCTACAATAATTTTTCGCATGATTGCCTCCTAGGTTTTATGCGTACCATAAATGAAATGATGATAATTGACCAAATAAGAAAAAGTTAATGATTACGATTAAAAAAGACGCTGTATTCCAAATCGCTAATTTTCTGCCGGGCAGGTTTTTCACAATCCTTAGGTAAAGGAAAATGCTATAAGCCATCAGCAATATAAACGAGCCGATGATTTTCATATCATACCAAGGCATTCCCGGCACCATTAGAAACGCCCATTGCAGACCAAGAATAAGGCTTAGGAGCAGCATGGGAACGCCGATAACCGCCATTATGTAGGATAATCTTTCTAACTTCTCTAAATCTGCGAGCCTAATTAGCCTGGTTCCCCATTTTTTTCTCTTTAATAAATCGTACTGAAGCAGATATAACGTCGAAAAGACAAACGACAATGAAAAGGCTCCGTAAGAGAGAATCGCCATTGTGATATGGATTAACAGCAGTTCAGACACAAGCTGTTTGGCCATGACATGCGAATGGTATTGCATCGGAGCAAAGGTATGAATCGCCATGACGATAAAGCCGAGTATATTCGTAAAAAAAACGATAAAGTCGACCCGCAATAACCGATTTATCCCCAGTGACAATGTGACTAATACCCAAGCATAAAAATAGAGTCCCTCAAAAATTGTTAACACAGGGAATCTGCCTGTTCTTATCATATAGGAAGACAGAAAAACGGTTTGCAGAATCCATACAAATGCAAGTAACCAGAAGGCAATGCGGTTTGCCTTCCGGTTATGATGTAGGAAATCAAAGAAATAAAGCAATACACTGAAGGCGTATACGACTACTGTTAATTCATGAATCCTTGTCATGAAGACTTCGAACATAGACGGGGGCCCCCTCTATGACCGAAAGGAAGCCTGAACTTCTTGAACCGGCATTTGATTGGTTTCGGCTGCTTTCGAATGTTGTTCCTGGGCCTGCTCTTCAATATTAAAGATTTTCATAAATAAACCCATCGCCTGTTCAGCATCAGGTCTTGCAGCCAATTCTTTCGCTTGTAAAATTGGATCCTTTAAGAGCTGGTTGATGATACTCTTTGTATGTTTATTTAATACTTTAATATCCCGGTCCGTTAAGTTCGGCAGTTTTCGCTCTAAGCTATCCATTGTTTCCGCCTGAATCGCCAAAGCCTTTTCCCTAAGCGCGGAAATAACCGGAACCACGCCGAGCATTCCAAGCCACTGTTTAAAGTCCACGATTTCTTTTTCAATCATGAGTCCGATTTTTTCAGCTTCTTTCTTACGCTCTTGCAGGTTGGACTCGACAATTCCTTCTAGATCGTCAATATCGTATAAAAAGACGTTTTCAAGCTCGGCTATTCTTGGGTCCAAGTCGCGCGGTACGGCAATATCGACCATAAATAACGGTTTGCCCTTGCGCTTCTTTTCAACCTTTGCCACCATTTCTTTTGAAATGACAAAGTCCTTTGCACCAGTTGAGCTGATTAAGATATCGGCTTCTACCAATGACTTTTCCAAATCAGCTGCTGTTCTTGCTTCACCATTAAAACGGCTCGCCAGCACCTTTGCTTTATCATACGTCCGATTGATGACTGTTACTTTTTTCACGCCGTTACCGTGCAAGTTTTGGGCTGCGAGTTCGCCCATTTTTCCCGCTCCAAAAATCAACACATGCTTCCCAGCAAGGGAACCGAAGATTTTCTTCGCCAGTTCCACAGCCGCATAGCTGACAGAAACGGCATTTGCGCCAATCTCTGTTTCCGAGTGACCTCGTTTCGCTAGTGTGATTGCTTGTTTAAACAAGTGGTTAAACACAGAACCAGTGGTTTCTTCCTGTTGAGCTGACATAAAGCTCGTCCGTACCTGTCCAAGGATTTGCGTTTCCCCTAAAACCATGGAGTTCAAGCCGCAAGTCACATTGAATAAATGTTCTACCGCACCATCGTCTTCGTAAACAAATAAAAATGGCGAAAATTCTTTCTGTTCCATTCCGAACCATTCGGACAGAAATTCTTTCATATAATAGCGGCCTGTATGTAGCTGATCGACAACCGCATAAATTTCCGTTCGATTACACGTAGACAAGATGATATTTTCCAGGATGCTTTTTTTGGAGTTTAACTTCTTAATGGCATCAACAAGATCGGCTTCATTAAAGGTCAACCGCTCACGGATTTCTACAGGGGCAGTTTTATAATTAAGACCGAGCACTAATATATGCATTTGATAAGGACACCCCCACTAAATAATACAGTTTCAACTAATAAGATTATATCACGAGCAATTTCGACTTTTACCCGCTAAATGTGAACAGAAAATGAAACTATTGTGGTAATATTAGAAATTGAATAAGATATGTTTATATACTACCCTATGTACAGTATCAAAAAAACGGATATGATTCAAGTGAACCTTACTGGAAGCGGTGTTTTGCGATGAAAAACCAGCGAATATTCCCTGGAATTATCCTGATTGGATTTGGTGGATATTTTTTATTACAGGAAACAGGAATAAGTTTTTTTCAAGAAATTTCGACATGGCCGACCCTGATTATCATTGTTGGTGCCGCCTTTTTCGGGCAGGGGTATTTGGCTAAGGATTATGAGGCCCTTCTTCCCGGTGTCATTATGGCTGGTTTTGGTCTTCAATACGTTCTTGCCGGCCGTGTCTCGTACTGGCCGACTAACAATATCGGCATGTTAATCTTGATTATTTCAATTGGATTTTTTCTTCGGTTTCAAAAGACCGGCAATGGCTTGTTTCAGGCTTTTCTCTTTCTCATTCTATCAGTCATGCTGCTATTTTATGATAAAATTGCCGGATACTTTGGTTTGCTCCAAAACGGAGTGAGCTTCATATGGAAATTTTGGCCCGCGCTGTTAATCGTTGTTGGTATCTATTTTCTACTAAAAAAGAAAAAATAACCGCCGAGCGCATGCGCCCGGCGTTTTTTTTACATATAGCTTTCTAGAATTGACCACGCCTTATCTTTTCCTTCACCTGTTTCAGAGGAGAAGACGATAATATGGTCGCCCGCATCAAGGTCTAATGTCTCTTTTGTTACCTTTAAATGTTTTTGCCACTTTCCCTTAGGAATCTTATCCGCCTTCGTTGCAATAATGATGCAGGGGATGTCGTAATGCTTTAAAAATTCATACATCATCACATCGTCTGCGCTCGGCGGATGGCGCAAATCAACAATCAAAACAGCGGCCCTTAGCTGCTCGCGAGTCGTAAAATATGTTTCAATCATCTTTCCCCAGGCTGCCCGCTCCGTCTTTGAAACCTTTGCATATCCATACCCTGGGACATCGACAAAGTGAAGCACTTCATTAATAAGAAAGAAGTTTAACGTTTGGGTTTTACCGGGCTTGGAAGAAATCCGCGCTAAACCTTTCCGGTTAAGCATCTTATTGATAAAAGAAGACTTGCCGACATTTGAGCGCCCAGCAAGCGCAAATTCGGGCAGTGCTGTTTCCGGGTACTGTTCCGGCTTAACCGCACTTATTACAATATCTGAACTGACTACCTTCATTCTTTTCCACCTTCTAAAAGCGCATGCTTTAAAACTTCATCTAAATGGGTTACCGGAACAAATTCCAATTCGTTACGGACACTTTCCGGAATGTCATCAATATCCATTTCATTGTCTTTCGGAAGAATAACCTTCGTCAGACCTGCTCGATGGGCACTGAGTGTTTTCTCTTTTAAGCCGCCAATCGGAAGCACTCTTCCTCTTAACGTAATCTCGCCTGTCATACCTACCTCGCGCCGGATTGGTCTGCCTGTTAAAGCTGAAACCAGTGCCGTAGCCATGGTAATACCCGCTGACGGACCGTCCTTCGGAACTGCACCTTCCGGGACATGAATATGGATATCATATTTTTCATGAAAATCTTCTTCAATCCCCAATTCCTTTGCCTTCGAACGAATGTAGCTAAAGGCCGCCTGGGCTGATTCTTTCATGACATCACCAAGCTTACCGGTTAGAACAAGCTTACCTTTACCCGGTGAAAGCGATACCTCGATTTGCAGGGTGTCGCCGCCAACAGTTGTGTAAGCCAAACCAGTGGCTACCCCAACCTGATCTTCCGCCTCCGCCATTCCATAGCGGAACCTCGGTTTCCCTAAAAACTCTTCCAGATTCTTTTCAGTAATGATGACACGCTTCTTCTCACCTGCAACAATAATTTTCGCCGTTTTCCGGCAGATGGTTGCCATTTGACGTTCTAGGCTTCTAACCCCCGCCTCGCGTGTGTAATAGCGGACGACTTTAAGGATAGCATCATCGCGGACTTGTAGAATTCCTTTTGTAAGTCCATTTTCTGCGATTTGCTTCGGAAGCAAATGATCGCGGCAAATATGAACTTTTTCAAGCTCCGTATAGCCGGCGATGGTGATGATTTCCATTCTGTCTAACAGCGGAGCAGGGATGGTCGCCAGATTATTAGCGGTCGCAACGAACATGACTTTTGATAAATCGTATGTTTCTTCTATATAATGATCGCTAAAATTACGATTCTGTTCGGGGTCCAAGACCTCAAGCATCGCACTTGATGGATCCCCGCGGAAATCGCTCGACATTTTATCGATTTCGTCTAACAAAAAGACGGGGTTAATCGTTCCTGCTTTTTTCATTCCTTGAATGATGCGGCCGGGCATTGCCCCGACATAGGTTCTGCGATGACCGCGAATTTCGGACTCGTCGCGGACACCCCCAAGTGAAATCCGGACAAAGTGGCGGTTAAGCGATGTAGCGATGGAACGCGCAAGGCTTGTTTTCCCAACACCCGGAGGTCCGGCAAGACAAAGAATCGGCCCTTTAAGAGAATTGGTCAGCTTTTGAACAGCTAAATATTCAAGTACCCGTTCCTTTACTTTTTCAAGGCCGTAATGATCTTGATTTAAGATCTTTTCTGCACGGTTAATATTAATATCATCCTCAGTCTTTTTTGACCACGGAATGGAAATCAGCCATTCAATATAGTTACGAATGACAGCACTTTCTGCGGAACTTGCCGGTACCTTTTCATAGCGGTCGAGCTCCTTAAGTGCTGCTTGAAGAGCATGTTCAGGCATCCCTGCTTGCCCAATTTTTTTCGTGAGTTCAGCGATTTCGCCTGTTTTGCCTTCTTTATCGCCTAATTCCTTCTGAATCGCCTTCATTTGTTCACGCAAGTAGTATTCTTTTTGCGTTCTTTCCATTGAGCGCTTGACACGCTGACCAATTTTCTTTTCCAGATTAAGGACTTCTTTTTCGTTGTGGATCGTGTCAATTACACGGTTTACCCTTTGTTTAACATCAATTGTCTCTAGGATTTCTTGCTTTTCCTTTAGCTTGATAGGCAGGTGGGAAGCGATAATATCCGCCATTCTGCCGGGTTCCTCAATGTCGGTAACGGAGGCATACGTTTCTGCCGAGATTTTTTTCGATAATTTTATGTATTGTTCGAAATAATCAAGCATTGTTCTCATCAAGGCCTGGTCTTCGACATCTTTTGTATCCGAATCCTCAAAGGTGACAATACGGACGGAGTAATAATCTTCTCCATCATAAATAGAGACAATTTCCGCTCTGTTTAGACCTTCAACTAGTACTCTAATTGTGCCGTTTGGCAGTTTTAGCATTTGCTTAACCTTAGTTAACGTTCCCAGCTTGTATAAGTCCTCTTCGGAAGGCTCATCAATTGAGACATCTTTTTGAGTTGTTAAGAATATTAAATGGTCACCTACCATTGCTTTTTCGAGTGCCTGCACCGATCTTTCACGACCTACATCTAAATGAAGCACCATTGTCGGATAGACAAGCAATCCCCGAAGCGGCAGGAGGGGGACGGTCAATTCGTTCTTATTCGCCAAAATACTGCACCTCCATCTACAAATCAATTTTTTGTTGAATTAGTCTTTGTACAATTCTATCTTATTTGTTTTTAAGTGTCTATTTTTAGAGTAAATCGTATTCACTTTTTCACTATAACTTTATTTTCCCCAACTAATCGGATTTCTTCCTTGGCACGAAAAAACTCCGGTTTGCTTGTTTAAAAACAAACCGAAGTTTCTGATCAAATCGTTTCTTTTTTTGAAAAATCAATCGAGGCGGTAATCGCTTCTTTTTTCCCGAAGTCAATCGTTTCTTTTTTCGGATAGGCATTCACCAGTGCCAGTTCAAATACTTCATGTAGATGGGTAACTGGAACAATCCGGATGCCGTCAATCTCATTCAAGATGGTTTGCATATTTTCTTCCGGAATGATCACTATTTTGGCGCCTGCCTTTCGTGCCGCCTTTACCTTCGGATAGACACCGCCGATTGGTTTCACATTACCATGGATACTGATTTCACCCGTCATCGCTACCGTGTTATCAATTGGAATTTTATAAATGGCCGAATAAATCCCGGTCGCCATCGCAATTCCCGCCGATGGGCCGTCTATCGGAACCCCGCCCGGGAAGTTAACGTGGATATCATAATCGTTTGCCGGCACACCCATCGAACGTAAAACGGTAATAACATTTTCTATTGACCCGCGCGCCATGCTTTTTCGACGAATCGATTTCCCCTGACCGCCAATACTTTCTTCTTCGACGATACCAGTAATATTGATGGTTCCCTTATCCTTAGTCGGGATTACGGTCACTTCAATTTCAAGCAAGGCACCAGAATTTGGCCCATAAACAGCTAGTCCATTCACAAGACCCACGTGAGAAATATCATTTATTTTTCTTTCCATCCGCGGTGTCATCTGGCTCGAATGGATGACCCACTCGATATCTTCGTCTTTAATATACGTCCGGTCTTCCGTAATGGCAAGTCCGGCAGCAATTTGAATCATATTAACCGTCTCACGCCCATTTCGCGCATATGTAGACAAGGTATTCACGCCTGTATCATTTATTTGCAGATTTACCTTTTCAGCCGCCTTTTTTGCGACACTCACGATTTCTTCCTGCGTTAAATCGCGAAAGAAAACTTCCATACAACGGGAACGAATGGCCGGTGGAATTTCGCTGGGAGTCCTTGTTGTAGCCCCAATTAAGCGGAAATCGGCGGGCAGGCCATTTTTAAAGATATCATGGATATGTGTCGGGATTTGATTATTTTCCTCGTGATAATAGGCACTTTCGAGAAAAACTTTGCGATCCTCTAATACTTTTAACAGCTTGTTCATTTGAATCGGGTGCAATTCGCCAATTTCATCGATAAATAGAACACCGCCATGGGCGTTGGTGACTGCTCCCTGTTTCGGCTGTGGAATCCCCGCCTGGCCCATCGCTCCTGCCCCTTGGTAAATCGGGTCATGAACAGAGCCGATTAGCGGGTCGGCAATTCCTCTTTCATCGAATCGTGCGGTTGTCGCGTCCAATTCGATAAAAACAGAGGCTGGTTTAAAGGGTGATTTCTGATTCTTTTTTGCTTCCTCTAATACGAGGCGGGCAGCTGCTGTTTTCCCGATGCCTGGCGGTCCGTAAATAATTACATGCTGTGGATTCGGTCCGCATAGGGCAGCTTTTAATGATTTGATGCCATCCTCTTGTCCTACAATATCCTTGAAGCTTGTGGGACGAACTTTCTCAGCTAATGGTTCAGTTAATGATATTGATCTCATTTTGCGGAGCTGCTCCATTTCCTTACGGGATTCCCGATCAATGGATACTTTTTGCGTCCGCTGGTTTCTCAGCATATTCCAAAAATACAGCCCGATGATAATCCCGAAAAATAGCTGTATAAATAAGGCAATCCCCGTCCAACTCATACATTTCCCTCCTGCACTTCTTACTCAATATATATTAATAAGTATTTCCTGCAGATTGGCGGAATAAACCACAAAATGTAAAACTAATTCCGTCGGGGGAATCGGTTTAAGACTTACTTCTGGTGTTTTTTGGAGAGTTTTTTTAGTTTGGCTACTTTCTGAGGGGTTTTGGCTACTTTTTCTGGGGTTTTGGCTATTTTTCGAAGCGTTTTGGCTACTTTTCAAAGGGTTTTGGCTACTTTTCAAAGGGTTTTGGCTACTTTTCAAAGGGTTTTGGCTACTTTTCAAGGAGTTATGGCTAATTAGACATTTATTGGAAGTAGCCGCCGGATTTTCATGTGGTTTTGTCTATTTTTCGAGGGGGTTTGTCTATTTAGACATTTATTGGAAAACACACATAGATTGGAGTTTTGCCAAATTAGACATTTACTGAAAAAAACCCACAAAAAAGACCCAGCCAAAAGGCCAGGTCCCGAACAGATTAAGCTGATTTTTCTTCAATTACTGTTCCGTCTTCCAAAACAAGCTTCGGAATACTGTTTTCGATAACGGTATCCTTTGTAATGATACACTTTGAAATATCATCGCGTGATGGAAGGTCAAACATGACATCAAGCATGATTCCTTCAATAATTGAACGTAAGCCGCGGGCACCGGTTTTGCGTTCAATTGCTTTTTTAGCGATTTCAGTCAAAGCATCTTCTTCAAACTCCAGCTCAACTTCATCGATTTCAAGCATTTTTTGATATTGTTTAACAAGCGCATTTTTTGGCTTAGTTAAAATTTCAATTAATGCCGCTTCGTCTAGCTGCTCAAGGCTGGCAATAACCGGAAGACGACCGATAAACTCTGGAATTAATCCAAAACGGAGTAAATCCTCAGGCAATACCTTTGAAAGAAGCTCTTTTTGACTAATTTCCTGCTGCTTTGGACCTGAGCCAAAACCAATTACTTTTTGGCCTAAGCGGCGCTTGATAATCGGCTCAATTCCGTCAAATGCACCACCGCAGATAAATAAAATATTCGTTGTATCGATTTGGATAAATTCTTGATGCGGGTGCTTTCTTCCCCCTTGAGGCGGAACACTTGCTACTGTGCCTTCAAGAATTTTTAATAATGCCTGTTGAACACCTTCACCGGAAACATCTCTTGTAATCGAAGGATTTTCAGATTTTCGGGCAATTTTATCAATTTCATCAATATAGATAATCCCTTTTTCCGCTTTTTCAACATCATAATCAGCCGCTTGAATCAATTTTAATAAAATGTTCTCAACATCTTCGCCAACATAGCCTGCTTCAGTAAGAGATGTAGCATCGGCAATTGCGAATGGTACATTCAAAATACGCGCCAATGTTTGCGCCAATAGAGTCTTCCCACTACCTGTTGGTCCAATCATACAAATATTACTCTTTGAAAGCTCGACGTCATCAATCTTGCTGTTGGAATTGATGCGCTTGTAGTGGTTGTAGACCGCAACGGACAGCGATTTTTTCGCCTGGTCCTGACCGATAACATATTCATTGAGAATTTCACAGATTTCTTTTGGTTTTGGCACATCTTTAAATTCTACTTCTTCTTCTGTCCCAAGTTCTTCCTCAACAATTTCTGTGCAAAGCTCGATACATTCATCACAGATATAAACGCCCGGCCCTGCAACTAATTTCCGAACTTGATCCTGTGTTTTTCCACAGAAAGAACACTTTAATTGTCCTTTTTCATCATTAAATTTAAACAAACCTTTCACCCCTTAAAACATGTTAAAACTATATTCAATGCCCGCGAATTACACAAACAAAACTTTTTTATCAATGGTATGTATTTTGCATTGTAACACATGATGCCAATGGACTGGAAATAAAAAGCTTACACGATTATGTTTTCTTTTTTCTTATTTTGTTTGTGCAACTCAATTAAAAAACTATGTACTCATTAATCTTAACCATAATATTTAAAAATAAATCTTAAAGCCGTATGGAAATTATTAATTCGCCTTTAAGGGAACGTTTTCCTGCTTGTTAAAAAGGTTTCCCTCTACTTATTATAATATGTAATTTGAAAAATGTATAAAACAAGGCACGATTAAAATCGCGCCCTGCCATATTGATTTAGTTATTTCTTATTTTCAACAAGAAAGTCTACTGCTTTTTTAAGTTGAAGGTCTGCTTTAATACCTTCTAAACCGCCAAGTGCTTGTTTGATGTTGTCAACAGTCATGTTGTACATGCCAGCCATTTTCTCAAGCTCGGAGTTTACATCTTCGTCAGATACTTCAAGGTTTTCCGCTTTAGCAATCGCTTCTAACGTTAAGTTGATTTTCACGCGATTTTCAGCTTCTTCCTTCATTTGGTCACGTAAGGCTTTTTCGTCTTGACCTGAGAATTGGAAGTATAGCTCAAGGTTCATACCTTGCATTTGTAAGCGTTGTTCGAATTCTTGAAGCATACGGTTTACTTCTGTTTCAACCATTACTTCTGGAACTTCTACTTCAGCGTTTGCTGCAGCTGACTCAACCACTGTATCGCGAAGGTGGTGCTCTGCTTCATGCTTTTTGCCGTCTTCTAAACGAGTTCTGATTTTTTCTTTAAGTGCATCTAATGTTTCAACTTCATCGTCAACATCTTTTGCAAACTCGTCATCTAATTCAGGAAGTTCTTTACCTTTAATTTCATGAACAGTTACTTTGAAAACTGCTGGCTTACCAGCAAGTTCAGCCGCATGGTATTCTTCAGGGAATGTAACTTCCACGTCTTTAGATTCGCCAGCTGCTACACCTACAAGCTGCTCTTCAAAGCCAGGGATGAAAGAACCTGAACCTAGTTCTAATGTGTGGTTCTCAGCTTGTCCGCCTTCGAATGCTTCGCCATTAACGAATCCTTCAAAATCAAGAACAACAGTATCACCATTTTCAGCAGTGCCTTCTTCTTTAATCACAAGCTCTGCTTGACGCTCTTGAAGAGTTTTTAATTCGTTAGCTACATCTTCTTCGGTAACAGTTGTATCGAATGCTTCTACTTCAATACCTTTGTATTCGCCTAGTTTCACTTCAGGCTTAACCTGAACAGTTGCTTTAAAGATAAGCTCTTTGCCTTTTTCCATTTGCTCGATGTCGATATCTGGACGATCTACAGGCTCGATTCCTGTTTCGTCAATTGCATTTCCATATGCTTCAGGAAGAAGAATATCTAATGCATCCTGATAAAGTGATTCTACGCCAAAGCGTTTTTCAAACATTCCGCGAGGCATTTTACCCTTACGAAAGCCTGGAACACTTACTTGCTTAACAACCTTTTGGAATGCCGCGTCTAGACCTTCGCTAACTTTGTCAGCACTTACTTCAACTGTAAGAACGCCGCGGTTTCCTTCTAACTTTTCCCATTTTGCTGTCATACCTATTTTCCCTCCAACAATCTATTCTCATATCATTCGTGACGAATTAGAGTAGGAAAATGTCTTGTTCATCAAGCCATTTTTCCATTTTTTTAAATGTAAAATATATTTTTTACACAATGCAACCCCTACATTATATCATAGGTTTGCTTTCTTTCAACAGCAAAGGCTATATATTAGGATAAGAAATTTTCTCAATTTCTTCGATTTTTACAACCGCCTGCCCTATTTCTTTCGGGTGAACAGAGTATGCCTGCGCAATTTTCCCGATTTTCGGATTTAAGCCAAGGTATTCTTCAACAAGTAATTGAAAGGCTCCAGCCCATGCTGCGGGGCTTTCCGGTTCTAGCGTGAAAGGATAGCTAATAAAAAAAATCCGCTCTACCATTCCGATTGTATTGTCAAATAGAACAGGATTATTACTTTCTAAGTGAATTTCTAATAACTCCTTTACTTCCTTCATCCTAGGCTGTACCCTAACTTCCGGCAGTTTAGCAGGAATTACTTTTTCCTCTAGCGAGAATTTCCTGACCACTAATTCTTTATCAATTTCCTGCTCTTTTAACAGTGTTAACAGGATCGTTTTGAGAAAGGCATGGCCATTGTCAGCTTTTAAATATTCGGTAATTTCCGGGACATATGGGCGGATATTCTTCTCCGCCAAACCTGAAATAAGGAGCATTTGTTCATTTAAATTATTGTTTTCAAATAGATTTAACTTATTGAGGCTGCTTTCTTCTGGTTCTTCTTCACTGCCGTCTTGAAGATGATTCTCGGCCATCCGCTTGCTAAATTGAAGGATGGTTAAAAAATGATCATGTTTATCCGGCGGAATCTCTTTTTCTTCTAATAAAACCTCAATGGTTTCAACAATTTCCTGGTATTCATGCAGTTGAATGAGGACTGTTAAATATAAATCCACCATTTGGAAATAGTCGCCAATACCTTTTAACAGCATTTCATTCGCAAGTTTTTTTGCTTTTTTAAAAGAACTTGCTTCAAAATAGGCAAGCACAAGTCCGACTAAAATGTCATCATTATCAGGGTCCAGCACTTTTGCTTCTTCCAAAAGAGTGATTGCTTCGTTAAATTTTTTATTATGCAGGCTCTCTAAGCCCTTATCTGTTAATCTCTTTTCCATTCCTGGGAAGAAGATCAGATTGTCGATTCTTTTGGCTTGCTCCCGTTTCTTCATAAAAATCCGCCCTTTGGCTTGTCGTTGAAAAATAGTTTAGCATAAATGGAACATAAAAAAAACTCACTATAAAAGTGAGTTAAATGTTATTGGTATGTAGTATGGCGTCCCAGGAGAGATTCGAACTCCCGACCGTACGCTTAGAAGGCGTATGCTCTATCCGGCTACCAAACCGCTATATGTACGCTTTTTGAAACGTGCACTGATACGGTCATTTGACGAACTTTCGACCGTTTTCATTATAACACGCAATATCTATAGAAGAAAAGCGTAGAAATACACTTATTACATCAAAAAATGAGAAGGTCGCTAAACCCACTCTACAAAACTAGGTAGACGCAATACGCCTGACTTCATTAAATTACGGTATTTTACACGACACTCGATTGAAGAAATGTATGCTATGCCTTCAGACTTACTAGCAATAGGTGAACGGTAAACCTTTGCCTTTTCTTTTTGTGGTACACCAAGTTCCATTACTCCTAGATATTTTCCATCCTCGTCCGAGAGTACTAATCCAAAGTCTTTCGGCTGCTTTAGGTATCCAATCACGAAAGCTTCTGCGTAGTGGTAGTTAATTACCTTAGCCACGAATGTGATTACTTGCCGACTCGTAACGAGAGTCTTTCCGCTTTAAGACGATGCCATCCAATGATTGCTTCCTTACAGCGTCAAAATATGCTTCACTGTGCCCTACTGTAAATTGTGTTTTGGCAATTTGAGGCGTATCGCTCTGAACTGTGTCTTTCAATAAAGACTTTTTTATTTACACTTTCTCTAAAGAAAAAAGGATTGATTTTTCTCGACCCTTCTGAAATTATCCAAATTTAATTTCCAATAACTGTTATACATTAATTTTTGTTGTGGTTAGGTTTTCCTGTACAAATCCAAATATGCCCTTTTGAGTTTCTATACCAGCAGCCCATATTTTCGTATATTGAGTCCTTAAGGTATATTTATGAAGGTCCTCCAATCCCTGGATAATCTTTGAACGGGTTTCCTTGTGGGTAATAAACCTAGACCTGTTACTTGTGGAACGAAAACTCTCCGCCCAAAAACTACTAAGCATTTCATTAATTACTTGTCGGAATGAATACCACATAACACATAAAACATCGTTTGAGTCAAAAGTTTCCTCTTCAACAATTTTCTTAACTTCTTTATATGACTGCTTTAAATATAAATCTTTCATTACACCATTTTTCATAAGGGATTGACCGCTTTGATAAATGTTCTTACCAAGGGATCTGAATAAAGCATAGCCAAAATATTCTACGAAGTTAAAGGACATTCCTGATAAAGCCAATCCTAAAAGATACTCACTATCCTTGGACAGTTCTGCAATAACCTCTTCTCTTGATTTCTTACTAGGATCTATGCCATTTCTAGTACAAGCAGAATTGAAGTTTTCTCTTGCTGACGGTGTTACATTCCTAGCGAAGTTTCTAACTAGATAGGAAACAAGTAAAAGTTCGGGAGTAGGTGCGACATTAATTGCATTTTGTTCAAATGTTTGAAGCTGATATTTAAAATCATAACCATGTTGTTGTGGTCGATGCATAAACACCAGATTATACCAATCTTCCCTATCAAAAATTTTCGATTTTTCGTGAACAGCCTCCTCGGAAAATCCAATAAATGCCATCCAGGTTTGAGCAATGCTTTCATTATCAACTGTTCTTGCCTTAGACCCTAAATTCTTAGGATTAATTAAAAAATCAGACTTCCTTTTATTATTAAGTGTACTCCATCTTTTTGGATCCGTTGCGAAAGCATCCCAAGCGCCTTGCTTTCTTTCATAAAACCAACCCAACTCGGCAAATAGTTTTTCATATAGTATCTGTTCAGGATTATTCGATAGAAGGTTCCTTGGTTCCATTTTATTTTGTGTATTTGTTGCCCTAACAACTTGATCCACGTTTTTCACGGCATTTGTAAGCAAAATCCTTACCATTACAAAACAATTTTTTTCAAAGTCTATTTTTTCATCATTAGATAAGGTATTGTAAGCTTCCGTAATAGAAATCACAGTTTGAAGACCGTTAACAACTCCCGGCTCAGTCACCTTAAATGATTTTCGATTTTTCGAAGGGGTTCCATAACTTTTACAAATAATAGTAACTCCATTATTTAGATACCTAAACTCTTTTCTGGAAGATCTATGCTGGATTGACTTTTTTATTGCAGAATTTACTTTTGATTTTTTTATATTACAACGGACATTTGGCTCAAACAATTGATAGCCAAAGTTTTTATACGCAGATACTAAATCTATTGCCGGACAATAGAACACTGCACTAAAGGAATTATTAAGAATTTGGTCGTTATCACAGCGTAATTCAATCCAATCTTGCTTCTTTCCATTAATATTTTTCCACTCTCTGTTATCTTCACGCCATCTTGCCTCAATAATATCTGTGATATTTATTATATTCGTCCTGAATTCAATATTAACGTTTTCACAAAATTGAACAGGAGAACTCAAAGTCCGGTTGAACGCCTCAAATTCATCATATGCTTGTTTTGTAAGTCCCTCCCCAATAACAATCAAACTTAAATTCACAGTAATTGGGAGGTTCTCAGAGTTGTTCTCTTTTTCTGCTAATCTTTTTGAACTGATAATATGGGTCCATCTGTCCTTGAATTTTTTTAATTTCTCATTATGTTCAGGAATCCCCTCTTCATCTGTTAAATATGTCTTAATCCTTATTAAATCCATTACTCCAGCTTTATCATAGGTAATATTACTTATGTGTTGTGGGTCAGTGGTTTCCTGTGTTTTAACCTGAAATAAATCAAAACCAGAATCTGTAGGATACCAAAAGTCTAATCCTCTATCACCGGATCCATCCACAAAAAAATCTTCCTCTAAATCGTAACCTAACCATTTTGCCGATACTCTAGTGTAAGAAGCATCAAGTGTTCTATCTGATTCATTCATTTCTTCCAATACATCTGTAACAAAATTCTCTATTATATTTTCTTTATGTATACCTAGTAGCATAAAATTAAGCACCTCCACTCCCTATTTACTACTATTTTACCATCAAAATTTGAATTTGCCCCCTTAATTTTACTATTACACTTTAAGTTCCATATAAACAATCTCATCAGAAACAAAAAAGCATCTGCGTTAAGCAAATGCCACAATAATTAAACCCATACTATACCTTATCCACCAGACCTAGCCTAGCCTTATCTAACCTAGTCCAAAGGGGTACAGAAAGATTGCGAGTTTTGACTATTAAATTTGTGTTGCACCAGGCGTATTGCATAAATCAAGGGTGGGGTCGCTCTTGCAAAGGGGTGGCATCCTGTAATCTTATACAAACAAAAAAGCGAACCACTTTTGGCTCGCATGTCTCTTTGTATCCTTTAACTAACTTATAGAATCTTAATAGTATCAGATTAGTAAAAGCATTATTTCTTTTCAACTATTTCAAATAGTTGATTGATAAAAACTTCTTATAAAAGAATGGAGTTCTTTTAAGTTGTTAAATGTTTTTATTTTCTCGAAATCATCCGAACTTAAAGGCGTTAGATTGAATCTTTTAGCTGCTGAAGTAGCACCACCAATAAATATTTGATTATGAATATAATCCGGTGTATATTTATCCATATTATCATTGCTTAAATGTATATATTTTATATGCGGATAAAAATTATGTGCTTTTATTATCACACTTTTAACTGTTTCGATAGGGACCTTATGTCCTAACCAAATACTTTCTTGCGCATCCTTTTCTTTTTTAATGTTATTATCATATAACTCAGTCTTGAACCCTAATTTTTGGAAGTGCCCTTCCAATTCCTTTGAGTTGCGAAGTTTGGCATTTACTGATATTAAAAATTGCTCGTTTTTTAATAAATCTACAGCATTCACTATTTTTTTACTCATTTTGCTAATTTCTTGCTTTTTCTCTTCTCCTACCACATCTGTGATTTCAATACCATTTACTTTACTAACCAGTTCTTTTAATTGTCCCTCCAAATTTTCCACAATTTTCACGAGTTCTTTATTATTGTCTCTTTCATTTTCTAACATGTTTTTATAGAATTCATTAACAGGTATATCTACAGTAGTTTGTAAACTGTGATCAAATGTTTTTAAAAAAGTCTCATCGTTTTTATAGTCCGATGGGGCATACAGGTTTTTATGATACTTCGTAACAAGATTATAGAATATTAACAATACAAACACTGGAAATAAGACTATAAATAATACTATTATTAAATTTAAACTGTACGTTAACTTAGATTGAATAATAACAAATGCTGCAATACCATCTACAAGTACCAGAAATAAACCAATTATACCTAATGGATTATTAATAAATGATTTTAGACCACTCAGTTTACCATTGTTCACTTTTTTCGACTCCCCCCTTTAGATTCATTAACACGACATCACTTTGACCTTAAATAATATTTAAATAATTAATACATACATTATCATATCCCATTATATAATAGTTTTTGAAAATTAACATTTTATTTCCTTAGAATTAGTGGAAATTGAAAAAAAAGGGGGGGATTTCCCATCATTTAATAACGAATACCATTTCTGTTTTCAATTGTTATTACTTAAACCCCTTTTTCCCTAATAGATGGTTATTTGATTTAACGTGTTTGGAATAACAGGTTTATATTACCTCTCTTTCGTTAGCGTTTAACCGTCACCAAAATAAATATAGGAAAAAAGATACATAAGTTGGCACTTGTCAGCTTCCTATACTAAAAGTTCATGTACAGTACGGCGAATGCCTAAATAAAGAGCGTGCCTCTCTTGCGAAGGAGGGACTCCTATTCTATGGCAAATCGAGTAGAGGGAAAATAATTAATTATTTTCGCCCCTCTCACACCACCGTACGTACGGTTCCGTATACGGCGGTTCAATTTATATTACAGTGTGTACTTTTAGATAATGTTCTAAAGCAGAAGGAAGTCCCCTCTGCTTTAGTCTTTTATTTGAGATTGCTCTTTGTACGACTTTCGATAATCCGATATACCGATAACCTCTTCGACAGAAAGTTAATCCTTTCGCCTCTTCTTCAGGAATCCCTAATTGAACAAGCGATTTGATTCGTTTCCGTGATACCTTCCATTGCTTCCAGATGATAACTCTAATTCTGGAGCGAAGCTTCTTATCTATCGTAGTCAGCGCTTTTTTCATATTTGAAATTCTAAAGTAATTGACCCACCCAAGTATGACTTGTTTTAGTTTTAAAATTCGGAAGTCTAGCGGTACACTCCAATTACGCTTTGTTAGTTTTCGGAGCTTCCTTTGAAATTTCTGTATTGACATGAGATGGGGTTTTACATGATACCTCTTGTTTTTGATATCGTAATGATACCCAAATCCTAAGAATTTTAAATCTTTTGGGCGAGAGATTTTGCTCTTCTCCACATTGACTATTAATCCTAGTTTTTCTTCTATAAATCTCACGATTGATTTCATCACTCTGTTTGCGGCTGTTTCACTCTTTACAAAAATGAGAGCGTCATCAGCGTATCTCACGAACCGTAGTCCTCTTTTCTCTAGTTCCTTATCGAGTTCATTTAACATAATATTACTCAATAGTGGGCTAAGGTTTCCTCCTTGCGGAGTCCCGACTGGTGTTTCTTCATATTTCCCTTTCACCAAGACTCCACTGACTAAGTATTTTCTGATTAACGAGATGACATCACCATCATTTATTGTGTTGGCAATAATTCGCATGAGTTTATCGTGATGAACTGTATCGAAGAATCTTTCAAGGTCAATGTCTACTACCCAATCGTGTCCGTCAT